>NZ_JBHVFU010000004.1:42500-139521 GCF_042801455.1 Streptomyces sp. NPDC057565 | reverse complement strand
CGGCGCAGTCGCCCGATGCCGCTGAGGCCCCCAGGGCCGAGGGTCAGCCGCGCCTCGACCTCACGCGCCCTCCTTGAGGACGCGTGAGATCAGTGCGCGCTGGGCGTCGGTCAGGTGCGGATCCGCGCAGTGCGTGGTGCGGTCGTCGACCGTGATCCGGTACCGGAAGCCGTCCGGCACCCCGGGCGGTGGGGTGCCGCGGCCCGCCGCGAGTGCGGATTCGGCCAGGGCTTCCCACTCCGCTGCGTCGGTGAGGCCCGAGGTGTCGATCTCGCGGTGGCGGGCGATGCCGGTGAAGCCGCCGGTGCGGGTGACCTGGATCCGCATGGTTCGACTCCTCTCGCGTTGCTTCCGGGGCTCTGCCCCGGATCCCGCTCCTCAATCGCCGGAGAGACCTGTTTTCCGGCCGAACTCCGGCGATCGAGGACAGGAACCGTGACCGGGCCTACGCGGACGGCACGCCCACCTCCGACCATGCCTTCCGCACCGCTTCCAACTCGTCGCCCTCGCCGAAGCGGTCCCTCGCCGCTTCGACCGTCAGGCGGGCGAAGTCCGTGAACTCCGCGTCCGCGGCCAGGCGGCGGCCCGTGAGGACGTCGAACCAGAGCTGTCCCGCCCGCTCCCACGCGTTGCCGCCGAGCGCCGTGGCCAACAGACAGAAGGCGCGGTTCGGGATGCCCGAGTTGAGGTGTACACCGCCATTGTCCTCGGTGGTGTGGATGTAGTCCTCCATCGACGCGGGCTGCGGGTCCTTGCCGAGCACATCGTCGTCGTACGCCGTGCCGGGCGCCTTCATCGAGCGCAGCGCCTCGCCCTGCACCCGTGGGGCCAGCAGACCTGCGCCGATCAGCCAGTCCGCCTGGTCGGCGGTCTGGCCCAGTGAGTACTGCTTCACCAGGGAACCGAAGACGTCCGACATGGACTCGTTGAGCGCGCCGGACTGGCCGAAATAGCTCAGGTTGGCCGTGTGCTGGGTCAGCCCGTGCGTCAGTTCGTGGGCGATCACATCGATGGCGACGGTGAAGTCGAGGAAGATCTCCCCGTCCCCGTCGCCGAAGACCATCTGCTCGCCGTCGAAGAAGGCGTTGTTGTACTTCTCGTCGTAGTGGACGGAGCCGATCAGCGGCAGCCCGTTGCCGTCGATCGAATGGCGGCCGTACGCCGTGAGCAGCAGTTCGAAGGTGGCGCCGAGTCCCGCGAACGCGCGGTTGACGCTCGCGTCCCTCGTCGGCTCCTCACCCTCGCCGCGGACCTTGAAGCCCGGCAGCTGCGTGCCGTGGCGGCAGTCGTAGAGCGTGCGCTCAGGCTTGTCGGACAGCTGGTCCGTCGTCGCGGGGCCGGGTGTGGGGGTGACGAGGGTGGCCATCTGGCGGCGGGTGCGCCGGGCGGCGTCGCCCTCCAGGGTGCGGCGGGCCGGACCGGCCAGATCGGGGTCGTCGGCTTGTGACAGCTTGTCGAGTACGTGGGGCGGCACGATCGTGCAGAAGACGGGCTGGAACCCGTGCTGAGGTCGAGGCTGCATGAGTTCGACTGTGGCACTGTGTCATCGCCGTGTCACTGTTTGCCATCAGGATTGGACATATGGAGTGATTGATCACTGTTTACCCGTTACCGAGGTCCGGTCCCGCATACTGATACACGACCGACGTCTCAGGCGCCTCTCGGTTAGTCTCGTCGCATCATGCGTTTCGGGCTGCTTCTTCTTAGCTGCCGCGGCGAGGGCCTGTAGTCGTAGGCCGACCCCCTCCCCGCGGAGTCTGGTGTTGCAGCGACACAGTCGGCCGTCCCACCGCTGGCCCCCGAGGAGCCGTACGTCATGACCGCCGCGAATCCCGCTCAGACCCCCGTCGAGAACGCCGTCGGTCGGCCCACGCCGATCACCAATGCCACCCAGCTGCAGAAGCCGTCCGGGATGCCGGTCCACAAGTACGGCCGGTACGAGGCCGTCGAGATCCCCGACCGCACCTGGCCGGACAACCGGATCACCGTGGCGCCCCGCTGGCTGTCCACCGATCTGCGTGACGGCAACCAGGCACTGATCGACCCGATGTCGCCGGCCCGCAAGCGCGAGATGTTCGACCTGCTCGTACGCATGGGGTACAAGGAGATCGAGGTCGGCTTCCCGTCCTCCGGCGAGACCGACTTCGCGTTCGTGCGCTCCATCATCGAAGAGGGTGCGATCCCCGAGGACGTGACGATCTCCGTCCTGACCCAGGCCCGCGAGGAGCTGATCGAGCGAACTGTCGAATCGCTGGTCGGTGCGCGGCGCGCCACGGTGCACCTGTACAACGCCACTGCTCCCACCTTCCGCCGCGTGGTCTTCCGCGGCTCGAAGGAGCAGGTCAAGCAGATCGCGGTGGACGGCACCCGACTGGTCATGGAGTACGCGGAGAAGATCCTCGGCGACGAGACGATCTTCGGCTACCAGTACAGCCCGGAGATCTTCACCGACACCGAGCTGGACTTCGCCCTGGAGGTCTGCGAGGCCGTCTGTGACGTCTGGCAGCCCGAGGAGGGCCGCGAGATCATCCTGAACCTGCCCGCCACCGTGGAGCGATCGACGCCGTCCACGCACGCGGACCGGTTCGAGTGGATGTCGCGCAACCTGTCGCGCCGCGAGCACGTCTGCCTGTCGGTCCACCCGCACAACGACCGCGGCACCGCCGTCGCCGCAGCCGAGCTGGCGATCATGGCCGGTGCGGACCGGATCGAAGGCTGCCTGTTCGGCCAGGGCGAGCGCACCGGAAACGTCGACCTGGTGACGCTGGGCATGAACCTGTTCTCGCAGGGTGTCGACCCGCAGATCGACTTCTCGCAGATCGACGAGATCCGTCGCACCAGCGAGTACTGCAACCAGATGGAGGTCCACCCGCGCCACCCCTACGCGGGCGACCTGGTCTACACCGCCTTCTCCGGCTCCCACCAGGACGCCATCAAGAAGGGCTTCGACGCCATGGAGGCCGACGCGGCCGCCCAGGGCAAGACCGTCGACGACATCGAGTGGGCGGTGCCGTACCTGCCGATCGACCCGAAGGACGTCGGCCGCTCGTACGAGGCGGTCATCCGGGTCAACTCCCAGTCGGGCAAGGGCGGAATCGCCTACGTCCTGAAGAACGACCACAAGCTGGACCTGCCGCGCCGGATGCAGATCGAGTTCTCCCGGATCATTCAGGCCAAGACCGATGCCGAGGGCGGCGAGGTCACGCCGACACAGATCTGGTCCACGTTCCAGGACGAGTACCTGCCCAACCCCGAGAACGCCTGGGGGCGCGTACAGATCCGCTCCGGCCAGACCACGACCGGTTCCGACGGCCGGGACACGATCACCGTCGACGCGACCGTGGACGGCACGGACACCGTGCTGACCGGTACCGGCAACGGTCCGATCTCCGCGTTCTTCGAAGCGCTGCAGGCCATCGGCATCGACGCCCGTCTGCTGGACTACACCGAGCACACGATGAGCGAGGGCGCGAGCGCCCAGGCCGCCTCGTACATCGAGTGCGCGATCGACGGAAAGGTCCTGTGGGGCATCGGCATCGACGCCAACACCACGCGGGCCTCGCTGAAGGCGGTCGTCTCCGCGGTCAACCGCGCGACCCGCTGACCCCGCGCCCGAAAGGGCGTAGAACCGCACGGCCGACGGACCCCGCCCACCCGCTCCAGGGAGGCGGGGTTCGGCCATCTCCCGACGGTTGTGACGAGCGAGGTGCTGACGTCACCTCGCGACTGTGGTTAACATCACGTCAACACGGCAATGTTGCCGGAGCGTTACGGAGGTGTGCGACGTGCGGTCAGCCCTGGGACAACGCGCCATAAAGCTGCGTATCTGCGGCATCCGCACCATCTGGGACGCCGTCGGTGACGGCGAGTTCTTCTGCCCCGGCTGCGGTGGTGACCGCAACTACCGCCGTCTCACCGGCCGTCGCCGCTTCACGGTGCTCGGCGTGCCAGTGCTGCGCCGCGGCACCGTGGGCCCCGTCGTCGAATGCGCCGCCTGCCGCACCCACTTCGGCACCGACGCGCTCGACCACCCCACCACCACCCGGTTCTCCGCGATGCTCCGGGACGCCGTCCACATCGTCGCGCTCGGCATCCTCGCCGCCGGTGGCACCGCCTCCCGCACCGCGTTGGAGACGGCGGCGGCCACCGTGCGCGGTGCCGGGTTCGACGACTGCACCGAGGACCAGCTCTCCACTGTCGTCGAGGTCCTCGCCGCCGACATCGGACACGGCTCCGCGTTCGACGCCGCCGCCGAGGCGTGCGGCGCCGCCCTCGCCATCGAACTGCACGAGGCGCTGGAACCCCTCGCCCCGCACCTCGCGCCCGGCGGACGCGAATCGATCCTCCTGCAGGGCGCCAGGATCGCGCTCGCCGACGGCCCGTACAGCCAGGCGGAGCGCGAGGTGCTCACCACGGTCGGCGCCGCGCTGCAGCTCTGCCCGGACGACACGGCCCGGCTGCTCGCCGCGGCGGCGCGCACCCCCTCGTGACATACGCCGCTCCGCACCGCGCCCGTACTCCCGCGGGAGTACGGGCGCCTCTTCGCCCACCCCGGCAGTAGCCGCGAAGTCGGCCCCCGGCGCGACGAATCGGCCCCCGGCGGCCGGGAGTCTGGACACGTACCGGACAACCGGCCGAAGGGGGGCCCGTGATGAGGGCCGTAAAAGACAGCAGCACACCGCCCCGGGCGGGCAGCCGCAGACGCATGCTGCCCTGGGCGGTCCTCGCGCTCTGGGTCGCCGTGATCGCGCTCGCCGGGCCCCTGGCGGGCAAGCTCGCCGACGTACAGACGAACCGGGCCGTCGACTACCTGCCGGCGAGTGCCGACTCCACGCAGGTGGCGAAGATCCAGGACGCGCTGCCCGGCGGGGAGTCCACCGATCTCGTCCTCGTCTACCACCGCGACGGCGGTCTGACCGCCGCCGACCGGGCCACGGCGGACCGGCAGGCCGCCGCGCTCGCGGGCGACCACACCCTGACCGGAACCCCCAGGGGCGTGCCCGCCAAGGACGGTACGACGCTGATGTACCCGGTCTCCTCGACGGAGCCCGGCCAGGACGACGAGGCCAGGAAGGCGTTCGTCGACGAGGTGCGCGACGTCGCGAAGGGCGGCGGCGGGCTGAGCGTCGAGGTGGGCGGCCCCGGGGCGCTGATCGTCGACTCCCAGGAGGTCTACACGTCGTTGGGCGGACCGCTGCTCTACACGACCGTCGCCGTCGTGGCGATCCTGCTGATCGTCATCTACCGCAGCCCGCTGCTGTGGCTGGTGCCGCTCGTCGTCGCGGGCGTCGCAGACGCGCTGTCCATGGCCGTCGTCTACGGGCTCAACCGGGGCTTCGACGTCACCGTCACCGGCCAGAGCTCCGCCGTGATGACCATCCTCGTCTTCGGCGCGGGCACCGACTACGCGCTGCTGCTCGTCTCCCGTTACCGCGAGGAACTGAGCCGCGCCGCACGGCCGTACGACGCCATGGCCGCCGCCCTGCGCGGCTGCGGACCCGCTGTCCTCGCCTCCTCCGGCACCGTCGCCGTGGGCCTCCTGTGCCTGCTCGCCGCCGACCTCACCAGCAGCCGGGGCATGGGCCCCATCGCCGCTGTCGGCGTACTCTGTGCGCTGCTCGCCATGCTGACGCTGCTGCCCGCGCTCCTGGTCCTGCTCGGCCGCCGGGTGTTCTGGCCACTCGTCCCCGCGTACGGCAGCACGCCCGGGCAACGGCGTTCACTGTTCGCCGCGATGGGCAGCTCGGCCGGACGCCGGCCCGTCGCCGTACTCGCCTGCGGCGGTGTGCTGCTGGGGGCGTTGGCGCTCGGCGCGTTCAACCTGCCCGGAGACCTGAAGCAGGAGGACTCGTTCACCAGCAAACCGGACTCGATCTCCGCGATGGAGACACTCGCCGCCGCCTATCCCGAGCGGTCCACCCAGCCGATCACCGTGATCGCCCCCACCGACCGGGTGGCCGAGACCATGGCGAAGGCCGGCGCCACCGACGGTGTCGCCGCCGTCGAACGAGGCCGCAGCGGCGGCGGCTGGACCGAACTCTCCGTCGCCGCGACGGACGCCCCCGAGTCGGCGGGCGAACAGGCCACCATCAAGGCCCTGCGCGACGGACTGGACGGCAGCCATGTCGGTGGTCCCAGTGCCCAGCAGATGGACCTGGAGACGGCTGATTCCCGGGACCTGAAGATCGTCGTCCCGCTCGTCCTCCTCTCCGTCCTGCTGATCCTGATCGCGCTGCTGCGCAGCCTCGTCGCCCCGCTGTTGCTCGTCGCCGCAGTCGTCGCCGTCTGGGGCGCCGCCCTCGGCATCGGCGGGCTGGTCTTCGAACCGGTCCTCGGACTGAAGGGCGCCGATCCCGGACTGCCGCTGCTCTCCTTCGTCTTCCTGGTGGCGCTCGGCGTCGACTACGGCATCTTCCTGATGCACCGGGTCCGCGAGGAGGCGCTCTCCGGCGCCGAACCGACCGCCGCCGCACTCACCGCCCTGCGCACCACCGGCGGCGTGATCGCCTCGGCCGGACTGGTGCTCGCGGCCACCTTCGCCGTCCTGACGAACATGCCGATGGTCAGCCTGGTCGAGATGGGCTTCGTCATCGCGGTCGGTGTCCTCCTCGACACCTTCCTCGTCCGCACCTACCTCGTGACCTCGGCGAGCGTGGCACTCCAGCGCACCATCTGGTGGCCGGGGAAGCTCAGCCGGACGCCCGCCGCCCCCGGGCCGCGCGAGCCCGAACTCGTACGGAACCGGTGACGGTGCCCGTGCGCGTACCGGAGGATGGCGGCGTGTCCCGATCCATGCGCCGGCGCGAACGCATCCTGGCGGTCGTCAACCGCGACCCCCTGCATGCACCGCACAGGACGCGCACCGACGCCCTCGTCGCGGGGGGCGCCGGTGCGCTCTCCGCCGTCCTCGCCCTCACCACCGACCAGGCGCGGACGCCGGACACGCTCGGCTGGGTGCTGCTGATGGCGAGCGCCGTACCGATCGTGTGGCGGCGGCGCAGCCCACTGCTCGCCCTGCTCGCCATGATCCCGATCCTGGTGCCGTACCACGCGCTCGACAACGCGCACTCGGCACCGATGCCGCAGACCTGGATCGCCCTCTACACGGTGGCGGTGACCGGACGGCCGTTGCGCACGGTGCTGACCGGGATCGGCGTGCTCTCCGTCATGGTGACGGTGGTGCTCACCATCAACACCCATGAAGGCCTGCAGCTGCTGCGGATCTCCGGGTGGATCATCGCCGTGCTGTTCTGCGGTGTCGATGTGCGCATCTACCGCCAGTACGTCGCCTCCGTGCTGGAGCGCGCCGAACGCGCCGAACGGACCCGCGAGGAGGAGGCCCGGCGCAGGGTCGCCGAGGAGCGGCTGCGGATCGCCCGCGACCTGCACGACCTGCTGGCCCACAGCATCACGCTGATCGGTGTCCAGACCTCGGTGGCCTCGCACATCCTGACCGTCGACCCGGACCGGCTCGACCGGCAGGCGGTCGCCCGGTCGCTGGAGGACATCGCCGACACCTGCCGCGAGGCACGCGCCGAACTGCGCACCACCCTGCAGGTGCTGCGCGGCGACGGACACGAGTCCGACGGACCGTTGCCGGACCTGGCGGCGCTGCCCGGTCTCGTGCGGGCAGCGGAGGCCGCCGGGGCCCGGGTCGACCTGGCCGTCCGCACGCCGGGCAGCAGGGTGGCGCCGGCAACCGGCGCGGCCGCGTACCGGATCGTGCAGGAGTCGCTGACCAACGCCCTGCGCCATGCCGGACCCGAGGTACGGATCACGGTGGCCGTCGAACCCGACGGCCGCGGCGCACTGAGCGTCAAGGTCACCGACGACGGCGCAGGACCCCGGGCGAACGGCTCGGCACCCGGGTTCGGCATAGTCGGGATGCGCGAACGCGCACGCAGCACCGGCGGCACGCTGACGGCCGGGCCGGGCCCGGCCGGGGGCTTCGAGGTCGCGGCGGTGCTGCCCTGCCACGAGGGGGAGACCGCGCCATGATCCGCGTACTGCTCGCCGACGACCAGACCCTTGTCCGGGCGGCGTTCGCGATGCTCGTCGAGTCGGCGTCCGACATGGAGGTCGTGGCACAGGCGGGCACCGGCCTCGAAGCGGTCGGCCTGGCCCGCACGCACCGGCCCGACATCGTCGTCATGGACATCCGCATGCCGGAGCTCGACGGCATCGAGGCGACCCGGCTGATCGCCGCCGACGGGGAGCTCGCCGGGGTGAAGGTACTGGTCCTGACCACGTACGACACCGACGAGCATGTCGCCGAGGCGCTGCGCGCGGGCGCCTCGGGCTTCCTGGTCAAGGACACTCGGCCCGCCGAACTCCTCGCCGCGATCAGAACGGTGTCCGCGGGCGATGCCCTGCTCTCACCCGGCCCGACCGCCCGGCTGATCTCCCGTGTGCTGCGCGGGCCCGAGCTGCCGTTCCGGGGCGCCCCGGGCGGTCCGGACTGCCTCTCGGACCGTGAACGGCAGGTGCTCGGCCTGGTCGCGCGCGGACTCAACAACACCGAAATCGCCGAGACCTTGGGGCTCAGCCCGCTCACCGCCAAGACCCACGTCAGCCGGATCATGGGCAAGCTGGGCGCCCGGGACCGGGCGCAGCTGGTCATCGCGGCGTACGAGTCGGGGCTCGCGGTACCGGCCGGCGGCGCGGCCGACGGAAGCTGAACCGGGGCGCCCGTCGCGGACGGATTTCGGGGGCGGGCCCGCTCCGGTGGCCGGGTACAGGACAATGGGCGCATGAGCTTGTTCCGGGACGACGGCGTGGTGCTGCGCACGCAGAAACTGGGCGAGGCCGACCGGATCATCACGATCCTGACCCGCGGCCACGGCCGGGTGCGGGCCGTCGCGCGCGGGGTGCGGCGTACGAAGTCGAAGTTCGGCGCCCGCCTCGAACCGTTCTCCCATGTGGACGTGCAGTTCTTCGCCCGCGGCAGCGAGCTGATCGGCCGCGGACTGCCCCTCTGCACCCAGAGCGAGACCATCGCGCCGTACGGGGGCGGCATCGTCACCGACTACGCCCGGTACACCGCGGGCACCGCGATGCTGGAGACCGCCGAGCGCTTCACCGACCACGAGGGCGAGCCCGCGGTCCAGCAGTACCTGCTGCTCGTCGGAGGGCTCCGTACCCTCGCCCGCGGGGAGCACGCCCCGAGCCTGATCCTTGACGCCTTCCTGCTGCGCTCCCTCGCAGTCAACGGCTACGCACCCAGCTTCGAGGACTGCGCGAGGTGCGGAATGCCCGGTCCGAACCGGTTCTTCTCCGTCGCGGCGGGCGGCGTCATATGCGGCGACTGCCGGGTGCCCGGCAGCGTCGTACCCTCGGCTGAGGCCGTCGCCCTGCTGAGCGCGCTGCTCACCGGTGACTGGGAGACGGCGGACGCGTGCGAGGCGCGGCATGTCAGGGAGGGGAGCGGGCTGGTGTCCGCCTATCTGCACTGGCATCTGGAGCGCGGACTGCGTTCGCTGCGATACGTAGAGAAGTAACACAGGCACAGCAGGCACAGGGAGACGAGACAGCTCATGGCAGTACGCGGGATCCTCGGTGGCCGTAACCGGCGCACGTACAAGACCCCCGAGCCGCACCCTTCGGGCGCCACGCCCCCGAAGATCCCCGGCGAGCTGGTGCCCAAGCACGTCGCCGTCGTCATGGACGGGAACGGCCGCTGGGCCAAGGAGCGGGGTCTGCCGCGCACCGAGGGCCACAAGGTCGGCGAGGGCGTCGTCATGGACGTCCTCAAGGGCTGCATCGAGATGGGCGTCAAGAACCTCTCGCTGTACGCGTTCTCCACCGAGAACTGGAAGCGCTCCCCGGAGGAAGTGAAGTTCCTGATGAACTTCAACCGGGACGTCATCCGCCGCCGCCGCGACGAGATGGACGAACTGGGCATCCGTATCCGCTGGGTGGGCCGGATGCCGAAGCTGTGGAAGTCCGTCGTCCAGGAGCTCCAGGTCGCCCAGGAGCAGACCAAGGACAACGACAGGATGACGCTGTACTTCTGCGTCAACTACGGCGGCCGGGCCGAGATCGCCGACGCCGCGCAGCGCATCGCGGAGGACGTCGCCGCCGGAAAGCTGGACCCCGCGAAGGTCAACGAGAAGACCTTCGCGAAGTACATCTACTACCCGGACATGCCGGACGTGGACCTCTTCGTCCGCCCCAGCGGCGAGCAGCGCACCTCCAACTACCTGATCTGGCAGAGCGCGTACGCCGAGATGGTCTTCCAGGATGTGTTGTGGCCGGACTTCGACCGCCGTGACCTGTGGCGGGCCTGCCTGGAGTACGCCCAACGCGACCGGCGTTTCGGCGGCGCGGAGGAGGCGGCGGGAAAGACCGGACCGACGGTCTGAGGCGCTCCGCGCACGCAACCGGATCGGTGCGGTGGGCCGGCGGCAGGATTCCGGGGGTGGCTGCGACGGGGTGTGCCGTCGTGGCCACCGCGCTGTCCCCGGTGAGCGGCACCGACGTACCGCTGCCGCTGCTGCCGAGATCTTCGACCGCCGGCCGGGGCGGAAAAAAATCAAGCCTGTCCGGCGATTGAGGAGTGGGGGCCGGGGGCGCGGCCACGGAGGGTCACCCCGTCGCTGTCGCGCACTCCGCACACGTACCGAAGACCTCCACCGTGTGCGCCACATTCACGAACCCGTGCTGCGAAGCGATCGTCTCCGCCCACTGCTCCACCGCGGGACCCTCGACCTCGACGGCCTTGCCGCAGACCCGGCACACCAGATGGTGGTGGTGCTCGCCGGTCGAGCAGCGCCGGTAGACGGACTCACCGTCCGTCGTACGCAGGACGTCCACCTCGCCCGCGTCGGCGAGGGACTGCAGGGTGCGGTAGACGGTGGTCAGCCCGACCGAGTCACCGCGGTGCTTGAGTACGTCGTGCAGCTCCTGGGCGCTGCGGAACTCGTCCACCTCGTCGAGCGCCGCCGCCACCGCGGCCCGCTGCCGGGTCGACCGGCCGCGTACCGGGGCTGCGTTCGTTCCACTGATCGGCGCCGTCGCCACAGGTGCCTCCTCGTGTCGCCCGTACATGTGTCGGGCCATTGTGCCAGCCCGCCCCGGCGTCGGGGTCAGACCCGGACGCCGTTCGTGGCCGGGCGGGCAGCCGGTACTTCCGGAGTCTCCCCTTCCAGGGTGCACTCCGCCGAGACCGCGTCGCTGCTGCGGGCGCGCCTTCTGGCCAGCGGCGTGGCGAGCAGGGTCAGCACGACGAAGACGCCGATGGCCAGCAGCACGATGGTCGCACCGGGCGGTACGTCCTGGTAGTAGGAGGTCACGGTGCCGGCCAGGGTCACCGCCGTACCGATGACGACGGACAGCACGAACGTCACCTTGAAGGACTTCGAGATCTGTTGCGCCGCGGCGACCGGGACCACCATCAGCGCGCTGACCAGCAGCAGACCGACGACCCGCATCGCCACGGTGACGGTCACCGCCGCCGTGACGGCGATCAGCAGATTGAGTGCGCGCACCGGCAGCCCGGTGACCCGCGCGAACTCCTCGTCCTGACTGACCGCGAACAGCTGCCGCCGCAGCCCCAGCGTCACCAGCAGCACGAAGGCGGCGAGCAGGCAGATCGCGGTGATGTCCTCGGACGAGACCGTGGAGAGGGAGCCGAAGAGGTACGAGGTGAGGTTGGCGTTGGAGCCGGTGTCGGAGAGATTGATCAGCAGCACACCGCCCGCCATGCCGCCGTAGAAGAGCATGGCCAGCGCGATGTCGCCGCGCGTGCGTCCGTACCAGCGGACCAGTTCCATGACGATCGAGCCGACGACGGCGACGGCCGTGGCCATCCAGACCGGGCTGGTGGAGAGCAGGAAGCCGAGACCGACACCGGTCATCGCGATGTGGCCGATGCCGTCGCCCATCAGGGCCTGGCGGCGCTGCACGAGGTAGATGCCGACGGCGGGGGCGATGACGCCGACCAGTACGGCGGCGAGCAGGGCCCGCTGCATGAAGGGGGGCTGGAGAAATTCCATGATCAGGTCAGCAGTCCCGTCCGGACGGGCTCGGAAGCCGCATGGGGGTGTACGTGGTCGTGGCCGGGCAGCGCGTGCTGGCCGACTGCCTTCGGGGGCGGCCCGTCATGCATCACACAGCCGTCGCGGAGGACGATCGCGCGGTCGATGAGGGGTTCCAGCGGGCCCAGCTCGTGCAGGACGAGCAGCACGGTGGTACCGGCCGCCACCTGTTCGCGCAGCGTCTCGGCGAGGATCTCCTGGCTGGCCAGGTCGACGCCGGCCATGGGCTCGTCCATGATCAGCAACTCGGGCTCGGCGGCGAGCGCCCGCGCGATCAGTACCCGCTGGTGCTGACCGCCGGAGAGCGCGCTCACCGAGTCCCCGGCCCGGTCGGCGAGGCCGACGAGCGCGATGGCGCGGTCGACGGCGGCCCGGTCCGCCTTGCGGAGCAGCCCCAGCTTCGTACGGGACAGCCGCCCGGCGGAGACGACCTCGCGGATGGTGGCGGGGACCCCGCTGGCCGCCGTGGTGCGCTGCGGTACGTAGCCGATCCGTGCCCAACTGCGGAAGCGGCGCAGGGGGGTGCCGAACAGTTCGACCGAGCCGCCGGTGAGCGGGACCTGGCCGATGACGGACCGGACGGCGGTGGACTTGCCGGAGCCGTTGGCGCCGAGCAGGGCGGCGACCTCGCCTCGGTGCACGGTGAGGTCGATGCCACGCAGCACGGGGCGCGCGCCGAGGGTCGCGGTGGCTCCGCGCAGGGCTATCACGGGGTCGGGCTGGGTGCTCTCGGGCTCGGGCATGAGCGCCTCCGATGCTGCTGTGGCGGGTGTTACGAGGGTCACTTCGCGCCGAGCGCCTTCTGGAGGGCGGCGAGGTTGGACTGCATGACCTCGAAGTAGTTATCGCCCTTGGACTTGTCGGTGATTCCCTCGAGCGGGTCGAGGACGTCGGTCCTCAGGCCGGTGTCCGTCGCGACGGTCTTCGCGGTCTTGTCGCTGGCGAGGGTCTCGAAGAAGACGGTGGTGGCCTTGCTCTTCTCGGCGATGGTGTGGATCTCCTGGATCCGGGCGGGGCTGGGCTCGGCCTCGGGGTCGATGCCGGCGATGCCCTCCTGGACCAGGCCATAGCGCTCGGCGAGGTAGCCGAAGGCGGAGTGGGTGGTGATGAACGTCCTGGTGGCGGTGTTCCGCAGGCCCGTCTCGTACGCCGTGTTCAGCGTGTCGAGCTTCTTGACCAGGGCGTCCGTGTTCTTGCGGTAGTCCGCGGCGTGGCCGGGGTCGGTCTTCTCCAGAGACGCGCCGACGCCCTTGGCGACCTCGGCGTACTTCACCGGGTCCAGCCAGATGTGCGGGTCGGCCCCGGCACCCTCGCCCTCGTGCTCGTGGCCGTGTTCGTCGCCGCCGGTCTCGGTGCCGTGGTCCTCCAGCGTGGTCAGCTTCGCCGCGTCGACGCTGTGGGTCGACTCGGACAGTTTGATCGCGTCGTCGACAGCGGGCTGGATACCCTTGAGGTAGAGGATGTAGTCGGCGTCGCCGAGTCCGCCGATCTGCCGAGGACTGAGCTCCAGGTCATGCGGCTCGACACCCGGCTTGGTCAGCGTGCTGACCGAGACGTGGGCCCCGCCGATCTCCTCGGCAAGGAACTGCATGGGATAGAACGACGCCACCACATTCAGCTTGTCGCCGGGCCTGCGGTCGGCGGCGTCCGACGTGGAGCAGGCGGAGAGGGCCGTGAGCCCGAGGACGACTGCTCCGGCGACGGCAGCGGTGGGTATGAGGCGGCGTACGTTCATGACAGTCATTTTCAACAAAACTGGAAACGATTGTCAACAAGGTCGATGGGATGGCCACTGGATGAGCCGTCCGCACACCGATTTGATCCGGAGGGCGTGCCCGCCGGTAATCTGAAGCATTCGCCGTTCGTCGTCGTCGTAATGAAGAGAGCACCGTGGCCGCCGACAAGATCGACTCCATCGTCAGCCTGAGCAAGCGCCGTGGCTTCGTTTACCCCTGCAGTGAGATCTACGGTGGCCAGAAGGCCGCCTGGGACTACGGGCCGCTGGGCGTGGAGATGAAGGAGAACCTCAAGCGCCAGTGGTGGCGCTACATGGTCACTTCGCGCGAGGACGTGGTCGGTCTCGACTCGTCGGTCGTCCTGGCCCCCGAGGTGTGGGTCGCCTCCGGCCACGTCGCCACGTTCACCGACCCGCTGACCGAGTGCACCTCCTGTCACAAGCGCTTCCGCGCGGACCACCTGGAAGAGGCGTACGAGGAGAAGCACGGCAAGCCGCCCGTCAACGGCCTCGCCGACCTCAACTGCCCCAACTGCGGCAACAAGGGCACCTTCACCGAGCCCAAGCAGTTCTCGGGTCTGCTCTCCACGCACCTCGGCCCGACCCAGGACTCCGGCTCGGTCGCCTACCTGCGGCCCGAGACCGCGCAGGGCATCTTCACCAACTTCGGTCAGGTGCAGCAGACCTCGCGCAAGAAGCCGCCGTTCGGTATCGCGCAGATGGGCAAGTCCTTCCGGAACGAGATCACTCCGGGCAACTTCATCTTCCGCACCCGCGAGTTCGAGCAGATGGAGATGGAGTTCTTCGTCAAGCCGGGCGAGGACGAGCAGTGGCACGAGTACTGGATGGAGCAGCGCTGGAACTGGTACACGGACCTGGGTCTGCGCGAGGAGAACATGCGGTGGTTCGAGCACCCGAAGGAGAAGCTCTCCCACTACTCCAAGCGCACCGCTGACATCGAGTACCGCTTCCGCTTCGGCGGCAGCGAGTGGGGCGAGCTGGAGGGCGTCGCCAACCGCACGGATTACGACCTCAAGGCCCACTCCGCCGCTTCCGGCACGGACCTGTCGTTCTTCGACCAGGAGGCCGGCGAGCGCTGGACTCCGTACGTCATCGAGCCCGCGGCCGGTGTCGGCCGTTCGATGCTCGCCTTCCTCCTCGACGCCTACATCGAGGACGAGGCGCCCAACGCCAAGGGCGTCATGGAGAAGCGCACCGTGATGCGCCTCGACCCGCGCCTCGCGCCGGTCAAGGTCGCGGTGCTGCCGCTGTCCCGCAACCCGCAGCTGTCGCCGAAGGCCAAGGGCCTCGCCACCGACCTGCGGAAGAACTGGAACATCGAGTTCGATGACGCGGGCGCCATCGGCCGCCGCTACCGCCGCCAGGACGAGATCGGTACGCCGTTCTGCGTCACCGTCGACTTCGACACCCTCGACGACAACGCGGTGACGGTGCGCGAGCGCGACACCATGAAGCAGGAGCGCGTCTCGCTGGACCAGATCCAGGCGTACCTCGGCGCCCGTCTGCTCGGCTGCTGACGCGTCACGGTTCCACCGCGAAGCCCCCGGTTCCTCGTACGGAACCGGGGGCTTCGTTGCACACTGGGCACCACGCGACCATGCGTCAACAGGAGGCCCGGATGCCGTCCATGACCACGAGCAAGGTCAGCCGATGGGATCAGCACGGCCGTGAACATGTCGTCCATGTACGGAAGTCGGGGATACAGCGGCAACTGAGCTGCGGCACGTGCGACTGGCGCAAGGGCGTGCAGTTCCTGCCCTGGCTCAAGGCCGAGGAACACCTGGCCCGGATCCACCAGGCGACGATCGATCCGACGGCCTGACGGCCGCCCGGCGCGACCCGCCCCTATGTGCGGGGCTGTCAGGCGCGCAGGCCGCGCAGCAGCAGGTCCGACACGGCTGTGAACTCGGCGCCGATGGCGGGGTTCTGCCACTCGGCGGCGTACGCCGGGTCGTGGAAGCGCGCCGTCGCGTCGAAGACCGCCTGCGCGGCGACCGCCGCATCGTCCACCGCGAACTGCCCGCTGCGCACGCCCTCCTCGATGATCTCCCGCAGCTGGCCGACCAGTTCGCGGACGTGCTCCTCGACGACCGTGCTCTCCCCGGTCAGCACGATGTAGGTCGCGAACAGCTCGGGGTCGTCACCTGCCTTGTGGCGCTTGGACTCGAACAGTGTCGCCAGCCAGTGCCGCAGCTTCGACGGGGCGGGTTCCGTCGAAGCGCTGATGATCTCGGTGAGGGTCACCTCGGTCCGGGTCAGCCAGCGGGCCGTCACCGCCTCGCGCAGCGCCGCCTTCGTACGGAAGTGGCGGTAGACGCTGCCGTGGCTGACGCCGAGCGCGCGGGCCACGTCGACCACCGTCGCCTTGGCGGGGCCGTAGCGGCGCAGCACGTCCTCGGTGGCTTCGAGGATGCGCTCGGGGGTCAGCGGGTCGGCTGGCGTCATGGTGTCTGTGCTGCCTTTCGGAGGGCACCGTTCGGGGAGCTGCCCTGCGGGGGCCGCACCCCGACGACCGTACCCGGAGCTCAGCGCTCGCTGTCGAGGTGGGCCATCTGGTTCTCCGGGTAGCGCGCACCGGCGGCCGCGCCTGCCGGGACGGCCTCCTCGATCGCGGAGAGGTCGGCGGCCTCCAGCGTGACATCCAGGGCGCCGAGGGCCTCGGTGAGCCGGTCGCGGCGGCGGGCGCCGACCAGCGGCACGATGTCCGTCCCCCGGCCGAGCACCCAGGCGATGGCGATCTGGGCGACCGAGACGCCCTTCTGCTCGGCGATCTTGCGCAGGGCGTCGACCAGGTCGAGATTGTGCTGGAGGTTCCCGCCCTGGAAGCGCGGGCTCATGGCCCGGAAGTCGCCCGGGGCCAGCTCGCGGTCACGGCTGAAGTGCCCGCTGATCAGTCCGCGCGACAGCACCCCGTACGCCGTGACGCCGATACCCAGTTCACGGCAGACCGGCAGGATCGCGTCCTCGACGGAACGGGAGATCAGCGAGTACTCGATCTGCAGATCGGAGATCGGGGCCGCTGCCGCCGCCCGTCGGATCGTGTCCGCGCCGACCTCGGACAGGCCGATGTGGCGGACATGGCCGGCCTCCACCAGCTCGGCGATGGCGCCGACGGTCTCCTCGATCGGGACATCGGGATCGACGCGGGCGATCCGGTAGATGTCGATGTGGTCGGTGCCGAGCCGCTGGAGCGAGTAGGCGGCGAAGTTCTTCACGGCGGCAGGCCGGCCGTCGTACCCCGTGAAAGCACCTTCGACCGTGCGCAGTGCGCCGAACTTCACGCTGGTCAGCGCCTGTTCGCGGGCGGCGCCGGGGGCGGTGCGCAGCGCCTCGTTGATCAGTAGTTCGTTATGGCCCATGCCGTAGAAATCGCCGGTGTCCAGCAGGGTGATGCCCGCGTCGAGCGCGGCGTGGACGGTGGCGATCGACTCGGCGCGGTCGCTCTCGCCGTACAGCGCGGACATGCCCATGCAGCCGAGGCCCAGAGCGGAGACCTGTGGGCCGGTGGAGCCGAGCGTGCGGGTGGCGGTCATGAGGGACTCCCGTGGTGGTGGAGAAGAAGAAAGTGCGCGTGGAAGACAAGAGAGGGATGGGCTGTGGCACAACCATGGCATAGGGGATGACAGATTTCAATATCTGTCAGTCCAGTTCTGTGGTGCTTCGCACGGGGAGGCCGAAAACCGGGTGCTGCGGCCGGTGCGGCCGGGGTACGGTTCCCGTATGTCTTCGTTCTTCCAGATCTACGAGTGAGAGCGCGGCGGGCTCGATCGCCCGTCGCCCACCGGATCGATTCCAGGTCGCTCACGACCTCACGTCTCATGACGTCTCACCACGAATGGGAGAACCCCGTGGCCAAGAGCCGCAACAACCTTCTCGGTGTCGGCGGACAGCGCAAGAAGCTGTCCCGTGCCGATCAGCACGGCGCGGGCAGCGCGCGCAACGCCGACCGCAGGACCGCGGACGACCAGAAGCAGGAGCTGCTGCGCAAGATGCGCGAGCGCACCGGGGCCGGGCAGGCCCCGGCGTCCACCGATGCCGCGACGTCGAACCGCGAGGGCGACTCGGCGGCGCAGAGCTGACGCCTTCTCAATACCCGTACGACTGGTGCCCCCTCCCGGCAGGCTTTGCCGGGAGGGGGCACCGGTAAGCCCTGTCCGGCCCACGAAGGTCGGCCGGACAGGGCCGCGTGGGCCCGGATCACCTCTGGCGATCCGGGCCCACGCCCGTTCCCGTGCCCCGTCCGTGCGCGGGCTCACGCCACCGTGCGCGGCAGCCGCAGGCTCAGCAGCACCGTCAGTGCCACTGCCGCCAGCTGCACCAGCAACGTCACGGCCAGCGCGTCCCGCATCCCGGAGCCGGGGACCAGCGCGAGGAAGAGCGTTCCGAGTGTCGCCACGCCCAGTGCCAGCGCCGCCTGCTGCGTCGTCGTCATCACTCCGCCGCCCACCCCGGCCCGCTCGGTCGGCACGTCGGAGAGCACGATGCGGAAGAGGACCGGCAGCTGCAGCCCCTGACCGAAACCGGCGAGCGCGACGCCCGGCAGCAGCTGAAGCAGTCCCAGGTCCGGCCAACCGCGCCACACGGTGAGGGCGAGCACCGCAACGCCCACGCCCTGGATCAGCCCGCCCGCCGTCACGACCCGGGTACCGAACCGTCGGACCAGCCGCGGACCGGCCAGCGACGCCACGAAGAAGGCCGCGGCCATCGGCGCCAGTGAGAGCCCCGCGGCCGCCGGGCCCATCTGCAGCCCCTGCTGCAGCGAGACCGCGATCACGAACATGAAGCCGCCGAAGCCGAGCGAGAACGGCAGCACCAGAGCCAGACCACGCCGCAGCGAGTCCAGTCGCAGCAGGCTCGGCGGGATCAGCGGGATCTGTCCGCGCCGGTCGGCCCGCTGTTCGACCCGGTAGAAGGCGAATGCGGCGAACGGGAACAGCGCCAGCGAGATCCACGTCCACGCAGGCCAGCCCGCGGCCCGCCCCTCCGTCAGCGGTGCCAGCAGCGTCATCAGTGACGCGGCGAGCAGCAGCGTGCCCGGCACGTCGACGGGTGCGGGCCGGTCCGAGCGGGTCTCCGGTACGGCGCGGGCGGCCAGCATCAGCCCCACCGCCACCACCGGCACGTTCACCAGGAAGACCGACCGCCAGCCCGCGCTCTCGCCGAACACCGACGACAGCGGCGCGGCGGCGACCAGCACGCCGCCGACGATCTGGCCCGCAACCATCGAGAGCCCGGCCGTCGCCCCGTACAGGCTCATCGCCCGCGCCCGCCGGTGTCCGGCAGTGGCCGCCTGGATGGTGGCGAGCACCTGCGGCAACATCAGTGCGGCCGATGCGCCCTGCGCGACCCGCGCCCCGACGAGCGTCCAGGCGTCCGGGGCGAGCCCGCAGGCCAGCGAGGTGAGCCCGAAGGCCGCCATGCCGGCCAGGAAGAGCCGGCGCCGGCCGGCCATGTCGCCGAGCCGGCCGCCGAGGACGAGCAGGACGGCGTACGCGAGTCCGTACCCCGCGACGACGAGTTCCAGCAGCGCCGGGCCGGCGGCCAGGTCCTTGTCGATCGTCGGCAGGGCGACATTCACGATGAAGAAATCGATGAGCGGCAGGGCCGCTCCCAGGAGCACCGTGAACAGCCCGAGCGAGCCGAGTACCGGGGTGGGGTGGTCGTGCCGCACCACGGGGGTGGAGATGGCGGATGTCTGCGTCCGTACGGGGGATTCACTCACGACATCGACGATCGTCCTCCTCTCAGCCTGGTACCAGAGTGTCTTTATCCTGGTATAAGCAGCACCTGGCAGAGCGTGGCAGGGTTCGGCAGGCTGGAGGCATGACGACGATGGCGAGTGAGCTGTCCCAGGTGCGCGAGGAGGCCGAGGTCTCGGAGCACGAGGTCCGGCGGCACGAGCTCGCGGACTTCCTGCGCAGCCGCCGCGAGCGGATCACCCCCGAGCAGGTCGGTCTGCCCCGGGGCAGACGCCGTCGCACCCCCGGCCTGCGGCGCGAGGAGGTCGCCCAGCTCTCCGCCGTCGGCGTCACCTGGTACACCTGGCTCGAACAGGCCCGTGACATCCAGGTCTCGCCCCAGGTTCTCGATGCCCTCGCCCGCGCCCTGCTGCTCGATCGCAGCGAGCGCACCCATCTCTTCTCCCTGGCCGGCGCCGTCGACCCGACGCCCGACGCGGACTGTCCGAGCATCACCCCGGCACTGCGGGACATGCTGCGGCAGCTGGACCCGATCCCGGCCTGCATCCAGAACAGCCGGTACGACATCCTCGCGTACAACCGGACCTACGGGCGGCTGCTCTGCGACCTGGACGCCGTCACCCCCGAGGACCGCAACTGCATGATCCTCTCCTACACCAATCCGGACTGGCGCTCCGCCGTCGTCGACCTCCCGGAGATGAACCGGGTGATGGCCGCCAAGTTCCGTGGAGCGATGGCGGAGCATCTGGCGGAGCCCGCCTGGAAGGCCCTTCTCGGGCGGCTGGAGGCGGTCTCGCCCGAGTTCCGGGAGATCTGGGCGCGCCACGAGGTGGTCGGCCCCGGTGGCCGGACCAAACTCTTCCGCAACACCCACGTCGGACTGCTGCGCCTGGACCACACCGACCTCTGGCTCGGCCCGTCGACCGGTCCACGCATGGTGACGTACGCCCCCGCCGACGAGGAGTCCCGCGAGCGGCTGCGGCGGCTTCACGCCCTGGAACTCGCCGAGATGTGACCTCTGGCACCGATGGGCGCCGGTGCCTCCAGCCTCTCCGCGGTCCGTCGGGCGGTCTGCCGTGCCCAGCGCCCGCTGGTCAGCGCGCCGACGAGGAGGACGCACACCCCGCAGCCGGTGATGATCCACCAGGCGGGTTTGCTCGCGTCCACGAAGGCGGTGGCATACGCGGCGTCATGCGGGGAACCGGTGCCCGCCACGCCCGCCGCCAGCACCGCACCGATCACGGCGACGCCCAGCGTCCCGCCGATCTGCCGACTGGTCGAGGCGACCGCCGCCGCGACCCCGGCCTGCGAGCGCGGCATGCCGGAGACGGCGGTGTTGGTGATCGGGGCGTTCACCATGCCGAAGCCGAGGCCGAAGAGCACATAGCCGGTGAACAGCAGCACGGTCTGCGTCTCCGCGTCGAACGCCGCGAACAGCAGCCCGCACGCCGACATGGCCACACCCGCCACGAGCAGGGAAAACCGCGGCCCCCGGTTGCCGACGAGCCGCCCGGACAGCGGGGCGCAGACAAAGGTCAGGGCTGCCATCGGCAGCATGTACAGGCCGGCGTGCAGGGCGCTCAGGCCGCGCACGTTCTGCAGATAGAGCGTGTTCAGGAAGAGGAAGCCGCTCAGCGCGGCGAACGCGCTGACCGCGATGGCGGTGGCGCCACTGAAGGGGGCGCTGTGGAAGAACCGCAGATCGATGAGGGGCTCGGCCCGCCTGGGCTCGTACACGAGCAGCCCCGCCAGGGCGCACACGGTGAGCGCGGCGAAGGCCAGGATCCGCGGCGAGGTCCAGCCCGCGGAGGGCGCCTCGATGATCGCGTACGTCAGTGAACCGAGCAGCGCGATCACCAGCAGCTGACCGACGGGGTCGGGGCGGCGCGGCTTCGGGGCGCGGGACTCGGGGACGTAGCGCCAGGTGAGCAGCAGCGCGGCGAGCCCGACCGGCAGATTGATCCAGAAGATCGACCGCCAGCCGACCGAGTCCACCAGCAGGCCGCCGACCAGCGGTCCCGCCGCCATGGAGATGCCGACGACTCCGCCCCACACACCGATGGCGCGGGCGCGCTCGCGCGGGTCGGTGAACGTGTTGGTGATGATCGACATTGCGACGGGGTTGAGCATCGAGCCACCGACCGCCTGCACCATGCGGAACGCGACCAGCGACTCCAGGTTCGGCGCGAGGGAGCAGAGCACCGAGCCGAGGGTGAAGAGGACGAGACCGATCTTGAAGACCTTCGCCCGTCCGATCCGGTCGGCGGTGGAGCCCGCCAGCATCAGCAGCGAGGCGAGGACGAGGGTGTACGCGTCGATCGTCCACTGCATGCCGGCGACGGTGGCGTGCAGTTCGTGCTGCATGGAGGGCAGGGCGACGTTGAGGACGGTGTTGTCGAGGCTGACGATCAGCAGACTCATGCAGCAGATCGCCAGCACGAGTTGCCGTCGGCGGTGGCTGAGCTCGGGCATACATCAATAGTACGGTTAACTAACTACTTTCGCGCCGTGGGGCTGCCCGCCTCTCGCTCCGGCGCCCACCGAAGCAGCTCCCGCCGTACGCGACAATGGAGCAATGACCACGCTCGCCCCCTCGCTCCCGCAGCTCCGGATCGGCCCGCACACGGTGCAGCCGCCGGTGGTGCTCGCCCCCATGGCCGGTATCACCAACGCCCCGTTCCGCACCCTGTGCCGTGAGTTCTCCGGTGGCAAGGGGCTGTTCGTCAGCGAGATGATCACGACGCGCGCGCTGGTCGAGCGCAACGAGAAGACCATGCAGCTCATCCACTTCGACGCGAGCGAGACCCCGCGCTCGATCCAGCTGTACGGAGTGGACCCGGTCACGGTCGGCAAGGCCGTCCGCATGATCGTCGACGAGAACCTCGCCGACCACATCGACCTGAACTTCGGCTGCCCGGTCCCCAAGGTGACCCGCAAGGGCGGCGGCTCCGCGCTCCCGTTCAAGCGGCCCCTGCTGCGCGCGATCCTCAGCGAGGCCGTATCCAACGCGGGCGACCTGCCGGTCACCATCAAGATGCGCAAGGGCATCAACGACGACCACCTCACCTACCTCGACGCGGGCCGGATAGCGGTGGAGGAGGGTGTCACGGCCGTCGCCCTGCACGGCAGGACCGCCGCCCAGCACTACGGCGGCACCGCCGACTGGGACGCGATCGCCCGCCTCAAGGAGCACGTCCCGGAGATCCCGGTCCTCGGCAACGGCGACATCTGGTGTGCGGACGACGCCCGCCGGATGATGCGCGAGACCGGCTGTGACGGCGTGGTCGTGGGCCGCGGCTGCCTCGGGCGTCCGTGGCTCTTCGGTGACCTGGTGAGTGCCTTCGAGGGGACGGAGGCGAGGCAGGCGCCGACGCTCCGGGAGGTCGCGACGGTGATGCTGCGGCACGCGACGCTCCTGGGGGAGTGGATCGGCGACGAGACCCGTGGCGTGATCGACTTCCGTAAGCATGTGGCCTGGTATCTCAAGGGCTTCTCGGTCGGCTCGGAGATGCGCAAGAAGCTGGCGATCACCTCGTCGCTGGACGAGCTGGGTGCGCAGCTGCACGAGCTCGACCTGGACCAGGCCTGGCCGGACGGGGCGGACGGGCCGCGCGGGCGCACGTCCGGCAACAACCGTGTGGTGCTGCCGGACGGCTGGCTGAAGGACCCCTACGACTGCTCGGGCGTGAGCGCGGAAGCCGAGCTCGACACCTCGGGCGGCTGAGGCACCCGGTGCCCTTGATTCACCCCCGCTCATCTGAGCGTCAATCCGGGGTGAATCGAGGGTGGACGGGATGGTGCGGGGCGCCATGGCGCGCGATGGAGGTGCCCCGTCCGCTTTTCTTTCGCTCCTTGCGGTCGGTGCGTGACCGTACGTGCCCTTGAGAGTGTCCGGATAGTGACATCTGAGCGCCCGTCGGGGCGTGATTCTCGCCACCCCTGAGGGGTGTTTCGCTCAGATGAGCGGGTTTTTGGGAACTGCATTTCTCAAATGGTGGCACTCGGTGCCACCCCGCTTTACTTTGATCGATCGACGCATCCACTACGTACCGTGCGCACTTCGCGTGATCACGCGAACAGTGAGTAGTGATGTGTTCAAGAAATGAATGAATGCTCTCTCCGCATGAGTCCGGAACGAAACTTTCGATCTACTGGCGGACGAGTGGTTAAGGCCGCATGACGCGCAAGTGGACGTACCCAGACACCTTCGATCTGGGTATGTTCCTCGCCGTCAGGGCAGCCACCCGAGTCCTCTAGGAGTCGAGACCCGTGTCGGAAAACAAAGATCCTCACGTACCCACGCCGGAGCTCCTGGGTCAGAAGTTCGTTTATGACTTCACCGAGGGCAACAAGGATCTGAAGGACCTGCTCGGCGGCAAGGGTGCCAACCTCGCCGAGATGACGAACCTCGGGTTGCCCGTCCCTCCGGGCTTCACGATCACCACCGAGGCGTGCAAGGTCTACCTCGACAGTGGCGAGGAGCCGACGGCGCTCCGCGACGAGGTGAGTGCGCACCTCGCCGCCCTGGAGAAGCGGATGGGCAAGAAGCTCGGCCAGGCCGACGACCCGCTGCTGGTCTCCGTCCGCTCCGGCGCGAAGTTCTCGATGCCCGGCATGATGGACACGGTTCTCAACATCGGTCTCTCCGACGAGTCCGTCGCCGGTCTCACCGCCCAGGCCGGCGACGAGCGGTTCGCGTGGGACTCGTACCGCCGCCTGATCCAGATGTTCGGCAAGACCGTCCTCGGAGTCGACGGCGACCTCTTCGAGGAGGCGCTGGAGGCCGCGAAGGAGGCCAAGGGCGTCACCGTCGACGTGGATCTCGACGCGGCCGACCTGAAGAAGCTGGTCAAGCAGTTCAAGAAGATCGTCACGCGCGACGCCGGGCGCGACTTCCCGCAGGACCCGCGCGAGCAGATGGACCTGGCCATAAAGGCCGTCTTCGACTCGTGGAACACCGACCGCGCCAAGCTCTACCGTCGCCAGGAGCGCATCCCCGGCGACCTCGGCACGGCTGTCAACGTCTGCTCGATGGTCTTCGGCAACCTCGGCCCCGACTCCGGTACGGGCGTCGCCTTCACCCGCGACCCGGCCAGCGGCCACGCGGGCGTGTACGGCGACTACCTGCAGAACGCGCAGGGCGAGGACGTCGTCGCGGGTATCCGCAACACCGTGCCGCTCGCCGATCTGGAGTCGATCGACAAGAAGTCGTACGACCAGCTGATGCAGATCATGCAGACCCTCGAAACGCACTACAAGGACCTGTGCGACATCGAGTTCACCATCGAGCGCGGCCAGCTGTGGATGCTCCAGACCCGGGTCGGCAAGCGCACCGCCGGTGCAGCGTTCCGGATCGCGACGCAGCTCGTCGACCAGGGGCTCATCGACGAGGCGGAGGCGCTCCAGCGCGTCAACGGGGCACAGCTGGCGCAGCTGATGTTCCCGCGCTTCGACGAGGACGCGAAGACGGTGCTGCTCGGCCGTGGCATCGCCGCGTCGCCGGGCGCCGCGGTCGGCAAGGCGGTCTTCGACTCGTACACCGCGGTCAAGTGGTCCCGGTCGGGCGAGAAGGTCATCCTGATCCGCCGCGAGACCAACCCCGACGACCTCGACGGCATGATCGCCGCCGAGGGCATCCTGACCTCGCGCGGCGGCAAGACCTCGCACGCCGCCGTCGTCGCCCGTGGCATGGGCAAGACCTGCGTCTGCGGCGCCGAGGAGATCGAGGTCGACACCAAGCGGCGCCGGCTGACCGTCGGCGGGACCGTCGTCGAGGAGGGCGACATCGTCTCGGTCGACGGCTCCACCGGCAAGGTGTACCTCGGTGAGGTCCCCGTCGTCCCGTCCCCGGTCGTCGAGTACTTCGAGGGCCGGATGCACGCGGGCGCCGACGACGCCGACGAGCTGGTCGCAGCCGTGCACCGGATCATGGCGTACGCGGACCGGGTGCGCCGGCTGCGGGTGCGGGCCAACGCGGACAACGCCGAGGACGCGCTGCGGGCGCGGCGCTTCGGTGCCCAGGGCATCGGCCTGTGCCGCACCGAGCACATGTTCCTCGGCGAGCGCCGTGAGATGGTCGAGAAGCTGATCCTCGCGGACACCGACGACGAGCGCGAGGCCGCGCTCGCCGCGCTGCTGCCGCTTCAGAAGGCCGACTTCATCGAGCTGTTCGAGTCGATGGACGGGCTGCCCGTCACCGTGCGACTGCTCGACCCGCCGCTGCACGAGTTCCTGCCCGACATCACCGAGCTGTCGGTACGGGTCGCGCTCGCCGAGTCCCGCAAGGACGCGAACGAGAACGATCTGCGGCTCCTCCAGGCCGTGCACAAGCTGCACGAGCAGAACCCGATGCTCGGTCTGCGCGGCGTACGGCTCGGGCTGGTCATCCCCGGCCTGTTCGCGATGCAGGTGCGGGCGATCGCCGAGGCGGCCGCCCACCGCAAGAACGCCAAGGGCGACCCGCGCGCCGAGATCATGATTCCGCTCGTCGGCACGGTCCAGGAGCTGGAGATCGTCCGCGAGGAGGCCGACCAGGTCATCGCCGAGGTCGAGGCGGCCACCGGCACCAAGCTGAAGCTGACCATCGGCACGATGATCGAGCTGCCGCGCGCCGCGCTGACCGCCGGTCAGATCGCCGAGGCCGCGCAGTTCTTCTCCTTCGGCACGAACGACCTGACCCAGACGGTGTGGGGCTTCTCCCGCGACGACGTGGAGGCCTCGTTCTTCACCGCGTACCTGGAGAAGGGCATCTTCGGGGTGTCGCCGTTCGAGACGATCGACAAGGACGGCGTCGGTTCGCTGGTCCGCAGCGCCGTCGCGGCCGGCCGGGCCACCCGCCCGGACCTGAAGCTCGGTGTCTGCGGCGAGCACGGCGGTGACCCGGAGTCCGTGCACTTCTTCCACGAGGTGGGCCTCGACTACGTCTCCTGCTCGCCGTTCCGGATCCCGGTCGCCCGCCTGGAGGCGGGCCGCGCAGCGGCAGAGGCGAAGGGCAGCGACAGCCGCTGACCTGATCCCCGGACTCCGGGGCTGTCGGCTCACGTAAACCCTCAACGAGTCGACAACGGCTCCGGACCACCCTGAAGCGGCGGCACCCTGTGCGGGGTGCCGCCGCTTCGTCATGTCCGTATCCCCGGCGGAGACAAAAGGAGCGCGCAAGCGCTTTCGTCGATTGCCCCGCACATTGCTTCGTTCAATACGCAAAGATATAGACGGTGAACGGACCGGGGTGCGGCCCATGGATCCCCATCCATGGGCCACACCCGGCTTACCCCCGTCGGGCACGGTGCCGCACCGTTCACCGACCGCCGCCGAACGAGCAAAACCCCCCACGGCCTTCACTCGCTCTTCCGATCGGCTCAGGTTTCGCACCCGACGCCGTACAGCCTTTCGGGTGACGGTGGGTCGGGGCGAGACGTTTCACCTCTGGCCGAAACCCCGTGGTGACGTCCTGTGACGGTTCGCATACTCTTGAGTGCGGGGAATTGCGGATGCAACTAGTGGGGGTTCGGTGCTGCGTATTCATGTGTCCGGAATGGACCTTTCCAAGGTGCGTATGGCCACACGGCCGGACGCATTGTGGGAAACCATTCTGAGTTTTCACCGGCTGAGGGACCGGCGCGCATCCGCCGTCTTCGGGAAATGGCGGACGGAAACCCGGCCCCGGTTGAATGGTGAGACACGCCTGCTCGCCGCCCTGGTGCCGCCCCGCGGCTATTTCCCGGACTTCCTGACGCCCTCCCGAGCGACCGGCGAGCCGTACGGCCTCGACGCCGGAATAGAGGCGCTGCGCGGAACCCCGCCCGAGCGGCTCCACGCCGAGCTGGCGCTGCTGCGCACCGGCCGCCACGAGCCGGGGCGGCCGGCGCCACTGGGCGGGCGGCCCGGCGGCCGCGGCGGGTTACGTGCCGGTGGGGTGCGGCCCGTGGGCGGGCGCCCCGGCGAGGTGCGGCCCGTGCCGCCGCTGCGGCTGGACGCGCTCTCCGAGGGGCGCGCCGAACCTCTCGGGCGGCTCATCGCCGACCTGCGCAGTTACCACCGCGCCGCCGTCGAACCGTACTGGCCGCACATCCGGGCCAGCATCGAGGCCGACCGTGCCATCCGCGGCCGAGCCCTCCTCGACGGCGGCGCGGACGAACTCCTCGCCTCCCTGCCGTCCATGATCCGCTGGCGGGCCCCGGTGCTGGAGGCGGACTATCCCGTCGACCGGGACCTGCACCTGGACGGGCGGGGACTGCTGCTCCAGCCGTCGTTCTTCTGCCGCTCCACCCCGGTCGTCTACCGCGATCCGAAGCTGCCGCCGGTGCTCGTCTACCCGGTCACCCACTCCGCCGCCCCGGTCTTCGCCGACCCCGGTCCGGGCCCCTGGCTGGGACGGCTCCTCGGCAACACCCGGTCCACCGTCCTCCAAGCCATCGGCAACGGCTGCACCACCAGCGAGCTCGCCCGCCGGGCCGGGGTGTCCCTGGCCTCGGCGAGCCAGCATGCCTGCGTACTGCGCGAGGCGGGGCTCGTGCTCACCCTGCGGCACGGCAGTTCGGTCCTGCACACGCTGACACCGTTGGGCGGCTCGCTGCTGCGGGGCGGCGCGCCGCTCGCGCTGTCATGACGGGCCGGGTTGCTCCAGCAGTGCCTTGAGGACGTTCAGCCGGTCCTTCCAGAACGCCCGGTACGTGGCGACCGCCTCGGCGCCCGCGAGCTTCTCGTGGGCGAGACCCAGCTGGGTCCGTCCGTCCGGCAGCGCAGTCACCCGCACCGCGAGCCGTCCCGTCGCCGCCCCGGAGTCCGCGAAGTCCGCGGTCAGGGACCTGGCCGGGCGGTGTGTGCGCAGGATCAGTCCGGCGTCGGGGAGCCAGTCGCCGCGCAGCGCCGGATCGGTGAACGCCGCCAGTACCCGTTCCGCCGGAGCCGCGACCGTACGACTGGCCGAGGTCCGCCAGTCGCCGGTGGAGGATTGCCCGACCTGGCGCAGCCCGCGCTCCTGCTCGTATCCGACGGTGACCGACTGGGCGTACCAGCCGTCCATACCGTGCTCCGTACGCAGATGGGTGGCGATCTCGGTGTGGGTGTGCCGGGTCGCGTCCCAGGCGTCGAGTACGGAGAACCAGTCGTCCCAGTCCCGGCCGGTCCGTTCCCGGAGCGCGTCGGCCGACAGCTTCTCGGTGATCCGTCGGCCGGTCGATCCGCTGCCTGCTCCGTCCTTCGATACGTTCATGGCTCCGACGATAGGAGCTTCGGAAGATTTCTTCGCCGGTCGCGACGATTTCGGCGGCGGCCCGCCGTCTACCCCTCGGAAGCGCTCGAAGGGGGCGCCACCGATGAGCAGAGAAGAGTGGACATGAACCAGATGATCTTCGTGAACCTGCCGGTCAAGGACCTTGAGACGACGAAGGGCTTCTTCGCCAAGCTCGGCTTCTCCTGCAACCCGCAGTTCAGTGACGAGAACACCGCGTGTCTCGTCATCAGTGACACGATCTTCGCCATGCTCCTCACCGAGCCCCGCTTCAAGGAGTTCACCAAGAAGGAGGTCGTGGACGCGTCGAAGTCCACCGAGGTGATCATCGCGCTGAGCGCCGAGAGCCGCGAGAAGGTCGACGAGCTGGTCGACACGGCGCTTTCCTCCGGCGGTTCGCCCGCCAACGAGCCCATCGACCACGGGTTCATGTACGGCCGGTCCTTCCAGGACCCGGACCACCACATCTGGGAGGTCATGTGGATGGACCCGGCCGCCGTCCAGGGGCAGGGCTGACGCGTCGGAACACCTCGGGCCTCAGGGGGCGAGGCCCGGCCAGGTCACGCCGGTGAGCTGCTCGGACGCCATCCACAGGCGTTCGCCCGCCACATCGTTCCGCGTCCAGCCCGTCCGCCAGGACGGGGCGGGCGCACCCCGCCAGCCCAGCAGCTTCGGGCCGGTGAACGAGTCGGGGCGCACCCCGGGCGCGGTGGCCGCGTACAGCGTCGGCAGCGCACCGGAGGACGCGGGCTGGGCGAGGATCCGGTTGCCGAGTCCGACCACCCGTTCCGCGGTCCTGCGGTTCTCCATCCTGACGCCTGCCGTCTGCAGATTGGTCGCCGCGTATCCGGGATGCGCGGCCGCGGCGACGACGTCGGAGCCGGCCGCGGAGAGCCGGCGCGCCAGCTCATGGACGAAGAGCAGATTGGCGGTCTTCGAGCGGCCGTAGGCGATCCAACGCCGGTAGTTCCGCTCGCTGTTGAGATCGCCCATGTCGATGTTGGACAGGGCGTGCATCCCGCTCGACACGCTCACCACCCGGGCGCCCGGGGTGTTGAGGAGTTTCGGCAGCAGCAGACCGGTGAGAGCGAAGTGCCCGAGGTGGTTGACGCCGAACTGGGTCTCGAAACCGTCGGCCGTCTTCCGGTACGGCAGGGCCATCACACCGGCGTTGTTGATCAGCAGATCCAGCCGGTCGGACCGGTACGAAGCGGCGAACTCCCGTACGGAGGAGAGATCGGCCAGATCCAACCGTGCGAACTCCACCTCCGCGCCCGGCACGGCCGCCCGGATGCGTGACTCGGCCTCCTTGCCGCGGGTCTCGTCACGGCACGCGAGCAGCACCCGCGCACCGCTGCGCGCCAGTTCGCGTGCCGTGACGAGTCCGATACCGCTGTTGGCTCCGGTGACCACGGCCGTACGGCCGCTCTGGTCGGGGATGTCGCTCGCGTGCCAGCCCTGGGTCATGGATCAAGCGTACGACCGGAGCCCCACGGCCGGAATCAGCTGCGGAACGGCCCCTTCACCTCGTACGTGATGCCGCCGGACGAACTGCCGCTGGTGCCGCGCTGCGAGGAGAAGTAGAGCCGGGTGCCGTCCGGCGAGAACGCCGGTCCGGTGATCTCGGAGCCGGACTGGCCGCTGATCCGGAGGAACGGGGCGACGGTGCCGTCCGGGGTGATCAGGCAGATCTCCATGTTCCCGCCGTCCTCGGCGACATAGAGGTCCCCCGAGCCCGAACGGGTGACGTTGTCGACGCCGGTCAACGGGGCGGCGCCGCCGGTGACCAGGGAGTCGTCGTAGACGAGCGAGATCGACGAGGCATTGGCGTCGTACGCCCACACCCGGTTGTCGCCCTTGGTGGTGAACCAGCAGGTGCCCGCCGCGTAGAAGCAGCCCTCACCGCCGTTGAAGACCTTGGCCCCGGAGACCTGGTAGCGGGTCTGGGTGGGGGAGCCGTCCGGGTCGGGGACGGCCGCCCAGGTCACCGGGCCGCTGGTGGCGCTACCCGCCACGAGTACCTCGAGGGTGCCGCTCGCGAGGTTGCCCCAGGTGGTGGGGCGGAAGCGGTAGAACCGGCCGTCGGTCTCGTCCTCGGTGAGGTAGATGTATCCGTGGTCGGGGTCCGCGGCCGCAGCCTCGTGCTTGAACCGGCCCAGCGCGGGGCGTTGCACGGCGGCATTCACCCCCCACGGGTCGGTCTCGTACACGAAGCCGCGGGTGACCTCCTCACACGACAGCCAGGTGTTCCACGGGGTCCGGCCGCCTGCGCAGTTGTTGTTGGTGCCGGACAGGATGCGGGACGCCGAGGTGACGTTCCCGGCCGAGTCGAAACGCACGGCACTCGCGCCGCCGCCGCTGCCCGATGACACCTCGGAGTTGGAGACGTAGATCCAGCCGCTGCCGTCGGCGAAGACCGCACCGCCGTCGGGGGCGCTGTGCCAGGCGTACGAGGTGCCCGGGACGGTCTGCCCGGAGCGCGCGACGATGCGGCTGGTGAAACCGGCAGGCAGCGCAATGCCGTTGGCGTTCGCCGCCTGCAGTGCCCCGTAGGGTCCGGTGCCGGGCTGGGCGGGTGCGGCATACGCGGCGCCGCGCCAGAGCGTGCCGCCGAAGGCCGCCGCCGAGCTGCCGACCACCGCTGTGCGCAAGAAGGTCCGACGTTCCACGATCACTCCACTGGTGACGTGAGGGCCCGCCGGTCCGGTTGGCCCGGCGGGTCGCGCGTCAGGAACCTAGGGGGCGGTGTTTGACGGAGCGGCAACAGCCGGTGAATGGTCTGCGGCAGGGGTCCTATCGTTCGCCGTCAGGCGGCGCGTACCGCGTGGACCGGGACCGACACCTCGTCGTCGTCCAGGCAGGCACCCGTCGCCAGGTCGAAGCGCTGCTTCAGCAGTGGCGAGGCGACGAAGGGCCGCCCCTCGACGGATCCGACCAGGCCGCGTGAGAGGACGTACGCCCCCGTGAACGGGTCGCGGTTGTCGATCGCGTACGCACGCCCTGCCCGGTCCACGAAGAGTGCGACCTGGCGGCCGTCCGGGAGGAGCGCGGCGACGCCGCGCCCGGGGGTCAGCCGCGACAGCGCGCAGACCGTGAACCAGTCGTTCCCGTCGGCGAGCTGGACCACGGGGGTCTGCTGCGTCGTCTCCATCGTCGGTGCGGTCATCGGGAAGAGGTCCCTTCGAGAGTACGGACGGCGAGCACCGGTCCGGCGAGGATGTCCAGGTCGGGCTTGACCTGGTCGCGTTCGGGAACGAACCGCACCGACGGGTCGGGTGCGTCGGGCGCGTTGACGAAGGTGACGAACCGGCGCAGCCGGTCCGGGTCGTTGATGGTCTCGGCCCATTCGTCGCGGTAGCCGGCGACATGGTCGGCCATCAGCCGCTCCAGCTCCTCGCACAGCCCCAGCGAGTCGTGGACGACGACGTCGCGTACGTGGTCCAGGCCGCCCTCGATGCGGTCCAGCCAGGTCGAAGTGCGTTCCAGACGGTCGGCGGTTCGGATGTAGAACATCAGGAACCGGTCGATGAGGCGCACCAGTTCGGCGTCGGAGAGGTCCTGGGCGAGCAGGTCCGCGTGGCGCGGTTCGGCACCGCCGTTGCCGCCGACGTACAGGTTCCAGCCGTTGGCAGTGGCGATGATCCCGAAGTCCTTGCCGCGGGCCTCCGCGCACTCCCGGGCGCAGCCGGAGACCGCCGACTTCAGCTTGTGCGGCGAGCGCAGCCCGCGGTAGCGCAGTTCCAGGTCGATGGCCATTTTCACCGAGTCCTGCACGCCGTACCGGCACCAGGTCCGTCCCACGCAGGACTTGACCGTCCGCAGCGATTTTCCGTACGCGTGCCCGGACTCGAAGCCGGCGTCCACCAGGCGCGTCCAGATCAGCGGCAACTGGTCGACTCGGGCGCCGAACATGTCGATCCGCTGGCCCCCGGTGATCTTCGTGTAGAGGCCGAAGTCGCGGGCGACCTCACCGATCACGATCAGCTTCTCCGGGGTGATCTCGCCTCCGGGGATGCGCGGCACGATCGAGTACGAGCCGTTGCGCTGGAGGTTGGCCAGGAAGTGGTCGTTGGTGTCCTGCAGGGCCGCCTGCTCGCCGTCCAGCACATATCCGCTCGCGCCGAGCGTCGGCGCGAGCGAGGCGATGATCGAACCGACCGTCGGCTTGCAGATCTCGCAGCCGTCCCCGCCGCGCGCCGCCTCCCGCCCGTGCGAGTCGAGCAGTTCGGCGTACGAGGTGATGCGGAGGGTGCGGACGATCTCGTACAGCTCGCTCCGGGTGTACGAGAAGCAGCCGCACAGACCCTTGTCCTGGCTCTGCGGCAGCAGCTGACCGATCACCTTCACGCAACTGCCGCAGCCGGTACCGGCCTTGGTGCACTTCTTCACCTCGGGCAGCGTGGTGTGCTCGCAGATCGCCCCCTTGGTGACGTTGTGGCAGGAGCAGATCACCGCCTCGTCCGGCAGTGCGGACGGGCCGAGGGTGACCGGGCCGCCCGCACCGGCCGGCAGCACCAGTTGCTCGGGGGCGACGGGCAGGACCGTACCGGTCATCGGCCGCAGCGTCCCGTACTGATCGGCGTCCCCGACCAGTACCCCGCCGAGCAGCGTGCCGTCCCGGCCGATCACCAGCTTCTTGTAGACGCCGGAGCGGGAGTCGGCGTACACCACGTCGAGGCAGCCCTCGGCCGTGCCGTGCGCATCGCCGAACGACGCCACGTCCACCCCGAGGAGCTTCAGTTTCGTCGACAGATCGGCGCCGGTGAACGCCGCCTCCTTGCCCGCGATCACCTCGGCGACCGTCTGCGCCATCTCGTACCCGGGCGCGACGAGCCCGTACACCCGGCCGTCCGAGGCCAGCGCGCACTCGCCGATCGCGAAGACCGCAGGGTCCGAGGTGCGGCACTCCTCGTCGACGACGATGCCGCCGCGCTGCCCGACCGCCAGACCGCAGTCGCGGGCCAGCTGGTCCCTCGGGCGTACCCCCGCCGAGAAGACCACCAGGTCGGTGGCGAGCGACGAACCGTCGGAGAGCGACATGCCGTTCACCGTGCCGTCCTCGCCCGCGGTGACCTCCTGCGTGCCGACGCCCGTGTGCACGGTGAGACCCATGGACTCGATCGTGCGCAGCAGCGCCGCGCCCCCGCCCTCGTCGACCTGCACCGGCATCAGCCGGGGCGCGAACTCCACGACGTGCGTGTCGAGCCCGAGCCCCTTCAGCGCGCCCGCCGCCTCCAGCCCGAGCAGCCCGCCGCCGACGACCGCACCGGTCGTCGCCGTCCTCGCGTACTCCTCGATCGCCAGGAGGTCCTCGACGGTGCGGTAGACGAAGCAGCCCTCGGCGTCCTTGCCGGGGACCGGCGGGACGAACGGGTACGAGCCGGTGGCCAGCACCAGCGTGTCGTACGCGAACGTCTCGCCGGAGCGCGCGGTGACCGTGCGGGCCTCGCGGTCGAGGGTCTCGGCAGGGTTGCCGAGGTGCAGCTCGAAGCCGTGCCGCTCCATGAAGCCGGGCTCCACGAGCGACAGATCGGCCGGGGTCCTCCCGGCGAAGTACGAGGTCAGCTGGACCCGGTCGTAGGCGGGGCGTGGCTCCTCGCAGAGCACGACGACCCTGGCCGTGCCCGCGGCCGCGGTCAGCCCGCGCTCGGCGAGCGCCTCCAGGAACCGCTGGCCGACCATGCCGTGTCCGACGACCACGATGGTCGGGAGGGCGGAGGTACGGTCGGTCGGGGGAGTGGACACCGGCATCTCAGAAGCCTCCGTCGTTGGTGAGCAGGTGGAGCAGGGACGTTTCGGCGGGGAGCGGTTCGTCGTCCTCCCAGGTGCGGGCGAGGGTGCCGACCGCGGCGAGATCGCCGAGCAGCACACCGCCCGCCAGTCGGTCGCCGCGGACGACGACCGCGCGGTACGCACCCCGGGTCGCGTCGGTCAGCCGGACGACGTCATCGCCGGGCAGCGGCCGGGAAACCCCGAACGCGGCCAGATCGAGCGCACCGGCGGGGTCGGCGGGCGGGCCGTGCAGCGTGAGACGGGTCAGGGCCCGGGTGCCGTCGTAGCGGGCGGGCCGCCCCGCCAGCACCTCGGCGAGCACATCGGCCTGCTCCAGCGCCGGGCCCGCGAGCCCGTAGAGCGTGCCACGATGCTCGGCGCAGTCGCCGACCGCGTGGATGTACGGGTCGGACGTGCGCAGTTCGTCGTCGACGACGACACCCTTGCGGACGTCCAGACCTGCCGCCTGGGCCAGCCCGGTCCTGGGCCTTACCCCGCAGGCCAGCACCGTGATCTCGGCCGCCAGCTCATAGCCGTCGGCGAGCTCCACGGCCCGCACCGCGCCGTCGGCGCAGCGCAGCCCGCGGACCCGGCACTCGGTGTGCACCTCCACCCCGAGAGTCTCCAGATGACGCCGGAGCAGCCCGGCCGATCCGGCATCCAGCTGCCGCTCCATGAGGTGCTCGCCCTGCTGGGCCAGCACCACCTGGGCGCCGCATTCGGCGAGCGCGCGGGCGGCGGAGACGCCGAGCAGGCCGCCGCCGATGACGACGGCGCGCACGCCCGTACCGGTGTGCCGCCCCACGGCTTCCCGCAGCGCCAGGCAGTCGTCGAGCGTGCGGAACGCATGCACTCCGTCCGGCATCGTGGTGCCGAGTCCGCGCAGCGGCGGCAGCACCGGGTTCGAACCGGTCGCCAGCACCAGCCGCTCGTACCCCACGACGCTTCCGTCGTCGCAGTGCACCAGCCGGTCGGCCCGGTCGATCCGCACCGCCCGCACCCCGCGCCGTACCTCGGCCGGGGGCAGGGCGATGACCTCGGCCGCGTACCGCCCGGCCAGCACCTCGGCCAGCAGCACCCGGTTGTAGGGGGCGTGCGTCTCCTCGCCGATGACGGTGACGCCGGGCACCCGGGCGGCGAGCCGTGCGCCCGCCATCCCGGCGCCGATCACCACCACACGCGCCGCGTTCTCCGTCTGTGTCCTCATGGTGAGAAGCGTGCGCGGTGGGTGTTACCCGATCGGATCCCCGCTGTTTCCCGGGAGGAACCTTGCGCTCAGCGCGTCCGAAGAGGGTCTGTGAGGGCCGCGGAGCCGCGGAAGCTCAGAGTTGGCTCAACTTTCCGGCGATCCCGCAGAAGCAGTTGGACGGGACACGTATCGCCTCCATAGGGTCACGAGCATGCCCGACATAACCCTGACCACCCTCGTTGTCCTGTGCCTCGCCGCTGCCGCCGCGGGCTGGATCGACGCGGTGGTGGGCGGCGGCGGGCTGCTCCTGCTGCCCGCGCTGCTGCTCGGTCTGCCGCACGTCCCGGCCGCGCATGTCCTCGGCACCAACAAGGCGGTGGCCATCGTCGGTACCTCGGGCGCCGCCGTGACGTACGTGCGCAAGGCGCCGGTGAAGGTCTGGACGGCGGTGCGGATCGGGCTGATGGCGCTGGCCGGATCGATGACCGGGGCCTTCTTCGCCGCCGGGATCAGCAGTGACGTGCTCCGTCCGGTGATCATGGTGGTGCTTTTGGCGGTGGCGGCGTTCGTGATGCTGCGGCCGCAGTTCGGCAAGGAGGCGGAGGGGGGCAGGGACCGGAAGGTCACCCGGGCCCGTACCGTCACCGCGATCGTGCTGGTCGGCGGCGGCATCGGCTTCTACGACGGGCTGTTCGGGCCGGGTACCGGCACGTTCCTGGTGCTCGCGCTGACGGCCGTGCTCCACCTCGACCTGGTGACGGCGTCCGCCACCGCCAAGATCGTCAACGTCTGTACCAACGCCGGTGCCCTCGCGATGTTCGCCTACCAGGGCAGCGTGCTGTGGCAGCTGGCCGCGCTGATGGCGGTGTTCAACCTGGCGGGTGGGCTGCTCGGGGCGCGGATGGCGCTGCGCAAGGGCAGCGAGTTCGTCCGTGGTGTGCTGCTGGTCGTCGTGTTCTCACTCGTCGCGAAGCTGGCGTTCGACCAGTGGGCCTGACGGCCTCCCCACTCCCTGTCGTGGGGGAGGCCGTCAGAGGAGCTCCAAGGGTGCGCGACCGGCGTCAGCGCACTCCGGTGAGGTGCGCGTACGCGACCACGTTGCCCTGGTAGCCGGTGTCCGGTGAGAAGCCGCCGCCGCAGGTGATCAGTCGCAGCGCGGGGAACGACGAGGCGCCGTACACCCGCCGATCGGGGAAGTTCTTGTTCTCGTACACCTCGATGCCGTCGATCGAGAAGACGGCGGTGCTCCCGTCCTGCCGGACCACCTCGACGGTGCTGCCCTTGGCCAGGGACCCCAAGCCGTAGAAGACGGACCGTCCCTGTGCGTTGTCGACGTGACCGGCGACGAGCGCGGTGCCCTCGGCGCCGGGCGGAGTGCCGTCCTTGTACCAGCCGACGACATTGCGGTTTTCGGCCGGCGGCACGTCGAGGCTGCCGTCGGACCTGAGCCCGAGCCGGATCATCGGGGCGTCCACCTTGATGCTGGGGATGCGGAGACGGACGGGCGTCGAGGGCCGCAACGGGGCGGCGACGGGCGAGCCGGGCTGTATTCCGGGACCGGCGGCGAAGGCCTGGGCGGTGGTCGGCTGCGGTGGCACCATCACGGTGCCGGCGCCGTTCTGGATCAGCCAGACGCCGACCAGCGCTGCGACGGCGACCAGCCAGCCCTTGGCCTTCTGGGACACGGTCGTTCTCCGGGGTGTCGTCCTCCGGGACGGGAAGGACGTGAGGAAGGAAGTGAGGTCCCGTCCCGGTGGCGCGCGGCCACCGGGACGGAATCGTGGCGGTACGGGGACATGGATGCGTCCCCGTCAGCTGTCCGCCTGCGTGCCGCTCGCCCGACGACGCAGGAGCCAGGCTCCGCCGACGGCGGATGCGGCGAGAACGCCGGCACCCGCCGCGATCTGGGAGGTGTCCGGGCGAACGCTGCCGCCCACACCAGTTTTGACGTGCCCGGAGGGAGAGGTGGGCACGCTGGGGCTGTCCTGACCGCGTCCGTTTCCGGTGTCAGGACCGGTGTCGCCCCCGGTCCCGTTCCCGGTGTCGCGCCCGCTCTGATCGCCGGTGTCGCGCCCGCTCTCGGTGCCGGTGGAGGGCTTTTGACCGGGAGGCGTCTCGTCGCTCCGGGAGTTCCCGAACCCGGAGGAGCTGTCCTGCCCGGCGGAGGAGCCGAGGCCGAAGGGGTTCTGGTTCCCGAGGAGGCTCTCGCCCCTGGCGGTCAGGTCGTCGAGGGAAGGCACCCCCAAGCCGCTGTCCGTGTCGTCGCCGGAGCCGTTGCCCTCCACGGCGTGGGCGGTGCTGCCCGCTGTGGCGTTCTTCGCGGTGTCCGCAGCCTTCACCTGCAGCGTTCCGGTGGCCCCCTTGCCGTTCTCGCAGGACACGTCGATGCTGTACTGACCCGCCTTGGTCATCGTCGGCACCGTGAACGTGCCGACCACCACCTCCTTGCGGGTGGTGGACCCCAGCTTGAAGTCCCCTCCTTCCAGGGAGTTCGCATCCCCGGTGGCCTTCGCGCCCTTCCCGCAAGCGGTGGTGTTCACCGTGACTGTGGTGCCCGGTGCCACGTCCGCCGGGGATATCTCCAGCTGGCCGAGGTCCCCTGCATACGCGGGCGTCGTGGCGGTGGACAGGCCGAGCGCGGCAGCGGTGAGCGCCGTGGCGGCGGTGCCGGTCACGAGGCAGGCAGGACGGCGCATGGGGGTTCCTCCGAGCAGGGGCGCTGGTGGGGTATCTCCTGATGGAGAGCTAACGGGCGGCGCGCCACCCATGCATGCTGACGCTCGGTCAGCTTTCACTCGACCGGTCCGGGCCGGACCCCTTGGCGAGCGATAAGTGTGCAGGTCACGGCGGAGATGAGAGGGTGCCTGGCCGGTCTCGCGACACACCGTGCTGATCGGGTGACGAGCCGCGAGGAATGAGTGCCGCACGTCACATGCATGGCCTCGTCGGTCCCGGGCACACGCATGACACCCCCCACGGGACGGCTTTCCCCCGCCGGCCCAGGCCGCCGCCCTCATCGGACCCACCCCCCCCTGGCTCCGATGGGGGCGGTCCCGTGCCGTCACTCGGGAGCGACGGCGGACCAGGTGACGACCGGCGGCCGGACGAGGGCGCAGATCGGCTGCCCCTTGGCGTCGGAGAGGCGCAGGCGTGCGGTGAGGTGTCCGGAGCGCACGGCGGCCTCGAGTACGGCCGGATCGACGTCGTCGAACCTCGACGTGGCCCGCCGGAACATGGAGAAGACGCCGTGATCGTTCCGGGCGCCGGGCAAGTCGCTGTCGGCCCCGCAGGTGAGGCCGGGGAGGTCCGAGCCCTCGATATGGATCCGCACGGCCTCCGTGTTCCCGTCTCAGACGGTGTCCCAGGGCGCGGCCTCGTACGCCAGCCCCACCCGCTTCATCAGTTCCTCGTCGACCACGAACTCCGTGTCGTCGATCCGCCGGATCGGCGCGATGCCCTGCGAGTTGGTGAGGAATGCCGACCGGTAGCCGCCGATCCCGTCCAGCGTCACCGGACGCCGTACGGACTCCAGCCCGGCACCCGGAAGTTGCTGTTCCAGCAGGGCCATGGTGATGCCGAGCAGTGCGGGTGCGTCGGGCCAGACGACAGAAGTGCCGTCCCAGAAAGCAATGTTGGTGATCGCCCCTTCCGTCACCGTCCCGTCCGGTGCGATCAGCAGTGCCTCGTCGAAGCCGGAGCGTGCGGCGAGTTGCCCGTAGTAGGTCTGGCCGAATTCGCCGGGGCGCTTGATGTGCGGGACGGTACGGACATACGGAACGGACATCAGGCTGTGCGGTTCGGTGGACTTCTGCGCCGGTCCGCGCACGGTGACCATGACGGTCGTCACTGTGTCGCCCGGCGGCAGGAAGGCGTGCACCCGGGTCGAGGCGTCCCGTGCCCCGGCACTGTCCAGCGCGTGCCGGATCAGCTCGCGCACCCGGCCGCCGTCGAGCCCGTGGCCGAAGAGTTCCCGGTTGGCGGCGCCCAGCCGGGCCAGGTGGAGGGCGAGGCCGCGTACCCTCCCGCCCCTGACCTGCATGGCGGTGAAGTGGCCGTAGTTGGAGAAGGCGGGGATCCGGAGATCCGCCTCCGTTGCGGGGTGTCCGTTGAACTCGACGTACAGGGGCGCGGCGGTCGTCATGTGTTCCACCGTATGCCGGAGAGGTGAGGGGCGGCGCTTGACCTCATCCTTGGTTGACGTACGAGTCTCGCCGCATGGAACTCACCACACCACCCCTGAAGGTCGCGGTCATCCTCGCCAGCAATCGCGAGGGCCGCTTCGCCCCGATTGTCGCCGACTGGTTCCTCTCCCGTACCGCAGGCCACCCGGGCATCGAGACCGACCTGATCGACGTCGCCGAACTCGATCTCCCGTTCGCGCTCACCTACCGCCCGGGACCGGACGTACAGACCCGACTGGCGAGAGTCTCCCTCCGGTTGGCCGCCGCCGATGCCTTCGTCGTCGTCACGCCGGAGTACAACCACTCGTACCCCGCCCCGCTGAAGAACCTCATCGACTGGCATCACGCCGAATGGCAGGCCAAGCCCGTCGCCTTCGTCTCGTACGGGGGAGTGTCGGGCGGTCTGCGGGCCGTCGAACATCTTCGCCAGGTCTTCGCCGAGCTGCACGCCGTCTCCCTCCGCGACACCGTGTCGTTCCACAACGCGGGCGCTCTCTTTGACGACGAGGGCCGGCACAAGGACCCCGTGGCCGTCGACGCGGCGGCGAAGACGCTGCTCGACCAGCTGACCTGGTGGGGGAGTGCGCTGCGGGACGCCAAGGCGGTCCGCCCGTACGGAGGCTGATCGCTTCTCGGCTGGACGCAGGTCCCGGCACTGGTGCGTCCGGGACCTGCTCCCTGTCAGCCGACCGAGACCGCGGACCAGGCCGCGGCCACCGCGTTCTGTTCCGCGCTGCCCGCCCCGTACACGTCCTTCGCCGCGTTGAGCGTCGCCGTCCGGGCGGCGGCGTAGTTGGCGGAGGACGTCATGTAGACCGTCAGCGCCCGGTACCAGATCTTGCCGAGCTTGTCCTTGCCGATGCCGCTCAGCGTCGCCCCGCTGCACGTGGTGCCGTTGTGCTGGACGCCGCCGATCGTCTTCGGGCCGCTGCCCTCGGCCAGCAGATACGCGAAGTGGTTGGCCACACCGGACGAGTAGTGCACATCCAGATTGCCGACCGAGGAGCTCCAGCAGTCCGCCGATTTGCCGTCCTTGGAGGGCTGGTCCATGAACCGCAGGGCGGCCTTCCCGAAGCCGGACTTCACGATCTTCTCGCCGATCAGGTAGTCGCCCGGGTCCTGCGCGTTGTTCGCGTGGAACTCGACCAGCGTGCCGAAGATGTCGGAGGTCGCCTCGTTGAGACCGCCCGGCTCACCGGAGTAGGTGAGGTTCGCGGTCTTGGACGTCACGCCGTGCGACATCTCGTGCCCGGCCACGTCCAGCGCGACCAGCGGCCCGAAGGTGGAGCCGTCGCCGTCGCCGTACGTCATGCAGAAGCAACTGTTGTCCCAGAAGGCGTTGTTGTAGTTGTTCCCGTAGTGGACGCGGTTGTACGAGCCCTTGCCGTCACCGGCGATGCCGTTCCGGCCGTGCACGTTCTTGTAGTAGTCCCAGGTCGTGTCCGTGCCGTACTGGGCATCGACCGCCGCGGACGCGCGGTCGGAGGCGGCGCCGTTGCCCCAGTGGTTGTCGGCATCGGTGAACAGAACCGCAGGGGCCCGGCTCCAGCAGATGGAGAAGATGCAGCCGTCGGTCTTGTTCTGCGCGTCCCCGGTGTACGTGTTGCCGCGCGTCGCGTCCTTGAGCTGGTATGTCGACCCGGACTGGGTCGTCTCCAGCGGGACCGTACCGCCGTAGAGGGACTGGCCGTCGCCGCCGACCGTCTCCAGGCTGTCCCAGGCGTCGATCTGCCGGCCCGTGCGCGCATCGGTGAGCACGACGCGGGCGACGGGGTTGCCCAGCGAGTCCCTGCCCGCGGCCTCGGTGCGCCAGGCCAGCTTGGGCGCGCCGTGCAGGGCGTCCACGACGAGCTGCGGCTTGGCGGCGACCTTGCGGAGCTTCTGGCCGCGGTGGGCGGAGCGCAGGGCGGCCGCACCCAGGTCCGCGGCCATCGGTGCGGAGAGGGACGGAGTCACGGTCGGCACCGAGAGATTCCCGCGCACGGCCCGGTCGGTGCTCCGGTACGCACCGTCGGGCGCCAGATGGACGATGAAGTCGCCTCCCAGTACGGGGAGTTGCCGATAGGTGCGGTCGTAGCGCACGTGCTGACTGCCGTCGTTGTCGATGACCACATCGCGCACCGCGGTGTCCTGGGCTCCTGTGAGGTCCAGGGCGGTGGCGTGCCCGGTGATCGCGGCCTCGGCGTGACGGACGGCGGTGGCGCGGCTGGGGGACGGGTGACCGGCCGCGGCGGCGCCGGTGGTCGCGGTGAGGGCGGAGGCCAGCAGGGTGGCGGCGGCCGCGGCCATGCCGAGCGGGGTGAGGCGCGATGCATGCCGAATCGATCTCATCGGACTCCTCGGAGTGCGTGGGGACGGAGGGCGATCTGAGCGATGGTTCTGAGTTCCCATCAGATTTAAGGGTTCATGACATGTCATGTCCATAGCCAAAGACGAGGGAGGAGGACACGGCATCGAACCGCCCCGACAATCGACGAGAAGGACACGTCGCGGACACAAGAGCCGAAGAGCAAGAGCAGAAGAGTTGAGGAGACCGACGGTGACATCGCCGGCATGGCTGACCGTACTGACCACCACGGACAGTGAGGAGAAGGCCCACGCCCTCGCCCAGGGCGCGGTGGAGGCGCGGCTCGCCGCGTGCGCGCAGATCTCCGCGCCTGTCACCTCCGTCTACCGGTGGCAGGACGCCATCGAGACCACCGAGGAGTGGCAGGTGCTGTTCAAGACGACGGCCGAGCGCTACGACGAACTGGAGGAGCACCTCCGCGCGGCGCACGACTACGAGACCCCGGAGATCATCGCCATGCCGGTGGTACGCGGAAGCGCCGGCTACCTCGCCTGGCTGTCGTCGGAGACAGCTCCGATCACGGCCCTGTGACCATGCCGCGGACCGCCCCCGAACTGCCTTTCTTCGTCTATGGAACGCTGCTCCCCGGCGAACCCAACCACGATCTGTTCCTCCGCGGCCGGGCGATCGCGGAACAGCCCGCGCTGCTGCCGGGCGCCCTTCTCTACGACGGCCCCGGCTACCCGTACGCGATCGAGGGCCACGGCACCGTGCGCGGCACGATGGTGACCGCCGCGCCCGCGAGCTACGCCGAGCTGCTCATACAGCTCGACCGGCTGGAGGAGTACGTCGGTCCCGGTCACCCGGGCAATCTGTACGAGAGGGTCGCCCGAGACGTCCGCCTCCCGGCCGGGAAGCCGCCCGGCGCCGGAACCGCCCGCGCCTGGGTCTACTTCGCCGCCGCTCCCGTCGCCCGCTCCCTCCGTTCCAACGGCACCCTCATCCCCGGAGGCAGCTGGCTCACCCGCCGGCAGCCTCCACCCGCACCGCGCACACCTTGAACTCCGGCATCCGCGACACCGGGTCCAGCGCCGGGTTCGTCAGTGTGTTGGCCCGGCCCTCACCCGCCCAGTGGAACGGCATGAAGACGGTGTCCTGCCGGATGGCCCCGGTGATCCGCGCGGGCGCCACCGCCCGCCCGCGCCGGGAGGTGACCGCCACCGGATCGCCCTCGGCCACCCCGATCCGCTCGGCGAGCCGCGGATGCAGCTCCACGAACGGACCGGGTGCGGCGGCGTTGAGCTCATCGACCCGCCGGGTCTGCGCGCCCGACTGGTACTGGGCCACCACCCGCCCGGTCGTCAGCACCACCGGATACTCCCGGTCCGTCTCCTCGGCGGCCGGACGGTGCGTCACGGGAACGAACCGGGCCCGCCCGTCGTCCGTGGCGAACCGGTCCAGGAAGAGCCGCGGCGTACCGGCGTGCTCCTCGTCCGGGCACGGCCAGAACACCCCGTCCTCCGCCGCGATCCTGGCGTACGTGATCCCCGCGTAGTCGGCGGGCCCGCCCGCAGAGGCGCGCCGCAGCTCGTCGAAGACCTCCTCGGGATCGGCGGAGAACCCCTGGCCGTGCCCGAGGAGCGCGGCCAGCCCGTTCAGCACCTCCAGATCGGTGCGTACGCCCTCCGGTGCGGTGACCGCCCGCTGCCGCAGCAGTACCCGTCCCTCCAGATTGGTCGTCGTCCCCGTCTCCTCGGCCCACTGCGTCACCGGCAGCACCACATCGGCCATGGCCGCCGTCTCCGACAGCACCACATCCGCGACCGCGAGGAAGTCCAACGAGCGCAGCCGCCCCTCCACATGTGCGGCGTGGGGCGCGGACACCACAGGGTTGGACCCCATCACCAGCAGCGCCCGCACGTCCGTCCCCAGCGCGTCGAGGAGCTCGTACGCGCTGCGTCCCGGCCCCGGCAGCGAGTCCGGATCCACCCCCCACACCTGCGCGACATGGCGGCGCGCCGCCGGGTCGGTGAGCTTGCGGTAACCGGGCAACTGGTCGGCCTTCTGGCCGTGTTCGCGCCCGCCCTGACCGTTGCCCTGCCCGGTCAGGCAGCCGTATCCGGACAGCGGCCGGCCCGCCCGGCCGGTGGCCAGGCAGAGATTGATCCAGGCTCCGACCGTGTCCGTGCCCTTGGACTGTTGCTCGGGACCGCGGGCGGTCAGCACCATCGCGTTCTCCGCGGCGCAGAACATCTCCACCGCCTCCCGCAGCTGCGGAACCGGCACCCCGGTCAGCCGCTCCACCAGCTCCGGCCAGTGGGCCATCGAACCGGCCCTGGCCTCGTCCCAGCCGCTGGTGCGCTCCCGCACGAACTCCTCGTCCACCCGCCCCTGCGCCACGATCAGATGCAGCATCCCGAGTGCGAGCGCCAGATCCGTGCCGGGCCGGGGCGCCAGGTGCAGGTCGGCCTGCTCGGCGGTCCTGGTCCGGCGCGGATCGATGACGATCAATCGGCCGCCGTTCTCCCGTAGTTCGGTCAGATAGCGCAGCGCGGGCGGCATCGTTTCGGCGAGGTTCGACCCGACGAGGATCACGCATCCCGTGCGCGCGATGTCCTCGAGGGGGAACGGCAGTCCACGGTCGAGGCCGAAGGCCCGCTGGTGCGCGGCGGCCGCCGACGACATGCAGAACCGCCCGTTGTAGTCGATCTGAGAGGTCGACAGGACGACCCGGGCGAACTTCCCGAGCGCGTACGCCTTCTCGTTGGTGAGACCGCCGCCGCCGAAGACCCCCACGGCATCGGGCCCGTGCGCCGCGCGGGCGCGGACGAGCTGGTCGGCGATCCGGGCCAACGCCTCGTCCCACCCGGCGGGTTCCAGTTCGCCACTGGCCGGATTGCGTACGAGCGGTCCGGTCAGCCGGACTCGTGAGGAGAGCACGGCGGGCGCTGTGCGGCCCTTGCCGCACAGCGCACCGCGGTTGACGGGGAAGTCGGGACGCTCCAGGACCTCGGCCACCGCACCGCCGGCGGCCGGCCGCAGATTCATCCCGCACTGCAGCGAGCAGTACGGGCAGTGGGTGGCGGTGGGAGCAGTCTCGGTGCGGGCCATGGGCCCAGCGTGCGAGCCGGGTGTTACGGAGGCGACCGCCACCGGTTACGTCGGCGGAACGTGCACCTCAGCCCGCCTCCACCGGGACCGTGAGGTCGGCCGGTGTCTCACCTCTCAGGGGGTGTCCGGGCCGTCAGCGCCTCCTCGATCCCGGGCTCCTCCGGCCCCAGGAAGTGCGGGTCCGGCTTGAACATCGCGTCCAGCGCCGCCTTCCCCGCCGCGAACACCTCCCGCGACCCGCCGTAGTACCAGGTCACATCGTGCTTGGCGTCGACCCCGACGCCGTACGCATCGATCCCCGCGGCCCGGCACAGCGCGATCGCCCGCCGGATATGGAAACCCTGGCTCACCAGCACGGCCCGGTCGACACCGAAGATCTTCTTGGCCCGCACGCAGGAGTCCCAGGTGTCGAACCCGGCGAAGTCGCTGACGATCCGCTCGTCCGGCACCCCGAGCGCGACGAGAAACGTCCGCATGGCGTCCGGCTCGTCGTACTCCTTCCGGCTGTTGTCCCCGGTGACGAGCACGACCTTCACCTTGCCGTCCCGGTACAGTTCGGCGGCGGCCCGCAGCCGGTTCGCGAGATACGGCGACGGCTTCCCGTCCCACAGCCCCGCCCCGAACACCACGGCAACCTGCTGCGCGGGGGCGTCCGCGGTCGTCCGGACACGGGCGTCGGCCACGGAGTGCATCCACGTGACGGGTGCCAGCCCCAGCACACAGGCGATCATGACCCCCTGCAGGGCCCGGCGCTGCCCACGCCGCGTGCGCGGCCACAGCCGCCCCAGCCGTTGCGGCCGCTTCCCTGGCATCGGAGCCCCCTGTCGGTGTCGGTGCGCTACCTGGTCGGACGAGTATCAGGGCACAGGGGTTCTCCACCCTGCGGACTTCTTCGCCGACGAGCCGTCGACACGCTCCTGGTGAACCACTGACGAGCCGTCGACACGCTCCTGGTGAACCACTGACGACCCGTCGACGCGTCGGGCATCATGGCAGCCATGAACCTCCCGAGCGCCCGCATACCCTCCGACGACTGGGTGACCATCGCCGCGTACGAGAACGTGAAGGGCCGCCCGCACCCGGCGGCCGCCGTCCGCGCCTGACTGCGTGACCGGGGCATCGACTGGATGCCGTTCCCGCTCGACGACATCCGGTGGAGCCTGGCCTGCGGCCCCGGACCCGACGGGCACTGGCACGGCTGGATCACCGTCCGCATCCGCGCAACAGCTCTCGTCCCGCTCGGCCTTCACCCGGATCAGCCCTGGTCACAGCCCAACTCGCCCTCGCCGCCGCGCTGGTGGCATGCGGTGGCGGAGCGTGCCGCACGCCCGCCACGCCCGGATCCAGCCCAGTAGCATCGTCCGATGCTGCTTCCCCGGATGATCGCCTCCGACCTCGACGGCACTCTCCTGCGGGGCGACGGGACCCTCTCACCCCGCACCCTCCGCGCCCTGCGCACGGCCGAGAACGCCGGTGCGGAGGTCGTCCTCGTCACCGCCAGACCACCCAGGTTCGTCGACCGGCTCGCCGCCGCGACCGGGCTGGCGGGGACGGCGGTATGCAGCAACGGCGCGCTCGTCTACGACATCGGGACGCGTACGGTCGTCTCCTCCCGCGCCCTGTCCGTCGCCGTCGCCCGGCGCGTGGCCACGGCGGTCGCCGCCGCCGTGCCCGAGGTGGGATTCGCCCTGGAGACCGGCAACCAGGTGCTGTACGAACCGGCGTACCGGCTGCGGCTCTCCGAGGACATCGACGCCGAACTGCCCGTACCGTCCCTCGCCGACCTGTGGCTCACCGACGTGCCCGTCACCAAACTCCTCGCCTGGTCCGCCCGGCTCGACGCGGACACCCTGCTGGCCGCCGCCCGTGAAGGAGCGGGCGCGGCGGGCCGTGAGGTGCAGTTCACCCACTCAGGCGGACGCGGACTCCTGGAGATCAGCGCGTCCGGAGTCACCAAGGCGGGCACCCTCGCCGAGCTCTGCGCCGGGCGCGGGATCGACGCCGCGGAGGTCATCGCCTTCGGTGACATGCCCAACGACCTGACCGTCCTCGACTGGGCGGGCATCGGCTACGCCATGGGCAACGCCCACCCGGCCGTGCTCGCCGCCGTCCCCGCGCACACGGTGTCCAACGAGGAGGACGGGGTCGCGCACGTCCTGGAGGGCCTCTTCGGGCCGTCGGCCGCTCCGTGAGCCCGCGGTAAAGACCCGTCACCCCTGCGCAACGACCCGGCAACCTCCGTCCTGCACCATCGGTCCATGACGGAGTCGGCATCGGCACAACCCCGTGAGTTCCTGCCTCTCGACAGCACAGCGCAACTGTTGACCCGCATCACCGCCCAGCTCGGCACCCAGCTCAGCCATGTCTCCCTGAACGGAACGCGCAGGCCACCCATGCACCGCACCATTCGGCCCGCACCGGGCGCCACCATCGCCCCCGCCCTTGTCGCCGTCGCCCACGGCAGCCGGGACCCGCAGGCGCTGCGCACGGTCGTGAAGCTGCTGGACCGGGTACGGGAACTGCGTCCCGGTCTGGACGTCAGGCTCGGGCACATCGAGCTGAACGAACCGCTCCTGCCGTCGACGCTCACCGGTCTGGGGTCCGGCGACGCCGTACTCGTACCGCTGTTGCTCGGCCGCGGCCACCACGTCAAGCACGACATACCGGCAGCGGTCGCCGCCGCACCCGCCCTTCGGACCACGATCGCCGCGCCGCTCGGCCCGCACCCCCTGCTCGTCGAGGCCCTCTACGGAAGGCTCCTGGAAGCGGGCTGGCCGACCGAGGAGACCGTGAGCGGCAGCTCCGCCGTGGTTCTCGCCGCCGCCGGTTCGCGCGACCCCGACTCGGCCGCCGACACCCGCCGCACCGCCAGGATGCTCAGCGAGCGGCTCGGCGGCGTGCCCGTCGTCCCCGCGTACGCCTCCGCCGCCGACCCCACGATCTCCGCCGCGACGCGCGCCCTCGCCGCCCGCGGCAGGCACCGGATCGCCGTCGCCTCGTACTTCACCGCGCCCGGACGTTTCGCGACAGCCGCCGCCGCTGCCGCCCCCGGGATCGCTGCGGCTCCGCTCGGCGCGCACCCCGCGATGGCGCGGCTGATCCTGCACCGGTACGACCGGGCGTTGGCCGGCCAGGCACGTTCCGGCGCACATGAGGCGCATGAATCCGCGGTGAACGGCGCTCTCCTGGCGTCCGCCTGAGCCGTCTTGCCGGTCCGGCCGATTACTGTCGGAACCATGGACGGTACGCAGGGCACACAGGACCACGGCACCGCGCCCTACGGTGCTGCCGACGCCGAGCGCTGGGACACCGAGCCCGACAAACGGCCCGGTCGCACCGCCTTCCAGCGGGACCGCGCCCGCGTGCTGCACTCCGCCGCGCTGCGCAGACTCGCCGGGAAGACCCAGGTCGTCACGCCCGGCACCCGCAGCCTCGCCTGGGACGCCAGCCCCCGGACCAGACTCACCCACTCCCTGGAGTGTGCCCAGGTCGGCCGGGAGCTCGGAGCCGCACTCGGCTGTGACCCCGACCTGGTCGAGACGGCGTGCCTGGCGCACGACATGGGGCACCCGCCGTTCGGGCACAACGGCGAGCAGGCGCTCAACGACTTCGCCTCGGACTGCGGAGGCTTCGAGGGCAACGCCCAGTCGCTGCGGCTGCTGACCCGACTCGAACCGAAGCGGTTCGTGCGCGATGTGCGGACCGGTGGGCTGGTCAGTGTCGGGCTCAACCTGACCCGGGCCGCGCTCGACGCCGCCACCAAGTACCCGTGGCCGCGCGGCGCCCACCCCACCGACCCCGGCTCGCCGAAATTCGGGGTCTACGAGGACGACCAGCCGGTCTTCCGCTGGGCCCGCCAGGGCGCCCCGGGGCACCGCAAGTGCTTCGAGGCCCAGGTGATGGACTGGTCCGACGACGTCGCGTACTCGGTGCACGACTTCGAGGACGGGCTGCACGCCGGTCACATCGACCCCAACTGCCTCTTCGCCGAGCCGGAGCGCCGCGAGATCTGGGACGTCGCGATCGGACGGTACGTCCCGGCCGACACCGACCCGCAGGAGCTGGCCGACGCCCTCGACCGGCTCATGGCCCAGGAGTGGTGGCCGCACAGCTACGACGGATCGGCCGTCGCCCAGGCCCGCCTGAAGGATGCGACGAGCCAGCTGATCGGCAGGTTCTGCCTCGCGGCCGAGACCGCCACCCGACAGGCGTACGGCCACGGCCGCCTCGGACGGTACGCCGCCGAACTCGTCGTCCCCCGCGAGGCGCGCAGCGAATGCGCGGTCCTGAAGGCGGTGGCCGACCGCTATGTGATGCAGCGCGCCGAACAGGAGGCGATCCGCGCCGACCAGCGGATCATCATCGCCGAACTGGCGGCGGCGCTGACCGCGCGCGCCCCGGAGGGCCTGGAACCGCAGTTCCGCGCGCTGTACGAGCACGCGCCCGACGACCGCGCGCGCAAGCGGGTCCTGGTCGACCAGATCGCCGCCCTCACCGATGCGTCGGCCCGCTCCCTGAACACCTCGCTCACCTCGCGGGGACGGTGGTCGCGGGAGGCGTGAGAGCCGGCCCTGCTTTCCCTGCGCCGGAGCACGCCCGCCCCGCTGCCGTGCCTCGGGCATGTCCTGCGGGAGTGGGGCGCGGCGATGACGCACAGCAATGCCGCAGGTGATGTGCTGGGAGCACATTCCGCACTGCGCAGGGGAGCCGGGCCGCCGTGAAACCAGCCGTCTCACAGCACACCCCGTGCCACCGGCCCGCTCCGGCGCCGTATCCAGGTGTCGCCGGCTCCGTCCGGGGGACCCCGCTCTGCGTGGTGCCGGCCCCGGTCGGCAGACTGGCCTGTGGCCACTGGGTGTGACCTGATCGGGGTACACCCTCTTTCGCCATCACGCTGCGTGCGGGACGCTCGCAGTTGGCGCCGCGCAGCAAGCACCGAGGAGGCAACAAGTGGTCGACGCACATCGCACGTTCGTCATCGTCGGCGGAGGACTGGCAGGAGCGAAGGCGGCAGAGACACTCCGGGCGGAGGGGTTCAGCGGCCGGGTGATCCTGGTCGGCGATGAGCGTGACCATCCGTACGAACGGCCTCCCCTCTCCAAGGGCTATCTGGCCGGCAAGGAGGCACGCGAGAGCGTATTCGTCCACGAGACGGCCTGGTACGCGGGCGCCGATGTGGAGCTGCACCTCGGCACGCCCGTCACCGCCCTCGACCGCGACGCCCGCTCCGTGGAGCTCGGAGACGGCACGGTCATCCACTACGACAAGCTGCTGCTCGCCACCGGCGCCGAACCGCGCCGCCTCGACATTCCCGGTACGGACCTGGCGGGCGTCCACCATCTGCGCCGCCTCGCGCACGCCGACCGGCTGAAGAATGTGCTGTCCGCGCTCGGCCGCGACAACGGCCATCTGGTGATCGCCGGAGCAGGTTGGATCGGCCTGGAGGTCGCGGCGGCGGCCCGCGGCTACGGCGCGGAGGTCACCATCGTCGAACCCGAGGCGACCCCGCTGCTCCGGGTCATCGGCCCGGAACTCGGCCAGATCTTCACCGAGCTCCACAGCGACCACGGCGTCCGCTTCCATTTCGGCCGCAAGCTCACCGAGATCATCGGCCAGGACGGGATGGTCCTCGCCGCCCGTACCGACGACGGCGAGGAACACCCCGCCCACGATGTGCTCGCCGCGATCGGCGCCGCCCCGCGCGCCGCCCTCGCCGAGGCCGCCGGTCTCGACATCGCGGCCCGCAGCGACGGCGGCGGCATCGCCGTCGACGCCTCGCTGCGCACCTCCGACCCGCACATCTACGCGGCCGGGGACGTCGCCAATGCGCAGCACCCGATGCTCGGCACCCGGCTGCGCGTGGAGCACTGGGCGAACGCGCTGAACAGCGGCCCGGCCGCGGCCCGCGCCATGCTCGGCCAGGACGTCAGCTACGACCGGGTGCCGTATTTCTTCTCCGACCAGTACGACCTGGGGCTCGAATACTCGGGCTGGGCGCCGCCGGGCTCGTACGACCAGGTCGTGATCCGCGGGGACGCGGGCAAGCGGGAGTTCATCGCGTTCTGGCTGAAGGACCGCAGGGTGCTGGCCGGGATGAACGTCAATGTGTGGGACGTCACCGAGACCGTGCAGGAGTTGATCAAGGCCGGCCGGCCGGTCGACCCGGACGCGCTCGCCGACCCGTCGGTACCGCTGGAGTCCCTGGTCTGAGCCCTCTGCGGAAGCTTCTGTTCCGCGCCGGGCGGGTGTGATCGTGATCCCGCCCGGCGCCCGCGACACCGACCACGGACCCGTCATGTCCGAGCTCACCCGTAGACTTCACCCGTGGCAGGCAGGATCAATGACGACGATGTGAAGGCGGTCCGGGACGCGGTCCCGATCGACGCCGTCGTTTCCGAGTACCTGCAGCTGAGGAACGCGGGCGGAGGCAACCTCAAGGGGCTCTGCCCGTTCCACGACGAGAAGTCCCCCTCCTTCCAGGTCAGCCCGAGCAAGGGTCTCTTCCACTGCTTCGGCTGCCAGGAGGGCGGCGACACGATCGCCTTCGTGATGAAGATCGACCATCTCTCCTTCTCCGAGACGGTCGAGCGCCTCGCCGCCAAGGCGGGCATCACCCTGCGGTACGAGGAGGGCGGTTACAACCCCTCCCACCAGCGTGGCGAGCGTATCCGGCTGGTCGAGGCGCACAAGATCGCCGCCCAGTTCTACGTCGAGCAGCTGGCCGGCCCCGAGGCGGAGATCGGCCGGAAGTTCCTCGCCGAGCGCGGCTTCGACCAGGCGGCCGCCGCCCACTTCGGCGTCGGCTACAGCCCGGCCGGCTGGGACCACCTCACCCGCTACCTCCGCGGCAAGGGGTTCAGCGACCGGGAGCTGATCACCTCCGGCCTCTCCCAGGACGGCCGCCGCGGTCCCATCGACCGCTTCCGCGGTCGGCTGATGTGGCCGATCAGCGACACGTCGGGCGAGGTCGTCGGCTTCGGCGCGCGCAAGCTCCGCGACGACGACAACGGCCCCAAGTACCTCAACACCCCCGAGACCGCGATCTACAAGAAGTCGCAGGTGCTGTACGGGATCGACCTCGCGAAGAAGGACATCGCGAAGTCCAGCCGGGCCGTCGTCGTCGAGGGCTACACCGACGTCATGGCCTGCCACCTCGCAGGGATCACCACCGCCATCGCCACCTGCGGCACGGCGTTCGGCGGCGACCACATCAAGATCCTCCGCAGGCTCCTGATGGACAACGGCAGCGCCCGCGTGATCTTCACGTTCGACGGTGACGCGGCCGGTCAGAAGGCCGCCCTGCGCGCCTTCGAGGACGACCAGAAGTTCGCCGCGGAGACGTACATCGCGATCGCCCCGGACAACATGGACCCGTGCGATCTGCGCCTCGTCAAAGGCGACGAGGCCGTCCGCGACCTGGTCGAACCCCGCACTCCGCTCTTCGAGTTCGCGCTCCGCCAGATCGTCGGGCGGTACGACCTGGAGACCCCGGCGGGCCGCGGCGCCGCGCTCGACGAGGCCGCGCCCGTCGTCGCCCGGATCAAGAACAGCTCCTCCCAGCACGAGGTAGCCGTCCAGCTGGCCGGGATGCTCGGCATTCTCGACACCCAGTTCGTCGTCAAGCGCGTCGCCCAGCTCGCCCGCTGGGCTCGCGAGCGCGGCGACCGGGGTCCCGCACCCGCACCCTCCCGCGGCGGCCCCCCGCACCAGCAGGTCCAGGCCCCCACCGGCCCCTCGGGCCCCGCGCTCAACCTCCGCAGCCCCGCCCACCGCACCGAGCGGGAGCTCCTCAAGCTCGCCCTGCAGAAGCCCGCCCTGGTCTCCCCGGCCTTCGACGCCTATGGGATCGACGAGTTCACCGCCCCGCCGTACGCCGCGGTGCGCCAGTGCATCGCGGAGGCGGGCGGCGCCGAACAGGGCCTCGACGACAACCGTGAGTATCTGGTCGGCGTCCTCGACGCCGCCCCCAACGACACCGTGCGCAAGCTGGTCACCGAGCTCGCCGTCGAGGTCTTCCACGGCAAGTCCATCGACGAGGCCTACGCGGGCGAGCATCTGGTCAAGGTCCGGCTGCGCGCCGTGGACCGCCGGATCAACGACGTCCAGGGCAGCCTCACCCGCCTGGGCAGCAATGTCGCCCCGGATCACCTGGCGGCCGCGCAGAACGAGGTCTGGGTGCTGCAGCAGTACGCCCAGTCCCTGCGCAATCACGGCGCCGACGCACTCTGACCGACCCGAGGGCTCCCTCCGGTAACCGGCCGGTCACGGACCGGACTCAGAAAGTCCGCGCACGCCCCTCGTGGCGGTGATGTGTCTTCCCCCACACTGGATGGCGGTGCCTGAGTCATCGGAGCGCGGTCTGCCCACTGCACGGTGGGTCCCCCATCCCCCGCGATCCGGCAGCGATCACCTGGAGGTCGCCCCCGTGCAGACCCGGACCGTGACCACAACCGAGCGTGTCTCGGCCGTCCCCGCGCAGAACCGGGCCATGCATCATCCGGAGGCCGCGGTGGATCCGCCGACACCGGAACCGCCCGAGCCGTCAGACATACCCGAAGCAGCCGATGTCATGGAGGAGCAGGCGGAGCTGCCCGAACCGCCGGAGCCGCGCGGGCGTCCCGACACCGGAGGCCCGTCCTCCGACCTCTTCCGCCAGTATCTGCGGGAGATCGGACGCATCCCGCTGCTCACCGCCGCCGACGAGGTGGAACTCGCCCGCCGCGTCGAAGCCGGTCTGTTCGCCGAGGAACGGCTGGCGAGCACCCCGGACCCGGACTCCCGACTCGCCGTCGATCTGGACCGGTTGGTGGTCATGGGGCGGATGGCGAAGCGCCGTCTGATCGAGGCGAACCTGCGGCTCGTCGTCTCCGTCGCCAAACGCTACGTCGGCCGCGGGCTGACGATGCTCGATCTGGTCCAGGAGGGGAATCTCGGACTGATCAGGGCGGTCGAGAAGTTCGACTACGCCCGGGGCTACAAGTTCTCGACGTATGCGACCTGGTGGATCCGGCAGGCCATGTCCCGCGCCCTCGCCGACCAGGCGCGGACCATAAGGGTTCCGGTCCATGTCGTGGAGCTGATCAACCGCGTCGTCCGGGTCCAGCGCCGGATGCTCCAGGAGCGCGGCTACGAGCCGACGCCCGAAGAGGTCGCCACCCAGCTCGACCTGACGCCGGAACGGGTCGGTGAAGTGCTGCGGCTCGCCCAGGAACCCGTCTCGCTGCACGCACCGGTCGGCGAGGAGGACGACGTCGCACTCGGCGACCTGATCGAGGACGGCGACGCGGCGTCCCCCGTGGAGTCCGCCGCGTTCCTCCTGCTGCGCGAGCACCTCGAGGCGGTGCTCTCCACCCTGAACGAGCGGGAGCGCAAGGTCGTCCAGCTGCGCTACGGGCTGGACGACGGCCGGCCCCGCACGCTTGAGGAGATCGGGCGGATCTTCGGCGTGACGCGCGAGCGCATCCGCCAGATCGAATCCAAGACCCTCAACAAGCTGCGGGACCACGCCTTCGCCGACCAGCTCCGCGGCTACCTCGACTAGGGCGTGTGTCGCACGCACCACGGCGACACCGGCCGCTCCCCGATCCGGCCTGATACACGCGGAGGACCCCAGGTTCTGTCGTCACACCGCCGCACGACGCCCGACACGCACGCACCGGACGCCGCGAGGCCGCCCTTCGGGCGACGACGGCAGTGTGACGACAGGACTTCGGTGAGGGATCAGTCGACCTCGGCGACCGCCTGCGCGAACTGCGCCGCGTACAGCCGGGCGTAGGCCCCCTGCGCCTCCAACAGCTCCTCGTGCGTGCCCTGTTCGACGATCGACCCGTTCTCCATCACCAGGATGACGTCCGCGTCCCGGATGGTGGAGAGCCGGTGCGCGATCACGAAGCTCGTACGGCCGTGCGCCAGCCGGGCCATCGCCTTCTGGATCAGCACCTCGGTACGGGTGTCGACGGAGCTCGTCGCCTCGTCGAGCACCAGGATCACCGGGTCGGACAGGAACGCCCGCGCGATGGTGATCAGCTGCTTCTCACCCGCGCTGACCCCGGAGCCCTCGTCGTCGATCACCGTGTCGTAACCGTCCGGCAGGGTACGGATGAAGCGGTCGGCGTGGGCCGCCCTCGCCGCCTCCTCGATCTCCTCGCGGGTGACCTCGCGCGAAGCGCCGTACGCGATGTTGTCCGCGATCGAACCGCCGAACAGCCAGGTGTCCTGCAGGACCATGCCGATCCCCGACCGCAGCTCGTCGCGCGACATCTTCGCCACGTCGACCCCGTCGAGAGCGATCCGGCCGCCCGTCACCTCGTAGAAGCGCATGAGCAGGTTGACCAGCGTCGTCTTGCCGGCACCGGTCGGGCCGACGATCGCGACCGTGTGGCCCGGCTCGACATTCAGCGACAGGTCCTCGATGAGCGGCTTGTCGGGGTCGTAGCGGAAGGACACCTTCTCCAGCGAGACTCTGCCGAGCAGTTCCGCCGGACGCTCACCCGTCCTGGGGTCGGCGTCCTGCTCCTCGGCGTCCAGCAGCTCGAAGATCCGCTCGGCCGACGCGACACCCGACTGCACCAGGTTCGCCATCGACGCGACCTGCGTCAGCGGCATCGAGAACTGTCGCGAGTACTGGATGAACGCCTGGACGTCACCGATCGACAGCGAACCCGACGCCACCCGCAGACCACCGACGACGGCGATCAGCACATAGTTCAGGTTCGACACGAACATCATCAGCGGTTGCATGATCCCGCTGTTGAACTGCGCCTTGAAGCTCGCCTCGTACAGCGCGTCGTTCTGCTCGGCGAAGTCCCTCGCGGACTCCTCCTGCCGTCCGAAGACCTTCACCAGGGTGTGCCCGGTGTACATCTCCTCGATATGGGCGTTGAGCTTGCCCGTCACCTTCCACTGCTGCACGAACTGCGGCTGCGACCGCTTGCCGACGCGGGTCGCCACGACCACCGACAGCGGGACCGTCACCAGCGCGACCAGCGCCAGCAGCGGCGAGATCCAGAACATCATGACCAGCACGCCGATGATGGTCAGCAGGGAGTTGATGAGCTGGCCCATCGTCTGCTGCATCGTCTGCGAGATGTTGTCGATGTCGTTGGTCGCCCGGCTGAGCACCTCGCCGCGCTTGGCCCGGTCGAAGTAGGACAGCGGCAGCCGGGACAGCTTCGTCTGGATGTCCTCGCGGATCTGGAACACGACCCGGTTGATCACCCGGATCGACAGCCGCGTCGACACCAGCATCAGCAGACCGGCACCGACGTAGATCGCCAGTGCGGTCAGCAGTACGTTCCCCACCGCACTGAAGTCGATGCCCTGCCCGGGGGTGAAGTCGACCCCGGAGAGCATGTCGGCGAGGCCGCTGTTGCTCTTGCGCAGGCCCTCGACAGCCTGCTCCTTGGTCGTTCCCTCGGCCATCCGCCGGCCGATGACGCCGGCGAACACCAGGTCGGTCGCCTTGCCGAGGATCTTCGGCCCGACGACCGAGAGCCCGACGCTCAGCGCACCGGCCGCCAGCATCACGTACAGCGTGGCCTTCTCCGTCGCGAAGCGCTTCAGCAGCCGCTTCGAGGACCCCTTGAAGTCCATGGACCGGTCGGTCGGCGCCCCGCCCGCCATCATGCGTCCGCCAGGACCGGCCATTACGCGGCCTCCGCTTCCGTCAGCTGGGAGAGCACGATCTCCCGGTAGGTCTCATTGCCGTCCATCAACTCGTGATGGGTACCGGACCCGACGACCCGGCCCTCGTCGAGCACCAGGATCCGGTCCGCGTCACGGATGGTGGACACCCGCTGCGCCACTATCACCACGGTCGCCTCGGCCGTCTCCCGTGACAGCGCCCCGCGCAGCGCGGCATCCGTCGCGTAGTCGAGGGCGGAGAACGAGTCGTCGAAGAGATAGATCTCCGGCCGCTGCACCAGCGTTCTCGCGATCGCGAGCCGCTGCCGCTGCCCGCCGGAGACATTGGTGCCGCCCTGCGCGATCGGCGCGTGCAGCTTGTGCTCCAGCTTCTCGACGAACTCCTTGGCCTGCGCGACCTCCAGCGCGTGCCACAGCTCCTCGTCGGTCGCGTCCGGGTTTCCGTACCGCAGATTCGTCGCGACCGTCCCGGAGAACAGATACGGCTTCTGCGGAACCAGACTCACCGTCTTCGCCAGCAGCTTCGGCTCCAGCGTCCGTACGTCCGTGCCGTCGACCAGTACCTGGCCGTCCGTCACGTCGAGCAGCCGCGGTACGAGACCGAGCAGCGTCGACTTCCCGCTGCCCGTCGACCCGATGATCGCGGTCGTCTCGCCGGGCCGTGCCACCAGATCCACCGACCGCAGCACCGGCTCCTCGGCGCCCGGGTAGCGGAAGTCCACACCCCGCACCTCCAGATGACCGTGGGCGCGCAGCTCCCGCACCGGCTTGACCGGCGGCACGACGCTCGAATCGGTCTCCAGGACCTCCTGGATGCGCTCGGCACACACCTCGGCGCGCGGCACCATCATGAACATGAAGGTGGCCATCATCACCGACATGACGATCTGCATCAGGTAGGAGAGGAACGCGGTCAGCGCGCCGATCTGCATCCCGCCGCTGTCGATCCGGTGCGCACCGAACCAGACCACGGCGATCGACGACACATTCACGACCGTCATCACGGTCGGGAACATCAGCGCCATCAGACGCCCGGTGGAGAGGGCCACATCGGTCAGCTCGGTGTTGGCGCCGCGGAACCGCTTCTCCTCGTACGGGTCCCGCACGAAGGCGCGGATGACCCGGTTGCCGGTGATCTGCTCACGCAGCACCCGGTTCACCGTGTCGAGCCGCTCCTGCATCGTGCGGAACAGCGGCCGCATCCGTCGCACGATGAGACCCACCGCGATGCCGAGGACCGGCACCACCGCGAGCAGCACCGCCGACAGCGGAACGTCCTGGCCGAGGGCGAGGATGATGCCGCCGACACACATGATCGGCGCCGAGACCATCATGGTGAATGTCATCAGGACCAGCATCTGGACCTGCTGGACGTCATTGGTCGTACGGGTGATCAGCGAGGGCGCCCCGAAGCGGCCGACCTCACGTGCCGAGAACGACTGAACCCGGCCGAAGACCGACGCCCGGACGTCCCGGCCGAGTGCGGCCGCGGTGCGCGCACCGTAGAAGACCGCCCCCATGTTGCAGACGACCTGGGCGATGGAGACGGCGATCATGATGCCGCCGTACTCCAGGATGTAGCCCGTGTCCCCCTCGACGACACCGTTGTCAATGATGTCGGCGTTGAGTGAGGGGAGATAGAGGGTGGCGCAGGTCTGCAGCAGCTGAAGCGCCACCAGCAGCACGATCGGTTTCTTGTACGGGCCGAGGTAGCCCCGCAGGAGTTTTATGAGCACGCGTGTCTCTCGGAGTCGGCAGAGGTCGGGAGTCGACTCATTTTCCGGCAAGGCTCGGTGCGACCGCGAACGTTTTTCCTCAAGCCCAGGTCAAGAACGAGACCCGGTCCACCCGCCGGAGACCGAACCTCCGACCGCGGACCGGGCTGGTGACCGAGAGCGCCCGGCTCAGAGCGCGGAGTCGAACGCCCCGGGGTGAAGCTGGTCCCGCGTGGCCATGTACTGCTGCCGCACCGCCTGGCCGACCGGCAGTTCCTCGCCCGGCTCCAGCACCTGCGCCGCCGCACCCTGCCAGGCCGGGGGAGTCCGCGGATCGAGCGTCCCCCGAGAGACCCCGAGCGCCCAGGCCGCCTGCCGGGCGGCGCCCAGCGCCGCGTACTCGGCCGGCTGCGGTACGACGACCTGTGTACCGAACAGCGCGGGGGCAAGACCCTGTACGGCCGGCAGTTCGGCCGCCGCCCCCAGCAGGAACACCCGACGCACCTCGACCCCGCGGCCGCGCAGCACATCGAGCGCGTCGGCCAGCGAGCACAGCATCCCTTCGAACGCCGCCCGCGCCAGATGCTCCGGCTTCATCGACTCACGCCGCAGCCCGCTCAGCGTGCCCGCCGTGTGCGGCAGATGCGGGGTGCGCTCGCCCTCCAGGTAGGGCAGGAGCACGAGCCCGGAGGCGCCCGGCGTCGACTTCAGGGCCAGCGCGGACAGCTCCTCCAGGCTCTCCAGCCCCAGCATCTCGGCGGAGCCCCGCAGAGCACGCACCGCATTGAGTGTGTGCACGACCGGCAGATGCATCCCGGTGGCATCCGCGAAGGACGTGATGATCCCGGTCGGATCGGACAGCGCCTCGTGGTGCACCGCCATCACCGAGCCGGAGGCTCCGAGCGACACGACCGCGTCGCCGACCCCCACCCCGAGCCCGAACGCCGCCGCCATCGTCTCGCCGGTACCGGCCGAGATCAGCAGCCCCTCGGGCGTCGTCCCGGCCGTGTCGGAGGGACCGAGCACCTCCGGCAGCGCCGCCTGCTGTCCGAGTGCGAGCTCCACCAGATCGGGCCGGTACGAACCGGTCCCGGCCGACCAGTACCCCGTCCCGGACGCGGCACCGCGATCGGTGGTCCGTCGGCTCGGCCGGCCCAGCAGCTGCCACACCAGCCAGTCGTGCGGCTGGAGCACCGCGGCGACCCGCTGTGCCGCATCCGGCTCGCTCCGCACCAGCCACCGCAGCTTCGACACCGGCTGGGCGGCCTGCGGGACAGCCCCGACCGCCTCGGCCCAGGCCTGCCGCCCGCCGAGCCCGTCGATCAGATCGGCCGCGGCGACCTGCGCCCGCTTGTCATTGCCGAGCAGCGCCGGACGGACGAGATTGCCCTGCTGGTCCAGCGGCACCAGACCGTGCTGCTGCGCGGAGACCCCGATGGCCTGCACACCTTCGAGCAGCCCGCCGCTGGCCGCCTCACCGAGTGAGAGCAGCCACGCCTGCGGGTCCACCTCGGTGGCCTTCGCCTCGACGGGATGTGCGGCGTATCCCTGCCGGAGTACGGCACCCGTGTCCGCGTCGCAGACGACGATGTGTGTGAAGGCCGAAGAACTGTCCAAGCCGGCGACTATGCCCATGGGGAGATTCTGCCGCACCGCCGGACCGTTCCCGTACGGGAGGAGGACCCACCGGCCCGCTTACGTGTTGCTGGTACCCCAGTCGTCCTCGGTGCCCTGCCCCTGGCCCCGCTCCCGCAGTGACCGCACCCGCTCGGCCACCGAGGCGGGCACCTTCTCCCCTACTTTGTCGCTCACCGCGTGGTACGCCTTGCCGGCGAACTCGCGGCCGCTCTGCGCCGCGGACTCGGCACTGTTGCGCACGGCCGGATTCTGGGCGAACTGGCGTGCGGACTTCTTCAGCTGCTCGTAGCGCTCGCGTCCGGCCCGTGTGCCGAGTACGTAACCGAGGGCCAGTCCGGCGATGAACGTGAGCCGGTACCGCATGGTTGCCACCCTTCTCCTGCTCCGTGCCTGCTCCGTGCGACGTGTGCTGCCCGCCTACCCGTCGGCACCCGAGATCACCCCGGGCGATACCGATTGGCGGAGCACCCCCCTGCTTGCGCTAATGTATGTGTCGCAGCGAACGCGCGCCGCCCGGCAGCCGCCAGGCAGGTATGGTTCGGTGCAAACGCAGCAATCCCCTGTAGCTCAATTGGCAGAGCAGCCGGCTGTTAACCGGCAGGTTACTGGTTCGAGTCCAGTCGGGGGAGCGCGATCCCCTGTAGCTCAATTGGCAGAGCATTCGGCTGTTAACCGGAGGGTTACTGGTTCGAGTCCAGTCGGGGGAGCGGAACGGAAGAGGGCCCTTCGGGGTCCTTTTTCGCGTGCCGGATCGGAGCCGGCGCCGGTCCGGCACGGACTCTTTCGCGTCTGATTTCCGCTGTTCGGAACCGGGCAGCGGCCGACTCTGTCTTCATGGTCATGCGAAGCCGACCATCCGGAGCGAGAGATCGTATGACCGGCTATGCTGCGGCAGACGGCGCGCACACATGTACGCGCCACGCCGAAAAGGGGCGGTAGCTCAGCCGGTTAGAGCAGCGGACTCATAATCCGTCGGCCGTGGGTTCGAGTCCCACCCGCCCCACGCCCACTGTTCCTGGCGGAAACGTTTGACCTGGAACAACGCGTAGGCCCCCGTGTCAACGGGGGCCTTTTCGTGTCCCTCGTGATCGCTCGCTCGCCCCATGCTTGCCCGAAGTGTTGACGGAGTGAGTGAGGCGCGCCGGTGGCTTCCCTCGAACAGCGGGTCGCACTGCGCGCTTTGCCCCTGTTCTACAGAAGGCAGACGTCCGGAAGCAGTGGGAGGTGGAGGTCGATGAGACCGTCACACTCGTCCGGCTACTGAGGCGCTGTCGGCTCCTCCGTCGGCTCCTCCGTCGGCTTCGGCGTGGGAGATGGCGGCGTCGTCGTGGGGGACGCGCTCGGGCTGGGCGTAGTGGTCCCGGCCGGGCCGGGTGCAGCCGTCTCGCTCGGGGTGAGGGTGCCTTCGGCGGGCTCGGCCCGGTCCTCGTCGCCGGAGTCGGGTGCACTGCTGGTCCCAGGGGAGGGCTCCCCCTCGGTGGAGGCCACCGACTGGCCCTCGCTGGAAGCCACTGCCTGGGGGCCGGAGAAGGGGCGCGCCTCGCTGTCGTCATGGGTGACGGCTGTGCCGTCCCCTTCTTCGGCGGGGCTGCGCTCCGCGTCTCGACTGTCCCCTTTCTCGTCCTGGCCGGCGCCCGGGACGGGGTCCGGGGTTGTGGCGGGCGGCGCGGCGTTGGCCGTTTGGGGTGTGCCCCCGCCTGACGTCAGGACGAGCGCGCCGGCGACGGCGACGGAGGCGGCGGTCACCGTCATCGTGGCCGCGCGATGTCCTCTCCAGGCAGGCCGGGCCAGGTCACCGAAGGAGGGGGCAGTGGCGGGCGGGCCGCCGCCGATACGGAGCGCAAGGTGCCGCTTGCGGCGGGCGGGCTCCGGCTGCTCCGCGGCGTCATCGGCAGGTAGGACGGCCGTTCGTCCAAGCGTGATTGCTGCAATCCTCTGCGCGGCCACCTCTGCGCGCAGCAGGGTGGTGATCTCTCGATTTCTCCGGTGCGCCCTGTGGAGGAGGAATGCCGCCAGGACGACGGCCCCCAGGATTCCGGCCAGCAAAACCTCTGCCACAGTTGCCCTCTCAAGACACTGGATCGTGACCTTGGGTGCATACTCGTGTGCCCACGGTAACTCTTTCCGGGGATATTTGAATCCGTGACCTTTCCGTGACCGGGGTCGCCCGGTCCCGGCCTCGTTCATCCGGCCTCGTTCATCCGGCCGACGGTGAGCCGAAGGGCGAGCTCTGGCTGATGTGTGACGACATCAAGTCCCGGCTCGGTGGGCTCGCTGCCGAGGCCGTGGAGATCGGTCGGCCGCCAGGCGGTCGGAGATGGGGGCTCCTCGCCCGAATCCGACTGCCCGGCGGAGCGGAACTCATGCTCTACGGGCCCCGTCATCCGGTCGCCCACGGCCTCCATTGACACCGGACGCGCGACGTCACGCGTTCAATCCCGGTAACCCTGGGCGAGCGACTGCCCCGGCGGCCGGGTGACTGGTCGCCGGGGTGGTGTCGTCCGTGCGCTCGGTCGGTTCGCCGCCGGCGTCGCGCCCCGGGTGGTGGGGGCCTTGAAGTCGTCCCTACTCCTCGATGCGGGTTTCCGGCGCTCGATGCGCTCCCGTGCCGGCTGCGCTGCGGTGAAGTCCGGTCGATCGGTGACGTATTTCCCGCGCGAACCGGATCGTGATGCCGATGCGGCGATACGGTCCGGGAGCCCAGGATCTGCGCCGACGGGGATGCGGTCGGAGCCCCGTGACCTTTTGAGTCGTCAGGAACCCTGTGTGCAGGCCTGGTTGGCGTGGATAGCGGTGTGTATCCCAAGAGGTCGAGTGAATATGCCAAATGAATATGCGATTGGCATATTCACCCTTGAATCAGGTGTGCAGGTGCTCCGTCGGGTGTCGGTCGCCGCGGCGAGGCCCCGTCAGGGCGGTTGGGCGTGGGCCCTGTACGGCCCGCCGGTGGGTCGTACAGGAGGAGTGCCGGAGTGCCACGCCCCGCAATCCCTTGGGAATTCTGGGCATTCCGCAAGTTCCGCCCGTATCCGCTCTTGCCCGACTTGTTGGCAGTTGGGGGTCGTCGTAATGTCGAAGGTGCCGCAGTCAGGAGCAAGGAGCGGCACATCAACCTTCGTAAGGAGCTGGAGATGAACGCACGTAGCATCTTCCGCGGGGGCTTTGGTGGAGACGGCGGATACGGCGGCGGATACGGCGGCGGATACGGCGGCGGATACGGCCGCGGATTCGGCCGCGGATTCGGCCGCGGATTCGGTCGCGGATACGGCCGCGGATTCGGCCGCGGATTCGGCCGCGGATACGGCCGCGGCGGCGGGTGGTGCGGCTGGTAACCGCACATCCCCCCATCCCCACTGCTTCGAGGCTGGCTCGCGCTCCCGCGCGGGTCCGCCTCGAAGTGTGGGGGCCTGCGTCTATGGCGACGGACCCATAGCCCGAGCACCCCTGTGACGTGACGCCCATGAGCCTTCGCAGCTCACCCCGGCATGCAGCCCGCCCTGACGGGCCGACCCAGAACTCGGCGACGGATGTGCCGATCCGCACCGATCCCATCAGTATTGCCGTCTCGTTCCGGCGCTTCTGGCCACTGACGCGAGGCGACCGGCGCTGGATCGTCCTGATCTGTCTGCTCGCCGTCGTGGCTGCGATCGCCGAGACCGTGACGATTCTGCTCTTCGCCCAACTCACCGACAAGGCCCTGCAGACAGGCTCCGTCAGCGCCTTCTGGGGGCCTGCTAGCAAATGGCTTGTTGTGGCCGTTCTCGGTGCGGTGGTGGGGTATCTGGGCAGCTCGCTCGCGGCCTGGACCGCCGAACGCTTTGTGCTGCGGCTCCGGGCCCGTGTCTTCTCGCATCTCCAGACGCAACCGCCGCACTTCTTCCAGCGCAACCGCCGCGGTGACCTGGTGGAACGGCTGACGGGCGACGTGGAAGCCATCGAACAGCTCGTCGTCTCCGGCATCGTCGGGGTGACCTCGGCTCTCTTCAACACCCTCTTCTTCGCCGCCGCCGCCCTGTGGCTGCGCTGGGATCTGGCCCTTGCCACCTTCGTCCTGGTCCCGCTCTTCTTCGCCGTGACCCGCATGTTCACAGGGCGTCTGCGTGCCGTGTCCCGTCGCGGACGCGCGGCGGACGGTGCCATCACCGCGGTGGTCGAGGAGACGCTGGTCAACGTCGTTCTGACCCAGGCGTACAACAGGCAGCGGGACGAGGAGGAAAGGCTCCAGGACAAGGCGCGCAAGCGGCTGAAGGCGGCAGTGTCCGGCGTCCGCCTCACCTCGCTGTACGCCCAGGTCGTGGAGATCCTCGAAACGCTCTGCATCCTGACGATCATCGGTCTGGGCGCGTGGGAGATCGCCGCGGGACGGATGACGCTCGGACAGCTCCTGGCCTTCGCCGCCTTCATCGGCTACCTCTACCCGCCGGTGCGCTCGCTGGGCCAGATCGGCCTGACGGCCACCGCTGCGACCGCCGCTGCCGAGCGGCTGCTGGAGATCCTCGACTCCCGGCCCGCCGTCACCGACCCGGCCGATTCGGTGCCCGTGCCCGTCCGCAGCCGCGCACTCGGCACGGTGGAAGCACGCCAGGTTTCCTTCCGCTACCCCGGCAACAGCGAGCCGGTTCTCCGCGACCTCTCCTTCACCGCGAGCCCCGGGGAACTGCTGGTCATCACCGGCCCCAGCGGCGCGGGCAAGTCGACCCTCGCGTCCCTGCTGCTGAGGTTCTACGACCCCGACTCCGGCAGCATCCGACTGGACGGCGTGTCCGTGGACCAGCTGCCGCTCACCCACCTCCGGCGGAACATCACGCTCCTGCCCCAGGACACGCTCGTCCTGCACGACACCATCGAGGAGAACATCGGCTGCGGACGTGACGACACCACCCACCGCGACGTCGTGGATGCCGCACGGGCAGCCGACGCCGACGAGTTCATCCGGGCCCTTCCGGACGGCTACAGCACCGTCATTTCCCCCGGAACCGCCCGGCTCTCGGGAGGCCAGTTGCAGCGCGTCGCCATCGCCCGCGCCATGCTGCGTGACGCGCCCGTTCTGCTGCTCGACGAGCCCACCACGGGGCTCGACACCGTGGCCGCTCAGCGCATCCTCGGACCGCTGCGGCGCCTCGCCGAAGGGCGGACCACCATCGTGATCACGCACGACCTGGCCCTGGCCGCGGACGCCGACCGCATTCTGGTGATGGACGAGGGCCGGCTGGTGGAGTCGGGTACGCATACACAGCTCCTCGATCGGAGCGGTCTGTACGCCACGCTGTTCACCGCCCATCCCCCGGCGCGGAACGGCGTCGCCCGCCCTCCTGCCACACCGTCGGAAGTTCCCTGGCAATGAGCGAGTGAGCCCCGGCGCCCCGGTCCGCGCCGGACGGCAGGCCCAGGCTTCCGCGGCAAGGGCGTCTCCGGGCGCGGGCGGGCGCGGGCCGGTCGTTACCATCCGCTGTGACCGAAACGACCGAAGAACCCGCCCAGCGCCTCCGCATACTCGCCGACCTGACCCCGCTCCGTACCTCGCTCGACTACCGCAGGCTCTGGTTCGGGAACACGGTCTCCTGGATCGGGCAGGGTATGACGGCGCTCGCCGTGTCCCTCCAGGTGTACGACATCACCGGGTCCGCCTTCTCGGTCGGGCTGATCGGAATCTGTTCATTCCTGCCGCTGGTCGTCTTCGGTCTGTACGGCGGTGCGATCGCGGACACCGTCGACCGTCGCAAGCTGGGGCTGGCCAGCTCGTCCGGTTCGTTCGTGCTCTCCGTCGCCCTGGTCGCCGCCACCGTCGCCGGGGTGGAGCAGGTGGGGCTGCTGTACGCGGTCGTCGCCCTTCAGGCGGTCTGCTTCGCGCTCAACTCACCGGCCCGCAGCTCGATGATCGCCCGGTTGCTGCCCGCCGAGCAGCTGCCCGCCGCCAACGCGCTCAACTCCATGACCAGCACCACCGGCGCGCTGGTCGGGCCGATGCTCGGCGGGCTCATCGTCGGCTGGTGGGGGTACCGGGCCGCATACACCGTCGACGCCGTCACCTTCACCGCCTCGCTGTACGCGATGTGGCGGCTGCCCCCGATGCTCCCCGAACGGAGGGACGGCGCAGGGAAGGGGAGCGGAGAGAAGCGGGCGTCCGTCACCGACGGGCTGCGTTTCCTGGGGGCGCGGCCCAATCTGCGGATGACCTTCTTCAGCGACCTGTGCGCCATGGTCCTCGCCCACCCGCGGGCCCTCTTCCCGGTCGTCGCCGTGGTCTGGTACGGCGGTGACGCGAAGACCACCGGGCTGCTGGTCGCGGCTCCGGCGCTGGGGGCGCTGCTGGGCGGCGTGTTCTCCGGCTGGCTGGGCCGGATCAGGCGGCACGGGCTCGCGGTGATCGTCGCCGTGGCGTGCTGGGGAAGCGCCATCGCCGTTTTCGGGCTGACCCGTCAGCTCTGGCTCGGGCTGGTCCTGCTGGCGCTCGCCGGGTGCTCGGACACCATCTCGATGGTCTTCCGCAACACCATGCTTCAGGCGGCGGTGCCGGACGAGATGCGAGGACGGCTGCAGGGCGTGTTCATCGTGGTGGTGGCCGGTGGGCCGCGGCTCGGCGACTTCCTGGCGGGCTCGGTCGCCGACCTGGCGTCCCCGGCGGTGGCGGTCACCGGGGGCGGCATCGCATGCGTGGTCGCGGTGTCACTGCTCGCGCTGAGGTGGCGCGGGTTCACCCGGTACGACGCGCGTGATCCGCAGCCGTGACCGGCCGGACGGAGCCGGTGGCGGAGGCAGGGGGAGGGCAAGGGGCCGGGGGCAGCTTCAGCCCCAGCTCCGCGACTGGTGATCCGAACCGCAGGCACCGCTCTTCGCAGGCCATGCTCTCCCAGAGTGCCGCTCGCAGTCGAGAGCGGTGCTCTCGCCTCTGTGGAGTTGTGCGGGGAGCTGCCCGGAGGCGCGTGAAGGGGCAGCAGCCGGTCGCCGTCGGGCGGCGACCGGCTGCCCGTGAGCCGGAGGGCCGGACTCTGCCGTCGTTCAGGCGGTCGCGTCGGAGAACTCCGGCATGTCGCCCCCGGTCGTCTTGACGTCGATCACCGAGAATGCCGCCCCCTGCGGGTCGCTCAGCGCGGCGAACCGGCCGAAGGGGCTGGTCATAGGCCCGAACCGGAGGATTGCCCCGCGCTCCGTCGCCTTCGCCACCGCCGCGTCGCAGTCCTCGACGGTGAAGTACACGTTGATGTAAGGCGGGACCTCGGGCGGGAAGTCGTCCGTCATCTTCATCCGCCCCATGACCGGGTCGGCGCCCAAGTCGTAGAGGGAGAAGTCGATCGCGTCGTCCCTCATCCGCTTCACGCGGTACGGGAAGACGGCGGGGAAGAAGGCGTCCGCCTTCGCGGGCTCCCGGGTGAACACCTCCGACCAGCAGTAGGCGCCGGGTGTGCCCTTGGCCTCGAACCCCTCGTGCTGCCCCGCCTGCCACACGCCGAACGTCACCCCGGCCGGATCGCGGGCCAGCAGCATCGAGCCGAAGTCGCCGACCTGCATCGGGTCCATCAGTACCTCGCCGCCGTTGTCACGGATCTTCGTGGCGGTGGCGGCGGCGTCGGGCGAAGCGAGGTACAGGCACCATGCCGACTGGCCCTCCTGGCCGGGCATGGGCGGTACGACGGCGGCCACCGCCTTGCCCTCCGCGTACGCCTGCGTGTAGTTGCCGAACTCCGACGACGCCTCGCTGAAGGTCCAGCCCAGTACGTCACCGTAGAAGCTCTTCGCCCCCTCGAGATCGGTGAACATGGCGTCCGCCCAGCACGGCGTGCCCTCCGGTTCTGCGGCCATCACTCTGCGCTCCTGACTTGATGATTGGTCCCGTTTGTCACGCTAACCAGCCATCCGTCGCCCTGCGCGGTGGACTCGCCGTCAGAGGGGCGGTGCGCCAGGGGCCGCGATCCCGCGGGCGATGCCCAGTTCCACCAGGTCCTGGGGGCGAAGGCGTAGCTGGTCGGCCGTGACGCGTACGGCGTCGGGGGAGCGCTTCAGGATGGCCGCCGCGAGCTCCGGGGCGATGACGGAAAAGTAGCTGTCCCGGGTGACGTACGTGTTGTCCGGCGCCGCCAGGGCCAGTGCGCCGCCCGAGCCGCCCTCGCCGATCACCAGGGTCGTCACGGGGACCCGGGCCTCGGCGATCGCCGCGAACGCGTCGGCGATGGCGGCTCCGGCGCCCGCCCGTTCCGCCTCGGCGTCGTTCGCCGCGCCCGGGGTGTCGACCAGGGTCAGGACGGGTACGCCGAGCCGGTCCGCCAGCCGGATCACCCGGGCCGCGGTGCGATAGCCCGCCGGGCGGGTCGCGGTACCGCACTGGGCGACATACGCGATCGGCCGCTCGCCGCGCAGCCCGAACCCGCAGAGCAGCCCCGGATCCGTACCGCCGCACCGGTCACCGCTGAGCGGCAGCAGGTGGTCGAAGTACGCGTCGAGATATGCCTCGGCACGCGGCCGGGCCGAGGAACGGGCCTGCCGCACGGCGTCCCAGCCGGTCGCGGGCAACCCGGCGTCCGAGAGGGCGTCCGGGACCGGTGCGGGCAGGAGGGGCGTGCCGCCGCCTGCCGCCCCCAGCGCGCCCAGCCACCGCCCCAGCGTCCCCGGCAGCTCGGCCGCGCCGACGACCGCATCGATGTGGCCCGTGATCAGCTGCCCTTCCGCCGTGTAGGCCGACGGGTCCGCGTCCGCCGGCCGCACCCGCGATCCGGCGAACCCGATCTGTGCCCCCGGCAGCGCCAGGATCACATCGGCACCGGCCCCCAGCGTGGCCCAGCCGCCGCCCGTCGTCGGGTCGCGCAGGACCGCGAGCTGGGGCAGACCGGCCGCCCGCAGCCGGGACGAGGCGCGCGCCACCCGTTGGAGCTGGGTGAGTGCCACCATGCCCTCCTGCATCCGGCTGCCGCCCGTCGCGATCAGCGAGACGAGCGGCAGCCGACGGCTGCGGGCGGTCTCGTACGCGGCTTCCAGCCGGTCCCCGGTGCGCTGCCCCAGCGAGCCGCCGAGGAAGCCGAACTCGAACGAGATCAGGACGCACGGGTGGCCGCCGACGGTGGCGAGACCGTGGACGACGGACTCCTCCTCACCGGTGCGGTCCGTCGCACGGGCCCGGGAGTCCGCGTAACCGGACCAGGAGAGCGGACCGTCCTCCGGTATCTCCGCGCCGGGCGGGGCTACGGCCTCGACGAAGTCCTCGGTGACCGCCGCGATCGCCTGCCGCGCCGTCAGCCGCCTACGCACCGAGGGACCGCTTCATGATCTTGCCCATGTCGTTGCGGGGCAGCGCCTCCAGATAGCGGACCGTGCGCGGCCGCTTGTGCGGGGCGAGCTGAGCCGCCACATGGTCCGCCAGCTCGGCCTCCGTGGGCGGCGCGCCCGGATCGGACGGGACCACCCAGGCGACGATCCGCTCGCCCAGATCCGGGTCCGGCTCCCCGGTGACGGCGGCCTCGCGCACGCCCGGGTGGTCCAGCAGCGCGTTCTCGATCTCGCCCGCGCCGATCTTGTAGCCCCCGCTCTTGATCAGGTCGGTCGCCCTGCGGCCGACGATCCGTACACAGCCGTCCGTGTCGAGGGTCGCCATGTCGCCCGTCCGGAACCAGCCGTCCTCGGTGAACGCGGCCGCCGTCGCGTCGGGGCGGTTCAGATAGCCGGTGAAGACGTTCGGGCCGCGCACCTGGATCTCGCCCACCGCGTCCTCGGCCGTCGGGTCGGCGAGCGGGGTGCCGTCCTCCTCGACCAATCGGAGTTCGACGCCGGGCAGGGGCGCGCCGACCGTCCCGGGCCGCGGTTCGCCGTCCGCGCGGACACCGGTGTTCATCAGGGTCTCCGTCATGCCGTACCGCTCGACGACGCCGCGTCCGGTCGCCGCCGCGATCCGCTCGTGGTCATGGACGGGCAGCGCGGCCGACCCCGAGACCAGCAGCCGCGCCCCCGCGAGTGCCTTCGTCAGCCCGGCGGCGTCCGGCGCCGAACCGTCGCCGAGGGTCTCGGCCAGCCGGTGGTACATCGTCGGTACGCCGAACAGCATCGTGCCGCCGGACCCCAGCTCCCGGGCCACACCCTCGGCGGAGAACCGTCCCAGATGACGCACCGAACCGCCCCGGCGCAGCGGGCCCAGGACGCCGAGGATCAGACCGTGCACATGGAACAGCGGCAGGGCATGGACGAGGACGTCGTCGCCGGTCCACTGCCAGGCGTCCTCGAGCGCGTCCAGGGAGGCGGCGATCGCCCGGCGCGGCAGGATCGCGCCCTTCGGAGGGCCCGTGGTGCCGGAGGTGTAGACGATCAGAGCGGGGGACTCGGGGGAGGGCTCGGGGAAGCCGACGCCGTTCACCACCGTTGCCGACGTGTCGACATCTGTACGGTCCAGGGCGTCCAGCGCGGGCGGGAGTACATCGCCCGCCCCGGCCAGCACCGCCGACGGGGCGCTGTCGGCGACGATATGGGCCAGTTCCCGCTCGCCCGTCCTCGGGTTGAGGGGCACGGCGGGCACCCCGGCCCGCAGCGCCGCCACCACCGCGACCACGGTCTCCGGGGTCGGTGTGGCCCAGACGGCGACCCGCCCGGCGCCCGCGAGCCGCGCGGCGAGGGCGTCCGAGGCGGCGGCCAGCTGTGCGTACGTCAGGGTGTGTTCGCCGAACCGGACGGCTTCCCGGGCGGCGGCAGGGCCGGAACCGTCCTGCAGCGCAGGCAGAAGAGGAGTCACCCTCCCGACCCTAACGGGCCTCCCGCGGGGGAGGCCGTCAGAGCTGTCACCTCCTCCCTGGAGGCGCGCGGACGACGGGCAGTCCTCAGCCGGTCCCGCTCCGTGCCGGCCCTGATCCGCCGGACGGCCGCTCGTCCCGCTTGACGTTCCGCATCCGCCCGTATGCGTACACACACCCGGCCAGTGCCAGGTTGGACAGCAGCATGAAGCCGATCGAGTACGAGCCCTTCGCGCTGTAGATCGCCCCCATCACCAGCGGAGGGACGAAGCCGCCGAGTCCGCCCATCGCGCCGACGATCCCGGTGACGCTGCCCACCTTCGGCTGCGGTGTCACCTGCGAGACGAGGGCGAAGATGCTGCCGCTCGACGTGCCGAGACCGGCTGCCATGCAGAGCAGCGCGATCGTGCCGCCGGGTGCCAGCTTCGGGTCGAAGGCCTGGACGACCGCCATCAGCGCGGCCAGCCCCAGCGCCGCCGAGGTGACCAGCGCCGGGTGGATGCGGTCCGACAGCCAGCCGCCGATCGGCCGGAAGATGACGGTGACCAGCGCGAACCCGGCGGCCTTTGTGCCGGCGTCGGTCGGCGAGAGGTCGTACCAGGTCTTCAGATACGTGGGCAGATAGACGCCGAACGCCACGATGCCGCCGAAGCCGATCGCGTACAGCGCGGAGAGTTCCCAGGTGACCCGCAGTCGCCCGGCCTCGCCCAGCCGGTGGGCGAGTGAGTCGGTCGGCACCTTTCGGTCCGGGTGGTCGCTGACCAGCACCGCGGCCAGGGCCGCGTACACCACCAGCGCCCCGGCGACCACGAGGAAAGGGAGGTTGTCGCCGTGCTCGGCGATCCGCGGGGTGAAGTACCCGGACAGGGCCACTCCGCCCATGCCCATGCCGAACACACCGAGCGCGGCCCCGCGCCGTGCCGGCGGGAACCACGAGTTGACCAGCGGGATGCCGATTGCGAACGTCGTGCCGCCCAGCCCCAACAGAAAGCCCACGGCGAGCATCGCGCCGTACGAGTCCTTCGCCGGGATCAGTAGCAGGACGGGAATGATGGTCAGCGCCGAGACCAGCGGAAACATCAGCCGGGCGCCGTATTTGTCGGTGAGTGCTCCTGCCGGGATCCGTCCCAGCGAACCGACCAGCACCGGCACGGCGACCAGCACCGACTGCTCGAACGAGCTCAGCCCGAGCCGTTCCTTGAAGGCCCCTGACAACGGCGAGATCAGGTTCCAGGCCCAGAAGGTGAGCCCGAAGCCGATCGTGGCCATCGCGAGATTGCGGTAGGCCGCGACGGGCTGCTTGGCGACCGGAGCGGGGGACTGCTTCACGGCTGTTTCCACCCTGTCAGTCAAGGCCGTACTGCAGCGGTGGGCCTGCCGACGTACTCCATGCGGGGGCACGGGCACCCGACCCCAGGTCTCCGCAGTCGAAATCCCGCACAAGCTGCGACAATCGCAGTATGGACCGTCTGGACAGGGAAATCCTCAGCGTCCTCCAGGAGGACGCGCGGATCTCGTATCGCGATCTGGGGGTACGGGTCGGCCTCAGCGCCAACGCCGCGGCCGACCGGGTGCGCCGACTGCGCCGCGACGGCGTCATCCGCGGCTTCACCGTGATCATCGACCCGGCCGCCGACACCCGGACGGGCCTGGTCGTCTTCATCGATGTGACACTGCGTATGGACACGACCAACGAGGTGTTCGAACGTGCGGTGCTCGCGCTGCCCGGCATCACCGAAGTGGTGCATGTGACGGGCGGCCACGACTATCTCGTACGCGCCACCGTTGCCGACACCGCCGCCCTGGACGGCCTGCTGCGCAGGCTCAAGCGTGAGGCGGGTGTCGCCCACTCCAGCACCCGGGTCGCGCTCAGAGCGGCGCCTGCCAGGTGACGGTCGTCGAGCGCGAGCCGTCCTCGGCGCGCCCGTCGTCGGCAACCACCAGCTGGACCGCGGACCGTCCGTCCGGAAGCCGCACCGTCGCATCCACCTCCACCTCCATGGCCGACACCCCGGCCCGCCGGTGCGCCGCCGCCAGCGCGCCGCGCAGCGCCACGAGGAGCTGCTGGTCCACCGGCTGCCGCACCAGGGCGTCCACCGCCCCGGAGAACTGCACCGACGGCTGGAATCCGAGCACGGAGGCCGCGCCCCGGATCTCCCGCAGCACCCGGCCGCGGAACGTGGGGGGTGCCTCGGTGGGCGGCTGCTGGAGGGCGAAGATCGCGGTCCGCACTTCCTGAATGGTGGAGTCCAGCTCGTCGACGGCTCGGCCGAGCAACTCGTCCGTCTCCGGTGCGGCGGCCCGCCGGCGGGTCGATTCGAGCATCATTTCCGTCGCGAAGAGCCGCTGGACGACGAGATCATGCAGATCGCGGGCGATCCGGTCACGGTCCTCGTACACCGCGAGCTGTTCCCTGTTGTGCTGGGCGTCCGCCAGCACCAGGGCGAGCGCCGCCTGCGAGGCGAACTGGGAGGCCAGCAGCCGGTCCACCGCCGTATACGGCGCGCCACCGTGCCGCCGGGGCAGAGCGAGGGTGCCGATGAGCCGCCCGCCGCTCTGCAACGGCAGCATCATGCTGGGACCGAACCGGGACCGTACATGCGTCGTCATCCGCGGATCGGTCGCCGAGTCGTCGACGAAGACCGGCTCACCGCCCAGCAGCTGCACCAGTACGGGGGAGCCGGGCTCGATGGTGGTGCCGACGAGGCCGGCCGGGTCGTCGAGCGTGGACGCGGTGACGATCTCCATGCCGCCGTCCGCGGTCGGATGGAGGATCACCCCGGCCGAGGCGTCGGCGAGGATCCTGGCCCGCTCGGCGACGGTCATCAGCGCGTCGTCCGCGTTCGTGCCGCTCAGCAGGGCCGTGGTGACGGCTGCCGCGCCCTCGATCCAGCGCTCCCGCTGCCGGGCCGTCTCGTACAGCCGGGCGTTGGCGATTGCGATCCCGGCCTGCGACGCGAGGATCCGGAGCAGCGCCACGTCCGTATCGGTGAAATGACCGGTGATCTTCTCCGTGAGATAGAGGTTGCCGAACACCTCGTTGTGCACCCGGATCGGGGCCCCGAGGAAGGAACGCATCGGCGGATGTCCGGGTGGCACACCGCAGGAGCGCGCATCGGCGGTCAGGTCGTCGGAGCGCAACGGCTGCGGATCGTCGATGAGCACGCCGAGCAGCCCCGAGTGCCCGTCCGGGAAGTTGCCGATGCGCTCCCGCCCGGCGTCGGTCAGACCGGAGGTGAACAGCTCGGTGATGGCGCCGGCCTCGGGATCGAGGACGCCGAGCGCTCCGTACCGCGCCCCGGTGAGCGTGGTGGCGGTGTCCACGATCTGCCGGAGCGTGGCCCGCAGTTCGAGATCGGTGCCGAGGCTGAGCACCGCGTCCAGCAGCATCGGCAGCCCGGGAGGCCTGCCGTCGGAGCGGTCCGCCGCCGACCCGTCCGCAGTGCCCGGGTCCTTGTGCGTCATACGCCGCCCCGTGGTCGTCAGGCGGCCAGCGGGTTGAGGACCAACGGCTCGATGTTGCCGTCCAGCATGGCGCCGAGCCCCAGGACGGAGCAGACGTCGGGGCGCTCGGCGATCTGCACCGGCATGCCCGTCGCATCGCGCAGCATCTGGTCGAGTCCCGGCAGCAGCGCGCTGCCGCCGACCATCATGATTCCGCGGTCCGCGAGATCGGCCACCAGGTCGGGCGGGCAGTCGCGCAGCACCTTGCCGAGGCCGTCGTGGACCGAGGTCAGCGGAGTCTGGATGGCCTGCCGCACGGCGGCGGTGTCGACATGCACCGAACGGGCCAGACCGGTCACCACGTCACGGCCGTGGATCTCGGTCGTCGCGGGGCCGTACGGGGTCAGTCCGTTGCCGCTGAGCGCCAGCTGCAACGGACGCACCGACTGACTCGGCAGCATCAACTCGTGGTGCTGGCGCAGATGCTGGATCACCGCGTGGTCGATGGCGTCGCCGCCGATCGGGATCCGGGTGGCCGTGACGATCGAACCGAGCGAGAGCACCGCGATCTGCGTGGTCGCCGCCCCGCACACCATGATCATGCTCCCGACCGGCTGCTCGACCGGGAGCCCGCAGCCGACGGCCGCCGCGATCAGTGTGTCGACCAGCTCGACCCGCCGGGCGCCGAGCCCGACCAGAGTCTCGACGGCGGCCCGCTGGGCGAGGGGGTCGCTGTCGTGCGGGGTGCAGGCGGCCGCCCGCAGCCGTGGCTTGCGGCGCAGCTGGCGGCGGAGCTTCTCGCCGAGCAGATGGCGGAGCATGCGCTGGGCCATCTCGATGTCGATGACGGTTCCGCCGGAGACCGGGCGCGCCACCCGGATGTAGTCGGGGGTGCGGCCCGTCATCTGCTCGGCGAGCGCACCGACGGCGATGAGCGAGCCGGTACGGGTGTTCACTGCGGCGGCGCTCGGCTCGTCGACGACGAGCCCGAGCCCCTTGACGTACACGCGGGTACGGGCGGCCCCGAGGTCGACGGCGACGTGGCAACGGCGCAACTGCTCAAGACTGACGGTCACGGCAGGTTCTCCCGAGAGCGCTGATAGGGATGCCGGCGGCAGCCGGCCCTCTCTGCATCGTGCGCCGTCCGGACGAATCGCGCGCGTTGGGATGAGCCGGAGGGAGTATGGAGCTGATGGGTCGACAGATGTGGGCGGCGCGCCGAATTCAGCCGGGCAGCAGTCGCTGGAACAGCCCCCAGGTGAATTCGGCCACGTACGGCGCACCCGTCACGGGGTCGGTGATCGCCAGTGCCCAGCGGGTCGGTGCGCTGCCCTCCATCGGGCGGGCCGGCGCGAAGGCACGCGCCACCTCGTCGACGGTGCACGACCAGGGGCGCAGATCCTCGACGGTGCGCAGCTCAGGGCCGGTTGCCCCCGGGGCTCTGACCAGCCATTCGTTCCATACGGCCGCGCCCGGCGCGACCATCACCTCGAACCGCAGATCCGGCCAGAGCGGCACCGGCCAGAGCAGGGCATCGCACTCCAGGTCGCCGATCCGGCGACGTACGGAGGACTCGGGTTCGCCCAGCACCGAGCGGTAGCGGCGCAGCGAACCGCGGCCGCGGGGCGCGCGCACCATCGCCTGCCAGCGGCGGTTCGCCTCCCGCATCTCGGAGAGCGAGGCGCTCAGTTCGTGCCGGGCATCCTCGACGAGGCCCGGTTGATGGTCGGCCATCCGGCGGAGCAGGACGAGCTGGAATTCGAGCGGACCGAAGGGAGCGGTGGTCATGGAATCAACGCTTCCACACAGGATCCTCACCTGAGCGGCTTTCTCTGTTGCCCTATCGCCACTTAATCTGCGGGCGCCATGGATTACTGCCACCCGTGTCAGCGGCATCTCAACGGAGCCCTCGCCTGTGCCGGGTGCGGAACCCCCGTCGAGGCGCTGAGCCACTACGCCACGCCCGTCCTCTCCGGCCACGAACCGGACGCGGAGCGCGAGAAGACCGCACCGCCCCTGCCGGCCGGACGCCGCCGCCGGTCCCGCGGCGCTGCCGAACCCGCGCGCGGCGGGCATGCGCACGGATCCCGGGGCACGCGCGCCCCGGGCGGCTCGCGCCGCGGTGGCCGCGCGGAGAGCGGCGGCAGCGACGGACCGGGCGGCCGGGAAGAGCGGGGTGGCCGGGGCGATCGACGAGGCCGGGAAGGGCGAGGCGTCAAGGAGGGCCGTGGCCGCCGTTCGCGCCGTCGCCGCGGCCGTACGGCTCTGCTCGCCGTCCTCGGAGTGGTGCTCGCCGCCGGTGTCCTGAGCTTCGCCCGGCTGGCCATCGAGCCGAACGGCGACGACCACGCCTCCGATTACGTACGCGAGGCCACCGACGTCACGACCGAACCGGCACCGGACCCCTCGTCGAGCCACGACATCGACGGTCCCGGACCGGTGGACGGTCCCTCCCTGGTCCCGGTCACCGATGCACACGCCTCCGGTACCCGCCGTCCGGCCGCTTCGACCGGCACCGGGGCCCCAGGTGGCGAGGGCTCCGCCCCGCCCGCAGCCACCACCACGCCGTCCGACGGCGCCGGCTCCGCCACGGAGCCGCCGTCCGGACCGAGTCCTTCGGGGACGCCTCGCGACCCGGCGGAGTCGGGGCAGCCCACCGGCACCGCGTCGCCGCCCCAGAATCCGGCGCCACCCACACCCAGCCCGACCAGGACGGAGACGTGCTGGTTCCTGTTCTTCTGCTCCTCCTAGGGCGTCCGCGGCCCGAGGCCAGGGGCTCCTGGGGGCGTCCGCGGCCCGGGCCCTAGGACTCCGCGTCCACGCCCAGCATCCGCCGCAGCAGATCCCGCAGCACCGCGCGGTCCGTGTCCGACAGCTTCGCCAGGGGCTCCCGGGCGAAGCTGAGCGACTCGCGCAGCTGCCGCGCGGTGTCGATGCCCTTCTCCGTCGGGGCGGCCAGTTTCACCCGCCGGTCGGCCGGGTCGGGCCGGCGCTCGACAAGGCCGCGGGTCTCCAGCCGGTCGACGATCCCCGTCACGTTCGACGGCTCGCACTTCAGCTTCTGGGCGATCCTGCGCATCGGCATCGGCTCCAGGGAGAGCAGTCCCAGGACTCTGGCTTGCGCGCCCGTCAGTGAGTGCGCGGCCGCGGCCTGGTCGTACTCCTCGTAGTAGCGCGCCACGACAGTGCCGATGAGCTCGACGACTTCGAGGGTCAGTGGGTCTGTTCGCGTGGTGGCCATGACACTCAGGATACTCCGTTACTTGACAACATGAAATATTTAGGAGCATGGTTGTTTCATGTCATGAAGCTTTTCTCCGCCGCGGGAACGCTTCCCCCACCCGTAAGACATTGAGGAGACCTCGAGCCCATGTCTGCAGCACTTCCCACGTCCAGCCGTGAATGGCACCTCGTCGCCCGCCCCCACGGCTGGCCGAAGGCCGAGGATTTCGCGCTGCGTGAGGCCCCGGTCACCGCTCCCGGCGAGGGTCGCATCCTCGTCCGCAACCTGTACTTCTCCGTCGACCCGTACATGCGGGGCCGGATGAACGACGTGAAGTCGTACGTCCCGCCCTTCAAGCTGGACCACCCCATGGAGGGCGGCGCGGTCGGCGAGGTCATCGCCTCCGGCGCCGAGGGGATCGCGGTCGGCGACCACGTCCTGCACGGTCTGGGCTGGCGCGAGTACGCCGACGTCCCCGCCGAGCACGCCGTGAAGGTCGACCCGGACCTGGCCCCGCTCTCCGCCTACCTCGGCGTGCTCGGCATGACCGGGCTCACCGCCTACGCCGGCCTCTTCGAGGTCGCCTCCTTCAAGGAGGGCGACGCCGTCTTCGTCTCCGGTGCCGCCGGTGCGGTCGGCAGCCAGGTCGGCCAGATGGCCAAGCTCAAGGGCGCCTCGCGGGTCATCGGCTCGGCCGGATCCGACGAGAAGGTCAAGCTCCTCGTCGAGGAGTACGGCTTCGACGCGGCGTTCAACTACAAGAACGGCCCGGTCGCCGAGCAGCTGCGCAAGGCCGCCCCCGACGGCATCGACGTCTACTTCGACAACGTCGGCGGCGAGCACCTCGAAGCGGCGCTCTCCTCGCTCAACGTTCACGGCCGCGCCACCATCTGCGGAATGATCGCCCAGTACAACGACACCGAGCCGGTCCCCGGCCCGCGCAACCTCGCGCTGGTCATCGGCAAGCGGCTGCGCCTGCAGGGCGTGCTCGTCGGCGATCACGCCGCGCTCCAGCCGCAGTTCGTCCAGGAGGTCGCCGGCTGGCTGGCCTCGGGCGAGCTGAAGTACAGCGAGACCTTCGTCGAGGGCATCGAGAACGGCTTCGACGCGTTCCTCGGTCTGATGCGCGGCGAGAACACCGGAAAGATGATCGTCTCCCTCGCCTGAACGCCACTCCAGGGCACCCGTTAGTCTCATCACAGGCCGTCGCGATCGTGGGCGCGAGTCGCGGCGCTACAGCAGAGGAACCCTCAGCATGAGCATTCAGGACATAACCGTCGCGTACACCGCTGTCGCCACCGCGGAGAACGGCCGTGACGGCCGCGTCTCCTCCGACGACGGTCGGCTCGACGTCGTCGTCAACCCGCCGAAGGCGATGGGTGGCAGCGGTGCGGGCACCAACCCGGAGCAGCTCTTCGCGGCCGGCTACAGCGCCTGCTTCCAGGGTGCTCTCGGCGTCGTGGCCCGCCAGGAGAAGGCCGACATCTCCGGCTCCACCGTGACCGCCGCCGTCTCCATCGGCAAGACCGCCGAGGGCGGCTTCGGCCTGGAGGTCGCGATCTCCGCGACCATCCCGAACGTCGACACCGCCACTGCGCAGTCGCTCGTCGAGAAGGCCCACCAGGTGTGCCCGTACTCGAACGCCACGCGCGGCAACATCAAGGTCGAGCTGTCGGTCGTCTGATCGCCCGTACGGCTCGTACGTGACCGAGGGTCGCACCCCCGCCAGGGTGCGGCCCTCGCTTTTGTTCGATATCCCGGACATTGTTCGGAATTCTTGCGCGACCCATTGACGCGCAAGCGCTTCGATTTTACGGTCCGTTCGAAGTTACGGGCAGCATTCGGGATTTCGAATAAGTGAGGGCGGGGAATGGGACGACCTGGCCTGAATCGCAGGCAACTGATCACGGGGCTGGGCGGGTTGGCCGTCGCCGGCAGCTTCGGCTTCGCGGCGCTGGGAAGCGGTGCGGACGCCCTCGCGTCGAGCGCGGACTCCCGGGTCCGATACTGGAATCTCTTCAGCGGCGGCGACGGCTCCAACATGATCGCGATGCTGGACGCGTTCCGTAAGGCCAACTCCGGTATTGCGGTGAAGGACGCGACCCTCCAGTGGGGCAATCCGTACTACACCAAGCTCGCCATGGCGGCCGCCGGCAGCCGCGCTCCGGACCTCGCCGTGAGCCACCTGGGACGTGTCGCGGGCTTCGCGCCGGGACGGCTCCTGGACCCCTGGGACACGGACCTGCTCGCCGAGTTCGGCGTACGCGAGCAGGACTTCAACCCGGCGCTGTGGAAGCGCGCCTTCATCGACGGCAAGCTGTACGCGCTGCCGCTCGACATCCACGTCCAGTTGAACTTCTATCGCAAGGACGTCCTCAAGAAGGCCGGCCTGCTCGGCGACGACGGCCTCATCGTGCCGATCGCCTCCACCAAGGAGTGGTTCGACGCACTCAAGGCCGCCAAGAAGGCCACCGAGAACGGACTGCAGACCGTCGGTATCCACGCCAACGACCAGAACTTCGCCTGGTGGTTCTTCGTCGCCTTCTACACCCAGCTCGGCGGAACCTACTTCGACGACGCGATGACCGAGGTCACCTTCGACGAGGAAAAGGCCACCCAGGTCCTGGAGTTCCTTCGGCAGCACGTCACCGACGGGTACGCCACCGCGGGCGCGGCCGACGCCGAGCAGTTCATGAACGGCTCACCGTTCACCTGGGAGGGCAACTGGTCGGTGCCCGTCTACTCGGGCGCGAAGATCGAGTACGGCGCAGCCCCGCTGCCGCCGGTCTTCGGCAAGCAGGCGACCCACGCCGAGTCGCACTCCTTCGTCCTGCCGCACCAGTCGGACCGAGGCGGCTCCTCCAACGAGGGCGCGCACCGACTGGCCGCGTACATCGTCAAGAACGCCCTGGCCTGGGCGGCGGGCGGGCACATCCCCGCGTACACGCCGACCCTTGGATCCGCCGCGTACAAGAAGCTCACGCCACAGAACGAGTACGTCTCCGCCATGGATCACCAGGCGACGGAGCCGAAGGCCTGGTTCTCGGGCTCCACCGGGACGCTCGCCGCCCGTATCGGGCCGGTCGTGGCCTCCTCCACCCTCGGCTCTGCCAAGCCCGCCGCGGCCGCCCACCGCATGAAGAACGTCCTCGAAACGCTCCTGGCCATGAAGAACCCGATGGATGGCAGGACCGCCGCGCAGGGAGGTGCCGCATGACGACGGCAAACGCCGAGGCCGCTCTCGCGCCCGCTTCGAAGTCGATACGTTCCATCAGCTCGGGGGATACGGAGAGCGCGCGGGCCCGTGTGGGGCGGGCGCTCCAGCACGGCGGCTGGTTCGTCGCGCCGTTCCTCGTGCTGTTCGCGCTGTTCGTGATCTGGCCGGTCCTGCGCGGCGTGTATCTGAGCTTCACCGACGCCAACGTCTCCGGCGTCGGTGCGAACTTCGTCGGCTGGGACAACTACCGCGAGGCGTTCGACGACCCGCTGGTGTGGGACTCCCTCGGCCACAGCGCCTACTTCACGCTCCTGGTCGTACCCTGCATCACGGTCCTCGCCTTCCTGATGGCGATGCTCGCCCACCACATCGAGCGCGCCAAATGGCTGTGGCGGCTGTGCTTCTTCGCCCCGTTCCTGCTGCCGTCGACGGTCGCGAGCAACCTGTGGCAGTGGCTGTTCAACCCCGGCACCGGGATGGTCAACTACGTCCTCGGCATCGACACACCCTGGCTCACCGACAAGTCCACGGCCATGCTCGCCGTCGTCATCACCACCCTGTGGTGGACGGTCGGCTTCAGCTTCCTGCTCTACCTGGCCGCGCTCCAGACCATCCCGGACCACCTCTACGAGGCGGCCAAGCTGGACGGCGCCAACGCCTGGCACCGCATGGTGCACATCACCGTGCCGATGCTGCGCAACATCACCGGACTCGTCATCGCCCTGCAGATCCTCGCCTCCCTCCAGGTGTTCGACCAGGCGGTTGTGATCTATGACTTCGGTCCGGGCCCCGAGGAATCGACCCGCACCTTCGTCCAGTACACCCTCGAAGAGGGCTTCACCAGCTACCGCGTGGGCTATGCCTCCGCGATCTCCATCATCTTCTTCGTGATCATCGCGGCCGTCGCCCTCGGGCGCATGTGGCTGCTGCGCAAGCGTGAGGAGGGCGTGCGATGACCGCCACGCAGATCCGCGTCAAGACCGGCCCGGTCGGGGCGGGCAAGGTCCGCAAGCCCTGGACCGCCGGCCAGATCGTCCTCACCGTGGTCGGCGTCGCCGTCTCCGCGGTGTGGGTGGCGCCGCTGGCCTGGGCGCTGTTCACCTCACTGAAGTCGGAGACCGAAGCCGTCGAGGTGCCGCCGCACTGGCTGCCGAAGGTGTGGACCGCCCAGGCGTGGAAGGCCATCTTCGAGACCGGCAACATCACCGACTGGTTCGTGAACTCGCTCGTCGTCTCGGTCTGCGTCACGGTCATCGTGCTGCTGGTCAGCGCGCTCGCCGGATACGGCTTCGCACGCACCGAGTTCCGCGGCAAGGGCGCCCTGATGGGCCTCGTCATGGCCGGACTGATGGTCTCGCCGGCGGTGCTCGGCGTACCGCTGTTCAGCACCGTCCAGTCGATGGGCATGGTCGACACCTACTGGGGCATGATCCTGCCGCAGTGCGCGCCCGCCGCGATGGTCTACATCCTCTACAAATTCTTCCAGGGGATTCCGAGGGAGCTGGAGGAGGCCGCCTTCATCGACGGCGCCGGTCGCTGGCGGGTGTTCTTCACCATCATCGTGCCGCTGTCCCGGCCCTCCCTCTCCGCGGTCGGCATCTTCACCTTCATCGCGTCCTGGAACAACTTCCTGTGGCCGTACATGGTGACCAACAACCCCGACCTGATGACCATGCCGAACGGCATCGCGACCGTGATGAATTCCTACGGCATCCAGTGGGCCCAGCTCATGGCCGGCGGCCTGATGGCCGGGCTGCCGCTGATCATCGTTTTCGTCTTCTTCCAGCGTCAGATCGTCAGCGGCGTCGCCCACACCGGCCTGGCCGGGCAGTGACCCGTACCGAGACCCCGGAGGCAGTTCCCGTGCAACGAACGGTGCTGGAGCCGCGACGGCCGGCCCGTCGTGGGATGACCCCGCACACGTACAGTCCTGCTCATTTTCTCGACCGATGACCGAGATACCGAACACACCGAGGAAGTCATGACCCGCACCGCGCGCTTCACCCTCGACCCGGCGTTCACCGTCGGCGACGTCGACCCCCGCCTCTTCGGCTCCTTCGTCGAGCACCTCGGCCGCTGCGTCTACGACGGCATCGTCGAGCCCGGCCACCCGGCCGCCGACGAGGCCGGCCTGCGTACGGACGTCCTCGAACTCATCCGTGAGCTGGGCGTCACCGCCATCCGCTACCCCGGCGGCAACTTCGTCTCCGGCCACCGCTGGGAGGACGGCGTCGGCCCCGTCGACGAGCGCCCGCGCCGCCTCGACCTGGCCTGGCGCTCCACGGAGACGAACCGCTTCGGGCTCTCCGAGTACATCGCCTTCCTGAAGAAGATCGGCCCCCAGGCAGAGCCCATGATGGCCGTCAACCTCGGCACCCGGGGCGTTCAGGAAGCCATCGAACTCCAGGAGTACGCCAACCACCCGGCCGGCACCGAACTCTCCGACCGCCGCATCGCACACGGCGACAAGGACCCCTTCGGCATCAGACTCTGGTGCCTGGGCAACGAGATGGACGGTCCCTGGCAGACCGGCCACAAGACCGCCGAGGAGTACGGGCGGCTCGCCGCCGAGACGGCGCGGGCGATGCGCCAGATCGACCCGTCCGTCGAACTCGTCGCCTGCGGCTCGTCCGGCCGGTCCATGCCGACCTTCGCCGAGTGGGAGGCGACGGTCCTCGCCGAGACGTACGACCTTGTCGACTACGTCTCGCTCCACGCCTACTACGAGGAACTCGACGGCGACCGCGACTCGTTCCTCGCATCCGCCGTGGACATGGAGTCCTTCATCGAGAGCGTTGTCGCCACCTGCGACCACGTCGGGGCCCGCCTCAAGTCGTCGAAGAAGATCAACCTCTCCTTCGACGAGTGGAACGTCTGGTACATGAGCCGCACCCAGAAGGAGGCCGAGGAGAACCCGCTCGACTGGCCCGAGGCGCCGCGCCTGCTGGAGGACAACTACACGGTCACGGACGCCGTCGTCTTCGGCACGCTGCTCATCGCGCTGCTGCGCCACGCGGACCGGGTGACCGTCGCCTGCCTCGCCCAACTGGTCAATGTGATCGCCCCGATCATGACGGAGCCCGGCGGACCCGCCTGGAAGCAGACCACGTTCTTCCCCTTCGCCCAGGCCGCGGCCCACGGGCGGGGCCAGGTCCTCGACGTGCGGGTCGACTCGCCCACGTACGAGACGGCGAAATACGGCGAGACGGATCTGCTGCACGCCACTGCGGTCCGTGACCCGCAGACCGGCGCGGTCACGGTATTCGCGGTCAACCGGGGCCAGGACGCGGAACTTCCGCTCGAAGTCCCCCTGCACGGCCTCGACCTGACGGCCATTGCCGAACACCAGGTCCTCGCCGACCGGGACCCGGACGCCCGCAACACCCTCACCGACCCGGAACGCGTCACCCCGCACCCGGCGGACGGCACCGCGCTCGACGGCGGCGTGCTGCGGGCGACGCTGGAACCGATGTCCTGGAACGTGATCCGCCTGACCTGAGCGCGGCAGAGGCCGAGCCCGTCCGGCGTTCGAGGACAAATCGTCCCGTCGGACGGGCCCGGCCCCGACTCTCCGGTCACCGGCGTCCGCCGCCGCCAGTACGCTGACGCCATGCGTGATCTAGGGGCGGGTTTCAGCTATTTGATCAAGGGGCAGCGCTGGGTGGCCCGGCACGGACGATGGTTCGGCTTCGGTCTGATCCCTGGCCTCATCACACTCGTCGTGTACGCGGGAGCGCTCATCGGTCTCGGCTACGGCGCCGACGACCTCGTCGCCTGGGCGACCCCGTTCGCCGACGACTGGTCCAGCCCCTGGCTCGGTCTTCTCCGCACCACGCTCACCGTGCTGGTCTTCGCGCTCGGCCTCTTCCTCGCCGTGGTCACGTTCACCGCCGTGACCCTGCTGGTCGGCCAGCCGTTCTACGAGTCGCTCTCCGAGGAGGTCGACCGCACGGAGGGCGGCGAGGTCCCCGAGTCCGGGCTGCCGCTCTGGCGCGAGCTGTGGATCTCCGCCCGTGACAGCATCCGCATCCTGGTGCGTGTCACGCTCTACGCCGTCCTGCTCTTCGCCCTCGGATTCATCCCGGTCGTCGGCCAGACCGTGGTCCCGGTCGTCGGCTTCTGCGTCACCGGCTACTTCCTCACCGAGGAACTCACCGCCGTCGCGCTCCAGCGCCGTGGCATGGTCCTGGCCGACCGGCTCGTCCTGCTGCGCGGCCGCCGCATGCTGATCCTCGGCTTCGGTGTACCGCTGGGGCTCGCCTTCCTGGTTCCGTTCGTCGCCGTGTTCCTGATGCCGGGCGCCGTCGCCGGGGCCACCCTGCTTGCCCGGGACCTGGTGGCGCCGCCCGCCGACGACGAGGACGCGTCCCCGTCCCCGTCCCCGTCCCCGTACAGCGTCAACACGGACTGAGGAGACCTGAGCCCATGACCGAGATCATCGCCGTCGCCGTCATCACCGTCCTCGCCGTCATCAGCCCGGGCGCCGACTTCGCGATGGTCGTGCGCAACAGCTATCTCTACGGCCGGACGACCGGGCTCCTCGCCGCCGCGGGTGTCGCCGCGGGTGTCCTGGTCCATGTCACGTACACCATGCTCGGCGTCGGGCTGCTGATCGCGTCCTCGACCGTCCTGTTCACCGTGATCAAGCTGGCGGGTGCGGCGTATCTCGTCTACATCGGGGTACGGACCTTCTTCGCCCGCAACGACCTCGCCGTCGACCTGGAGTCGAAGCCGGGACTGAGCCGGCTCGGGGCCCTGCGCACCGGCTTCCTCACCAATGCGCTGAACCCCAAGACCACGCTCTTCGTCGTGTCGACGTTCACCCAGGTCGTCGGACCCGACACAGGCCTGTGGCGGCAGGCCGGCTACGGGCTCTTCATGTCCCTCGCCCATCTCGGCTGGTTCGGACTGGTCGCGCTGTTCTTCTCGCACGCCCATCTGCGCACCGCGATGCTGCGGTGGCAGAAGGTCCTCAACCGCGGCATCGGATCGGTGCTCGTCGGACTGGGCGTCACGCTGGGCCTCGCCCGCTGAGGTCCGCGACGGACGTCAGCTCGTGTGCACTTCCAGCGCCGTGCGGACCGCCGACTCCAACGCCCCTTCGATCCAGGCGGGCTTGACCGAGGTGTGGCAGCCCGCGAAGTGCAGCGGCCCCTCGACCGAGCGCACATCGGCGAACAACTCGGTGTGCCGGCCGGGCAGCAGCACCGACGCCTCGCCGTACGCGTACGGGTCGCGCATCCACGACTGGGTGGCACCGACCCCGGTGCAGAAGACCTCGATGCGCTGCCCGTACACGCCCTGCACGCCGCCCAGGGCGTGCGGGTAGCGCTCGTCGTCGTCCAGGGAGTCCCATTTCAGTGCGTCGTCGGCCCAGTTGTACGAGGCCAGGAGGACACCGCCCTGGGCGGCGCCGACGGCGGCACCCGCGATCATGCTCCGCCGCGAGGGCCGGGCAGAGGTCTCTTCGGCCGGCTTGTCAGTCATGCGGACACCCTGGGGGGCGCGGAACGGAGCGCGTTGCCCAGACGCGCGTAGACCGCTCGGAATCACTCGCAGGTGCCGCTCATCGATCTTGTCGTATCGGTGTTATCGCTGGTCATCCGACTCGCGGGTGGGGTCGTCGTGCTCGTCGGCTGCGTCCGGGGACCCCGGCTGCAACAGCCGCAGGAAGTCCCGGAACGCGGCCGGCATGTCCACCGATCCGGGGTCGAGCAACCACTGGTACTGGAGCCCGTCCAGCACCGCCACGAGCAGCGGCGCGGCCCGCTCCGGAGTGAGGCCGCCCGGCAGTGTCCCGCCGTACTCCGTGCGCAGCATGGCCGCCATGCTCGCGCGCACCTGTGTGTAGCGGCGAGTGAAGAACTCCCCGGCCGGATGCCCCTCCGTCACGCTCTCGCCGAGCAGCGCCGAGAACGTCTGGACGACGCCGGGGCGCATCGCGTTGTACTCGACGAGCGAGTCCAGAAGATCCACCCGCCAGGTGCCGTCACTGCGGGCCCCGCCGCCCGTGTCCCACTGGTCGCGCTCCTCCAGTACGGCGACGAGCAGCGCTTCCTTCGTCGGGAAGTAGTGCAGCAGTCCCTGCTGGCTCAGCCCGACCCGCTCGGCTACCGCGCTCAGCGTGGCGCCGCGGTAGCCGCGTTCGGCGATCACTTCCAGCGTGGCGCGGAGGATCTCCGCCCGTCGCTCCGCGGTTCTGGCCCGCACCATCGCGTCCGGCCCCTTTCGGTGCTGTCGGTTCCTCAAGCAGGACCGTACGCCATCCCGGACATGCCGCATAACAAACAGATAACAAAGCCTACTGCTCTACTGGTAACCGAGTCACCATGGAGACAATTCCGCAGAGGATTCACCACGAGGAGGTACGGCCGTGGCAGGCGCGTCCACACCCACCCAGCCCGACGAGGCCCGCGAGGCCGCGGTCGAAGCGGCGCTGGCCGCACTCGGACTCGACGACAAGGCCCGGCTGCTGGCCGGCCAGGACATGTGGTCGCTGCCTGCGCTCCCCGCCGTCGGCCTGGGCTCGCTCGTCATGTCCGACGGCCCGATCGGTGTCCGCGGTGTCCGCTGGACCGCCGAGGACCCCTCCGTCGCCCTGCCCTCGCCCACCGCGCTCGCCGCGACCTGGGACCCGGCGCTCGCCCGCCGCGCGGGCCGGCTGCTGGCCCAGGAAGCCCGCCGCAAGGGCGTGCACGTCCTTCTCGCCCCGACCGTCAATCTCCACCGGTCGCCGCTCGGCGGGCGCCACTTCGAGACGTACAGCGAGGACCCGTACCTCACCGGCGAGATCGGCGCCGGCTATGTGCTCGGCGTCCAGGACGGCGGCGTCGGCACGACCGTGAAGCACTTCGTCGCCAACGACGCCGAGACCGACCGCTTCACCGTCGACAACATCGTCGCCCCGCGCACGCTCCGCGAGATCTACCTGGCCCCGTTCGAACGGATCGTCAAGAACGCCCACCCATGGGGCATCATGGCCGCCTACAACCAGGTCAACGGCTCCACCATGACCGAGCACCGCTACCTGCAGAACGCGGTGCTGCGCGGCGAGTGGGGCTTCGACGGCTCCATCGTCTCCGACTGGCTGGCCGCCCGCTCCACCGGCGCCGCGATCAACGGCGGCCTCGACATCGCCATGCCGGGGCCGAAGACGGTGTACGGAAAGGCGCTGGCCGCGGCCGTCCGGGCCGGTGAGGTCGAGGAGTCCGTCGTCGACGGGGCCGTGTGCAACGTGCTGCGCCTCGCCGCCCGCGTCGGCATCCTGGACGGCGCCCCGCCCGTCGTCGACCCGGCGGACCACCCCACCGGCATCGACGGCGACGCGCTCGCCCGCGAGATCGCCCGCCGCTCCTTCGTCCTCGTACGCAACGAACGCGCCGCGCTCCCCATCGACCCGGCCGTCGTGCGCAAGGTCGCCCTCAGTGGCGCGCTCGCCCGCGACGCCCGCGTCCTCGGCGGCGGCTCCGCCCAGGTCTTCCCGCACCACATCGTCTCGCCGCTCGACGGCCTGATCGCCGCCCTGCCCGAGGACGTCCTCGACTACCGCGTCGGCGCCGACCCGAACAACGAACTCGCCCCCGCCGAGAAGGGCTTCGAGCTCCGGGCCGTCTGCTACGACGCGTCCGGTGCGGTCCTCGGCTCGGCGCCGCTGCACAGCGGCACCGTCCAGTGGATCGGCGACGACCTCCCCGACGGCGTGACCCACGAGACGCTCCACAGCGTCGAGATCACCGGCACGTTCGTCCCGCGCGACACCGGCGAGCACCTCTTCGGCACCCGCGGCACCGGAGCGCTCACGCTCACCGTCGCCGGCGAGACCCTCTACGACGACATCCACCGGGTCACCGGCTCCTCCGACCCCGGCGAGGCGTTCTTCGGCAACCCACTGGAGCGGGGCCGGACGACCCTCACGGCGGGGACCCCCGTCGAGGTGTCGCTGCGGCAGGTCCCCGAGACGCTCGGCGCCGACTCGCCCATTCCCGGCGTCTCGTTCTCCTTCTGTCACCTCGGCCCGCGCCGCGACCCCGACGAGCTGATCGCTGAGGCCGTCGAGGCGGCCCGCGCCGCCGACACCGCGATCGTCGTCGTCGGCACCACCGAACGCGTCGAGTCCGAGGGCTTCGACCGAACCGACCTGATGCTCCCCGGCCGCCAGGACGATCTCGTCCGGGCCGTCGCCGCCGCCAACCCGAACACCGTGGTGGTCGTCAACTCCGGTTCCCCGGTGGAACTTCCGTGGCGCGACGAGGTCGCCGCGGTGCTGCTCAGCTGGTTCCCCGGTCAGGAGGGCGGCGCGGCGCTGGCCGACGTCCTGCTCGGCGCCGCCGAACCGGGCGGCCGCCTGCCCACCACCTGGCCGGTCGCACTCGCCGACGTCCCGGTCTCCGTCACGACCCCCACCGACGGTGAACTCCACTACGAGGAGGGCGTCTTCGTCGGCTACCGGGCCTGGGAGAAGGCGGGTACCCGACCCGCCTACCCCTTCGGCCACGGACTGGGCTACACCACCTGGGAGTACGAGTCCCTGACGGCCGCCCCCGACTCCGCCACCGTCCGCCTCCGCAACACGGGCACCCGCCCCGGAGCCGAGACGGTCCAGATCTACCTGGCGCCGACGGACGACACCGCCGAGCGCCCGGCCCGTCGGCTGGCCGGCTTCGCCCGCGTCGAAGCGGCCCCGGGCGAGAGCGCCGAGGCCGTGATCGAACTGGACCGGCGCGCGTACGAGATCTGGGACGAGACGGCGTACGACTGGACCCTCGTGCCCGGAACGTACGAGGTGCAGGCGGCGCGCTCGCTCGGCGACGTACGCCTGACGGCGGCCACGGAGGTCAAGGAGTAGCGGCAGCCCCTCGGACCGGAGAGCCCCGGAGCGGCACCTGACCCCGCTCCGGGGCTCTCCTCATCCGGTCAGCGCACCGAGAACCCGTACACGGTCGTCGACGCGTACTCCTCGCCCGGCCGCAGCACCGTGCTCGGGAACTCCGGCCGGTTCGGAGAGTCCGGGAAGTGCTGCGTCTCCAGCGCGATCCCGTCGCAGGGCCGGTACGGCCGGCCGTCGAGGTGGTCGGCGGTGTACAGCTGAATTCCGGGCTCGGTCGTGGTGACGGTCAGGACGCGCCCCGAGCCGGGGTCGCACAGCTCGGCCGCCGGACCGTCCACCGCCTCGTCCAGCACGAAGTTGTGGTCGTATCCCGTGCCGACCGTCCGCGCCTCACGGAAGTCGAACCGGGTACCGTCCACCGGCAGCAGCTCGCCCGTGGGAATCGACTCGCCGTCCACCGGGGTGATCCGCCCGGCCGCGATCCGCAGGGTGTGCCCGGCCGCACTGCCGCTGTCGGCGCCGGCCAGGTTCCAGTACGTGTGATTGGTCAGGTTCACCACGGTCGGTGCGTCCGTCGTCGCCCGGTACGCGATGCGCAGCGCCCCGTCCTCGTCCAGGGTGTACGCCGCCGAGACCGCCAGCCGCCCGGGGAAGCCCTCCTCGCCGTCCTCCGCGACCAGCGACAGCTCCACACCGCCCGGGATCTCCCGTGCCTCCCACACGCGCTTGTCGAAGCCGAGGGCTCCGCCGTGCACATGGTTGCGCCCCTCGTTCCGGGTCACGTGGTGGGTCTGCCCGTCGAGTACGAAGGAAGCGCCCGCGATCCGGTTCGCGTACCGTCCGACCAGCACCCCGAAGTAGGGGCCCGAGCACGTCTCGTACGCCGCGAGATCCGGCAGCCCGAGCGCCACCCCGGCCCGTACGCCGTCCCGTCCGGGCACCTCCACCGACTGCACGGCGCCGCCGTACGTCAGGACGCGCGCCCGCGTACCGGCCCGTTCCAGCGTCCAGCGGTGGACGGCGGTGCCGTCCGCGAGGGTGCCGAAGAGGTCCGTACGTATCGCCGTGCTGCTCAAACCCGTGTCCATGATCACGGACCTTAGACCACGTGCCGATGGCTACGCCGGGGGCTTCCGAGCCGTGATATTGCGGTACGCGATCTCGGCGAGCCGGGCCTGGCCGCTCAGCCCCGGATGGAACCAGTCCCACTGGCTGAGCTGCCGCCCGGTGAACCGGTAGTCGAAGACCGCACCGCCGTCGTACCGGCAGCGCGGATCCTTCGCGCACACGTTCCGCAGCACCTCGTTGTACGCCACGACACGCTCCTGCACCGAGACGCGGCGCGCCTCGGCCCCGGCGCTCATGTCATCCGCATGGCCCAGCATCGACTTGCAGATGCCCAGCTTCCAGATCTGCTTGCCCAGGGGGTTGTCGCGCCCCGTCGACCAGAGGCGTTTGAGATCCGGCACGCTCGACACGTACACCTGCGCCTTCGGAGCCTTGCTGCGGAGCTGACGCATCGAGGCCTCGAACGAGGCCCGGAAGTCCGCCACCGGCGTCATCAGTCTCGCCGAGTCGCGGCAGGCGTCGTTGGCGCCGATCATCACGGTCACCAGGTCCGGCTTCCGCTCCGCCGCGAGAGCCATCTGCTCCGGCAACTGGGCGATCCGGGCCCCGGTCTCGGCGTGGTTCCAGCTGTGCGAGGCCGCGCCCGAGGAGCCGAGCAGCCGCACCGCCAGGCTCCGGACCTCGCTGTCCGTGCCGGTCGCCCAGGAGACCTCAGGACAGTCGGCCAGCACGGAGCAGGCGTCGAAACCACGGGTGATGGAGTCCCCGACTGCGGCGACCGACCCGGGACTGCGGTTCCAGGCGGGGGAGGGCGCGGCAGACGGGCGGTGCTGCCCGGCGGCGGAACTCCTGGTCGTCCCGTCCGACCCCGTGTCACAGCCGGCCAGCGCGGCCGCGGCGATCACCGGAAGCGCCGCCAGAACGGCGGCACCGGTGCGCGAGCGATGGCTCACGGAACGTTTCTGCATCCCTCATGCCCTCCCGTTTATGCCCCCGGCAACCGCCCATGGCCCCGGGCGACACGCCCGCGCGCCCTGCCGGGTGAAAGGTGTGCGAATGATGGGCCCAGGACCGACGGTACGTCACACCTCGGGCGCCGCCGCACGATAGCTTTTCCCCGTCGAACCAGTGCCACGTTCCGCCACCCGACTCCACTTGGGTGGTTTCGTATTATCACATCACGTCACATACTGTCCTTTTTCTGGAGATTCACTCCCGATGCTGTTTACTGACGACAACCTCGGGGACCGGCCGAGAAAAGGCGGTACGGGCGCGAGGCCGCTGGGGAAGGCGAACCTCGTCCCACACTGGAGGTCCCGGTGACGACACGTGGAGTCCTGTACGTTCACTCCGCACCGCGCGCGCTCTGCCCACATGTCGAATGGGCGGTGGCAGGTGTCCTCGGTGTGCGGGTTCAGCTCGACTGGATCAGACAGCCGGCCTCGCCCGGCACCTGGCGTTCCGAGTTCTCCTGGAAGGGCGCCGCGGGGACCGCGTCGAAGCTTGCCTCCGCACTGCGGGGGTGGGATCTGCTGCGCTTCGAGGTGACGGCGGAACCGTGTGCGACGGCGGAGGGCGAGCGGTACAGCTCCACGCCGGAGCTGGGCATCTTCCACGCGGTCACCGGCATGCACGGCGACATCCTGGTGCCGGAGGACCGGCTGCGGGCCGCACTGGCGCGGTCGGTGCGGGGGGAGACGGAGCTGGAGGCGGAGATCGCCAAACTTCTCGGCAAGCCGTGGGACGACGAGTTGGAGTCGTTCCGGCATGCGGGGGAGGGGGCGCCGGTGCGGTGGCTCCACCAGGTGGTCTGACCCGTCCGCGGGTGCGGGTCGCGCCTGCGCGGGCCTGCTTCCCTGCCCGTCCCTTCCCGACACCGGAGGCTCCGCCCCGGACCCCGCTCCTCGATCGCCGGAGGCGCATGATCTTCCGCCCGGGCGATGGAGGGCATCGTTCAGCCCGGGCAGCAGTGAAGCCCGCCTCCCCGAGGGGACGGCGGGCTTCGGCGCGCTGGGGGTCAGACGCTGCGGAACGCCAGCACCACGTTGTGGCCCCCGAACCCGAACGAGTTGTTGATCGCGGCGATCGACCCCTCGGGCAACGGACGGGGCTCATCGCGCACGATGTCCGCCTCCACGGCCTCGTCGAGGTTCTCCACGTTGATCGTCGGCGGAGCCATCCGGTGGTGCAGCGCCAGGACCGTGGCAACGGTCTCGATGCCGCCCGCGCCACCGAGCAGGTGACCGGTCATCGACTTCGTCGCGGAGATCGCGACATGGTCGAGGTCGTCGCCCAGGACCTTGCGCAGAGCCTTCAGCTCCGCGACGTCGCCCTGCGGCGTCGACGTGGCGTGCGCGTTGAGGTGCACGACCTCCGACGGCTTGAGGTCCGTCTGGTCCAGCAGGTTCTGCATGGCGGCAGCGATCCCGCGTCCGGTCGGCTCGGGCTGGGCGATGTGGTGGGCGTCCGCGGACAGCCCCTGTCCCAGCACCTCGCAGTAGACCTTGGCGCCCCGCGCGGCAGCGTGCTCCGCGGACTCCAGGACCACGACGCCCGCGCCCTCGCCGAGCACGAAGCCGTCACGGCCCGTGTCGTACGGACGAGACGCCTTCTCGGGCTCGTCGTTGTTCTTGGACATGGCCATCATGTTGGCGAACGCCGCGATCGGCAGCGGGTGGATGGCCGCCTCGGTGCCACCGGCGAGCACGACATCGGCGCGGCCGGTGCGGATCATCTCGACGGCGTAACCGATGGCCTCGGCGCCCGACGCACAGGCGGAGACCGGGGTGTGGACACCGGCCTGCGCGTTGACCTCGAGGCCGACGTTGGCCGCCGGGCCGTTCGGCATGAGCATGGGCACGGTGTGCGGGGAGACGCGGCGTACGCCCTTCTCCTTCAGCACGTCGTACTGGTCGAGGAGCGTGATCACGCCACCGATACCGGAGGCGATGACCGAGCCGAGCCGGTCGGGCTGGATCTTCTCGTCCTCACCGGCCTTGCCGGTGAAGCCGGCGTCCGCCCATGCCTCGCGGGCCGCGATCAGCGCGAACTGCGCCGAGCGGTCCAGCTTGCGGGCGAGCGGGCGGGGCAGTACGTCGCCCGGGTCGACGGCCGCAAGGGCGGCGATCCGGACGGGCAGTTCGGCGAAACGCTCGCCCTCGAGAGGCTTGACGCCGGAACGACCGGCCATCAGACCTTCCCAGGTCGACGCGGAGTCGCCACCCAGCGGAGTGGTTGCGCCGATACCGGTGACGACCACGGTGCGATTGGTCGAGTTCACTGGAAAATCTTCTCCACGTGTAGAGGGTCGTGAATCAGCGGCGCCACCGCCGGGTGGCGACACACGAGCCGGCTGGATCAGGCCTGGTGCTTCAGGATGTAGTCGGCAGCGTCGCCGACCGTCTTGAGGTTCTTGACGTCCTCGTCCGGGATCTTGACGTCGAAGCGCTCTTCGGCGGCGACGACGACCTCGACCATGGACAGCGAGTCGACGTCCAGGTCGTCGGTGAAGGACTTGTCCAGCTGGACGTCCTCGACCGGGATACCGGCGATCTCGTTGACGATCTCGGCGAGACCGTTGACGATCTCTTCCTGGGTGGCGGCCATGTTGGCGCTCCTTCGATGTATTTCTGCAGGGTTCGGACGTCCGGACCGGAAGGTCCGGTGTGCCTAGGGGAGAGTAACGACCGTCGCGGCGTAGACGAGACCCGCCCCGAAGCCGATGACGAGCGCGGTGTCGCCGCTCTTCGCCTGACCGGTCGCCAGGAGCCGCTCCATAGCGAGCGGAATCGAGGCGGCGGAGGTGTTGCCGGTGGTCTCCACGTCACGGGCGACCGTGACGTGCTCCGGCAGCTTCAGGGTCTTCACCATCGAGTCGATGATCCGCATGTTGGCCTGGTGCGGGATGAAGACGTCCAGGTCTTCCGGGGCGATCCCGGCCGCGTCCAGCGCCTGCTGGGCGACCTTCGCCATCTCGAAGACGGCCCAGCGGAAGACCGCCTGACCCTCCTGCGTGATGGCCGGGAACTTCTCCGGACGGTCGGCGTGGAACTCGTCCCACGCCACGGTCTGCTTGATCGTCTCGGACTTGTCGCCCTCGGAGCCCCAGATCGTCGGGCCTATGGCGGGCGCCGTGGAGGGGCCGACGACGACCGCGCCGGCACCGTCGCCGAACAGGAACGCCGTCGCGCGGTCGTGCAGGTCGGTGAGGTCGCTGAGCCGTTCCACGCCGATGACAAGCACGTACTCGGCCGAACCCTCGACGATCAAGCCCTTGGCGAGGGTCAGGCCGTAGCCGAACCCGGCGCAGCCGGCGGAGATGTCGAAGGCGGCGGGCTTGCCCGCACCGATCTTGTGGGCGATCTCGGTCGCGATGGCTGGCGTCTGCTTGAAGTGCGAGACGGTGGAGACGATGACGGCGCCGATCTGCTCCGGCGTGATCCCGGCATCGGCGATGGCCTTGCCGGACGCCTCGATGGACATCGCTGCCACGGTCTCCTCCTCGGAGGCCCAGTGGCGGGTCGCGATGCCGGAGCGGGAGCGGATCCACTCGTCCGACGAGTCGATCGTTTCGAGGATCACCTCGTTGGGCACCACACGGGTCGGGCGGTAGCCGCCCACACCCATGATCCGTGCGTACGGGGCGCCCTGGCTGGGCTTGATCTTCGACATGCTCTCGGGCTCCTTAGGCGCCTGCGTGCTCAGCGAGGAGCGCGCGGGCCGCGTCGAGGTCGTCGGGGGTCTTGAGCGCGAGGGTCTGCACCCCGGGCAGTGCCCGCTTGGCGAGACCGGTCAGGGTCCCACCCGGGCAGGCCTCGATGAGCGTCGTGACGCCCAGCTCCTTGAACGTCTCCATGCACAGGTCCCAGCGGACCGGGTTGGCGACCTGGCCGACCAGCCGCGAGATGACCTCGGCGCCGGTGGCGACCGGCTTTCCGTCGGCGTTCGAGACATACGTCACAGTCGGCTCGGAGACCGTCAGTGCCGCGGCGGCCTCGCGGAGCCGGTCGACGGCGGGAGCCATGTGGTGCGTGTGGAAGGCGCCGGCGACCGTGAGGGGCACCACCCGGCGCACGCCCTCCGGTTTGTCCCTGGTCAGCGCGGCGATCTGAGCGGCGGTGCCGGCGGCGACGATCTGGCCGCCCCCGTTGACGTTCGCCGGGGTCAGCCCGAGCTTCTCCAGGTGCGGGACCGTCACCTCCGGGTCACCGCCGAGCAGCGCCGCCATGCCGGTCTCGGTGACCGCTGCGGCGTCCGCCATGGCGAGCCCGCGGGTGCGTACGAGACGGAGCGCGGTCTCCTCGTCGAGGACACCGGCGAGCGCCGCCGCGGTGATCTCACCAACGCTGTGACCTGCGACGACATCCGGCGATGCGGCCAGTGCGGAGGCGGACAGCAGGCCCGCGGCGACCAGCAGCGGCTGAGCCACCGCGGTGTCGCGGATCTCGTCCGCGTCGGCCTTCGTGCCGTAGTGGGCGAGGTCGAGCCCGATGGCGTCGGACCAGGCCGCGACGCGGTCGGAGGCACCGGGGAGGTCGAGCCAGGGAGTCAGGAAGCCGGGCGTCTGAGCGCCTTGGCCGGGAGCGACGAGTACGAGCACCCTCACACTCTCTCTTGTGAACGGTCCTGAACGCCCGTGGGGACAGGGACGAAGAACCGTAGGGGGAATTGTTGATGTCCGACAAAAGTCTAGGACTGGGTATCCCTGTCGGCCAGACGCCCCAGAATCAGGGCGATTCGCAACGTGAACGCCGAGCGGACATCGGATGGCGACCACCCGGTGACGTCTGTCACACGTCGAAGCCGGTAGCGCACGGTGTTGGGGTGCACGAACAGCATCCGGGCCGCGCCCTCCAGACTGCTTGCCTGCTCCAGGTACACACTCAGAGTCTCCAGCAGCGCAGAGCCCGCTTCCTCCAGCGGTCTGTAGATCTCCTCCACCAACTGGTCCCGCGCGGCGGGGTCGCCCGCAATGGCGCGCTCCGGCAGCAGGTCGTCGGCCAGAACCGGCCGCGGCGCGTCCTGCCAGGCACCGCACGCCTTGAGCCCGGCGGCGGCTGCCTGGGCGGACCGGGTGGCCGCCAGCAGGTCGGGCACCACGGGTCCGGCGACGACAGGGCCGGCCGCGTACGGGCCGATCAGCGCCTTTGCGACGTGCAGCGGGTTGTCGCTGCCGCCCGCGATGACGACCAGACGGCTGCCGAGCACTCCGGTGAGGACCTGGAGCTTGGCGTGGCGAGCGGCGCGTCGGATCGCCTCGACGGTCAGTTCGCTGTCGC
>NZ_JBHVFU010000004.1:0-37500 GCF_042801455.1 Streptomyces sp. NPDC057565 | reverse complement strand
ACCTCCGCCGCGAACCGCACCAGGTCGTCGACGGTCGAGACGCCGTCCCGGGCGGGCGAGCCGTCCAGCGTGGTCGACGCCATGCCCAGCGGCTCCAGCACCGCCTGGCGCACATACTCCGGGAACGGGATGTCGGTGGCCTTGGCGATATGGTCGCCGAGCACTTCGAAGCCCGCGTTGGAGTAGAGCCGCCGGGTGCCCGGAGCGGCTGTCGCCCGGTGCTCGTCGAAGGCGAGCCCGCTGGTGTGCGCGAGCAGGTGCCGGACGGTGGAACCCTCGGGCCCGGCCGGCTCGTCGAGCTCGACCGCGCCCTCCTCGTACGCCACGAGCGCCGCATAGGCCGCGATCGGCTTGGTGACGGAGGCGAGCGGAAAACGGTGCGAGGTCGGGCCGTGCGCACCGACGACGGTGCCGTCCGCTCGTACGACGGCCGCCGCCGCGGTGGGGACGGGCCAGTTGTCGATCATCGCCAGGCTCTGCATACCTATGAGCCTAAAGGGCCGTCCTGCACGGCTCGGAGGGGGTGGCCCGGCCGCCACCGAAACCCGTCGCCGTTTGTGCTTGCTTCGAGTGCACTCCAAGGTTCTAGCGTGGAGGTCATGACGGTGATGGAGAGCACTTCCGTAAAGACGGACGCATGCGCATCGGCACCCAGGGCGCATCCGCGCCCCGAGGGCCAGGACCGCTACACCATCAGTGAGGTCGCCGCCTTCACCGGGCTCACCGCGCACACTCTGCGCTGGTACGAGCGGATCGGGCTGATGCCGCACGTCGACCGTTCGCACACCGGTCAGCGCCGCTTCACCAACCGCGACCTGGACTGGCTGGCCTTCGTCTCCAAACTGCGGCTGACCGGAATGCCGGTCGCCGACATGGTCCGGTACGCGGAGCTGCTGCGCGAGGGCGAGCACACCTTCGAGGAACGGCAGGAGCTGCTGGAGGCGACCCGCCGCGACGTGAAGACGCGGATCGCGGAGCTCCAGGACACCCTCGCCGTCCTCGACCACAAGATCGACTTCTATGCGAGTGCCCGACGGGCGCCGGAAAGGCCCTGTGCCTGATGACTGACGACAAGATCACCACCGTGGAGCTCGGAAACGGCGGCCCGCAGGTCGGCGTGCAGGGACTCGGCTGCATGGGCATGAGCGAGTTCTACGGGGACACCGATGAGTCCGCCGCGCGCGAGACGCTGGAGACGGCGCTGGCGGCGGGCGTCACCCTCTTCGACACCGCAGACGTGTACGGTCGTGGCGCCAACGAGACGTTCCTGGCGCCGTTCGTCGCGGCGCACCGGGGCGAGATCACCCTCGCCACGAAGTTCGCCATAGAGCGGACCGACGACCCGCAGTACCGGGGCGTGCGCAATGACCCCGCGTACATCCGCCAGGCCGTCGAGGACAGCCTGCGCCGGCTGAACACCGATGTCATCGACCTGTACTACATGCACCGCCGCGACCCGGCAGTCCCGCTGGCCGAGTCCGTCGGCGCGATGGCCGAGCTGGTGCAGCAGGGCAAGGTCAACCAGCTCGGGCTGAGCGAGGTCACCGGCGCGGAGCTGCGCGAGGCGTACGCCGTGCACCCGATCGCCGCCCTGCAGTCCGAGTGGTCGCTCTTCAGCCGGGACGTCGAGCGCAGCGCCGTGCCCGCCGCGGTCGAGCTCGGGGTGACCTTCGTGCCGTACTCGCCGCTCGGTCGGGGCTTTTTGACCGGGGCGTTCACGGACGCGGCCAAGGACCTGTCGGACGGCGACTTCCGGAAGTACCAGCCGCGCTTCACCGGCGACAACGCGAAGACGAACGCCGCCCTGCTGGAGCCCGTCCACAAGATCGCGGCGGCGCACGGGGCGTCGGCCGCGCAGGTGGCGCTCGCCTGGGTCCAGCAGCGGGCCCAGGTGCACGGCCTGAACGTGGTGCCGATCCCGGGCACCCGCAAGAGCAGCCGGCTGCTGGAGAACGTGGCCGCCACCCGGCTCACGCTGACCACGGAGGAGCTGGCACTGCTGGAGCCGATCGCCGGGCAGGTGGCGGGGGACCGGTACCCGGACATGAGCTCGACGTCCGCGGCGCGCGAGTAGTCGTTTCCGGGCGGCCGGGGCGCCCGGCAATCGCCCGGCCCTCGAGCGCCGGACGGGCTGGGTGTGCGCCGCCCTACGCGATCCCCAGCGCGAACACGGCGAAGCCCGCCGCGAGCAGCCCCGCCGCTGCCCGGCGGGCGTTCGCCGCCCGCGTTCCGGCCTGCCACGGTGCCTCGAAACGGCGCGCGTACCGGGCGATGAGCACCAGCAGCCCGGCGAACACCGGCATCCACGCCAGCCGTGCCAGGACCCAGCCGATCGTGTCCGGCCCCGTCGTCAGCCCGGGCACCGCACCGGCGAAGGACGCCGGGACGGCCGCGGCCAGCATCGCCGTCTGGTGCCAGCACAGGATCGTCATCGCGGACAGATTGATGACGACGACGGGCGCCCACACCGGCGGACGGCGCAGCAGCCGGCCGATCCGGTCGCGCAGCAGGATCGCCGCACCGCTCTGCGCGGCGGCCAGGGCGAGGACCAGCAGCGACGGCGGATGCGAATTGGTGCGTGCCTCGCCCGGCACGCCGACCATCGACGCCGGGTAGTGGAAGGCGAGCAGCAGCGCGGCGAACAGCACGGTCCCGCCGACGAGCAGGAGCCGGGCGCCCCGCTTCCCGATCCGGCCCTCGGCCCACGACACCCCGAGCTGGTACGCGAAGAGCCAGCCCGGAAGGATGTTCAGCACGCTCAGCCAGGACGGCATCGCCTCGGCGTACGGTCCGTAGCGCAGGAAGTCGACGGCGGCGACCGCCCCGAGCAGTGGCGCGGCCGCCCAGCCGCCCAGCCGCCGCGCGATCCGCAGGCAGTACGGGGTGAGGGCGGTGACCACCGTGTACACCCCGACGAACCAGAGTGGCTGGATCACCAGCGTCGACCCGGTCCGCAGCGTGTCACCGGGTACCCCGAGCGTGTACAGCACGGGGATCATCGCCGCCCAGACAGCGGTCACCCCCAGCACCGGCCTGCCCAGCCTGGCCATCCGCCCGCGCAGCCAGGCTGCGGTGGTGGACTTCCTGCGCCGGTACGAGAGCACGGAGGCGTACCCGCCGACCAGGAAGAAGATGCCGAGCATCTGGAGGATCCAGCTGACCGGGGCGAGGAATCCGAAGGCGGAGAGCGGGCTGGCGTTGTGAAGTGCGCCGGCGTTGTCCAGCCGGAAGCCGCCGAGCAGCCAGTGCCCGGTGGGCACGGCGAGCAGGGCGAGGGCGCGCAGTCCGTCGACGGCACGGTCGCGGTTTGCGGGGGTACGGGCGTCGATCCGGGCCGCAAGATGCTTCAGGCTCATCGGCCCGCCCCTTGCGCGATGGCCGCGAAGGCGCGCAGTGAGTCGGTGCCGGGGGCGAAGTAGCCGGTGTGGCCGTGCGCGTCCTCGGCGGGCACCCGACGGGCCCCGAACTCCGGATCGGCGGGATCGGGCCCGTGACCGAGCCCGGCCACCTCGACGTTCGGGACGTCGTCGATCCAGTCGGTGGCGTCCTTGGCCGCCCAGACCCGGGCGGTGGTGTGCAGATCGGCGACGTCGTCGGCGCGCATGCCGGGCGAGCCGAGGACGACCAGGTCGCTGACGTGGAGCCGGGATGCGGCGAGACCGCACACGACGGACCCGTAACTGTGGCAGAACACGGCGGGTTCGTTGATCCTGTCGGCGGCCAGCCCGTCCGCGAACCGGGTCAGCCGGTCGGCGCCCGCCTCTGCGAGCGAACCGGTCGCAGCATCGACCCCGACGCCGACGGGAGTGGTGTAACCGGCCCAGGCGATCACCGCACTGCCCGTCCCGGTCTCCGCGTACAGCGACTTCGCCATGCCGGCCGGAGTGCCGTACACGTCATGCGTACGGTCGAAGGTTCCGGCGTCGATGTCCGAACCCGGCACCACGACGGAGACCCGGCTCGCGGTCCTCAGGTCCCCGAACACCTCGGCGACCTGTCCGCGCCCGCGCGGATCGAAGGCCAGGATCTGCCGTCCGCGATCGACGCCCAGATGCGCGTACCGGGGATCGTGACCGGCCTGCAGGGAAAGGGCGTTGGCGCGGTAGCGCAACTCGACGGGCACCCCGTCGAGATTGCCGACGACCGATGGATGCCGCACGACCAGCTGCTGCCGCTCGTCCTTGCTCAACCCCCGGAAGAATTGAGCTACTTGGGCGGGCGTGGACCGCTCCGGATCCGGCAGCTTCCGCCCCAGCACACGATCCGACCGCCATGCGGCACTCCCGGGCGGCGGCCCTGTCACGGCCTGCTGTGCATTCCCGGACACCCAGCCGGCGCTCCCGGCCACCACGGTGGTCGCCAGTGCGACCGCGACCAGAGTCCTCGCGTAACGGCGCATCTCGCCCTCCCTCTTCGGCTCGTGCACGCCGTTCGGCGCGACGGGAGGGAAGGTAGGAAGAGGATGGGTGAGAGGGCGTCACACCGGGGAGCCACGTTCGCAGTGGTACCGGGGTAGGGGGTGTACCGGGGGAATTCCCCACCTCACGCGGTCGTTCGAGCCGGCTCGGGGCTGATTGGCCCACTCACGCCCGCCGCGCATGCTCGGGCCTGTCCTGCCCGGTCAGGCCGTGCCCGCCCCTACTCGCCCGGCGTCACCAACCCCGACTCGTACGCAAAGATCACCGCCTGCGCCCGATCCCGCAGATCGAGCTTGGCCAGCACCCGTCCGATATGCGTCTTCACCGTCTGCTCGGCCAGCACCAGCCGCCCAGCGATCTCCTGGTTGGACAGCCCCCGGGCAATCAGCTCCAACACCTCCGTCTCCCGCGGCGTCAGCCCGTTCAGCCGCAGAGCGACGGCATTGCTCCGCCCGCCCACACCGCTTCCGCCCCGCCGTTGCCGCGCGAAGTCCGCGATCAGCCGTCGCGTCACGGACGGCGCCAGCAGCGCCTCGCCCGCCGCCACCACCCGTACCGCCGAGATGAGATCGGCGGGCGGCGCGTCCTTCAGCAGGAACCCGGACGCCCCGGCGCGCAGCGCCTCGTACACGTAGTCGTCCACGTCGAAGGTGGTGAGCATCAGCACCTTCGGCCGGTGGACCGCCCCCACCGGCGGGTTCAGCAGCTCACGCGCGGCCGCGAGGCCGTCCATCTCCGGCATCCGCACATCCATCAGCACCACGTCCGGATGGACGTTCCGGCTGACCTCGATCCCCTGCCGCCCGTCCGGCGCCTCGCCCACCACATCGATGTCGCTCTGCGCCGACAGCAGCGCCGCGAACCCCGCCCGCACCATGGCCTGGTCGTCGACGATGATCACGCGGATGGTCACAGGTCCTCCAGGGACGAGGGGGAGGCGGGCGACAGCGGCAGCCGTGCGGCCACCCGGAACCCGCCGTCGGGCAGCGGCCCGGTGTCGAGGGTGCCGCCGGTCAACCGTACGCGTTCGCGCATCCCGACCAGCCCGTGTCCGGTCCCCGTCGGCTCCAGCGGCGAACCGGGCCGTTCCGCCCGGTCGTTGGCGACCACCACGGTCAGATGCTCGCCGTCCGACGCGATCGACACCCGGGTCCGCGCTCCCGGCGCATGCCGGACCACGTTGGCCAGCGCCTCCTGCACGATCCGGTACGCGGACAGGTCCACCGTCTGCGGTACGTCGCCCAGGTCCGCGGCGAGCGACAACTCCGCAGGCAGCCCCGCCCGTACCGTCGCCTCGACCAACTGCTGCAGCCGGTCGAGCCCCGGCTGCGGCGCCCGTTCGCCCTCCGTTCCGTCGCTGCGCAGCACCACGAGCAGCCGCCGCATCTCGGCAAGCGACTCCCGGGCGCTCGCCGCGATCGAGCCGAACTCCTCGACCGCCTCCTCGGACAGCCCGCTGATCCGGTACGGGGCGGAGTCGGCCTGCACCGTGATCACCGACATGTGGTGCGCGACCACATCGTGCAGCTCACGGGCGATTCTGGTGCGTTCCTCCAGCAGGGTCCGCTGCGCCCGCTCCGCCTCGCTGATGGTCTCCTGTTCGGCCAGCCGCCGTTGCGCGTCGCCCCGTTCCCGCACCGCCGCGGCGATCACCAGCACCACCGCGCCGAGAACGGGCAGCAGCAGGGCGCTGCCGTTGCTGCGCCCGGGCGAGATCACATGCAGCACCACACCGGCGGCTCCCGTGGCCAGCCAGACGGCGATCGAGGTCCGGCGGGTCTCGCGCAGCCCCAGGGCGAGGAGCAGGAAGAGATACCCGACGATGGCGGGTGGTGTCCACGGCCAGACGGTGTACGTCGCCACCGGATACCCCAGGAGCACCAGGGCACCGATGATGTCGGCGGGGAAGACGATCCACCACGCCTGCAACGGCCGGTGCGCCAGCATCAGCAGGGGCGCAGCCTGGGCGACACCGAGGGCGCCCGCCACGCCTCCGGGCACCCCGTACTCCGAGATCAGGAAGTTGATCGTGACCGGGATGAGGGTGGCGGCGAGGACGAGGACGACACCGTACGGGAGCAGCCGCTGCCACGGTCTCGGGGCGTCGGCGAACAGCGGAGTCGGAGGGTGGGACGCGTGGGTCAGCCCGTGGGCCACCTCGCGCAGATTGCGGCGGGCTGCGCTGAGCAGGCCGTCGGCGGGTGGCGGGGGCTGGGGAGAGGAAGTCGGCATGGCCCGATCAGCGTAGGCAGCGGACCTGCCGCGCGGCGTCATACCGGGGTCTCGATCAGGGCCCGGCGCCCCGTACGGGGGTACTACGTGCCCGCCCCTCACGGCCTCCCCACGACAAGGAATGGGGGAGACCGTCGGCCCGCCGCTACAGCTCCGCGAGCAGTTGGGCCTTCTTCGCGCTGAACTCGTCGTCCGTCACGAGTCCCGCCCGGTGCAGCTCCCCGAGGTGCCGGATCCGCTCGGCGATGTCCGCCGGATCGCGGCGCCCCGCGCCTGCCAGGACGGCGGTTGCCGCCACGGGTGCGGACTGGTTCCTGCGTACGGACTCCAGGACGGCGGCGGCGAACGGCAGCGACTCGTGCACCGGGCCGTAGCCGAGTCCGAAGATCACCGCGGCCGGGTCCTGATCGGCCTGGGTGGGCCGCGGGGATATGGCCTGCGGACCGGGTGCGGTGTCCGTACGGGGCGCCCCGCCCTCCGCGGCCGCAGCTGCTTCCGCGTCCGCCAGGGAACTTGCACTCCCGGCGCCTCGCGGGACCAGCCGCAGGTAGCCGTCGAACGCCTCGGGCGACCGCCACTCGACCCCGCTCAACTCGGTGACCGGAAACGTCTGGTCGCCCGCTTTCCACTTCGCCGTGGAGGCACCCGTCCAGAACCAGCGGAAGGAGATCCGGTCCCCGTCGAAGCTGGCCCGGCCGTCGTACGCCTTGAACTGCATCGGCGCCTCGGGGGCCGCGACCATGAAACGTTCGGCGGGCTCCCCCGCGTCCGCTCCGAGCAGTGCGCGCAGCTCGTCCGCGTAGTACTCGGCGAGCGTCTCGCGTTCGGCGGGCAGCACCAGCCGGTACGGATCGCAGCCCTCTTTCAGCTGCCCTGCCGCAGCCTCGAGCAGGGGATCGGCACCGGGTCTCGGCACCGCATGCAGTACCACCGTGCCCCGCTTGCCCGGGTTCAGCGTCACCGACGACAACGCCGCGTGCGGAATGCGGCGTTCACGCAGGCTCTGGAAGAGCTTCGGCGTGCGAATACCCCGTTCGAAGCGGATGAGCACGGAGTCGGTGTCGAACTCCCAGGCGGCATGAATTCCGGCCAGCACATCACCCATGTGCCTCATCGTATGCGGCACTTGCCCGCACGTCCCCCCTCGGCGTATGCCGCAATTCATGCTCCCCTGCGGCTCTTTACGCGCGTCACATGTCTTCGGCGCCGGAAATTCCCTTGTGACAGGCCCTGTCGGCGCTCGCACAGGTCACCGAGCCGTAGGCACCCACGCCGATGGCGGCGAAGTTGCTGAGGCTCTCGGTGCCCGGCACGAAATAGCCGCTGTGCCCGTTGGCATCGCCCGCAGAGACGACACGCGCACCGAAGCCCCGGTCCACCGGATCGGCCCCGTGGCCGAGCCCGCCGACCTCCATGTTCGGTACGTCCTCGATCCAGTCGTTGCGGTCCCGCATCGCCCAGACCGCGGCCGAGGTGTGCAGCTGCGCGGCACGCCGCACCCGCATGCCGGGGCTGCCCGCGACCGCGATGTCGGTGACCCGGGACGGCAGTTCTCCCGCGGCGACACCGCACAGCACGGACCCGTAGCTGTGACAGAACAGCGAGACCTTCGACGTGCCGGGCAGCGCGCCGACGAGCGCGTTCAGCCGGACCGCGCCGCGCTCGGCGAGGTTTCCCAGGGCCGCGTCCATACCGATGCCGGCGGGCGCGGTGTAGTCCGCCCAGGCGATGACGGCGGTCCGCGTGCCGGGGCGGGCGGCGCGCTCCGCCGCGTACAGCGACTTCGCCATGCCGACGGGGGCGGCGTTGACCTTCGGCCCGGTCCGCTCCAGCGTCAGCAGATTGGTGTCGACACCGGGCACGACCACCGAGATCCGCTCGGCCTTGTCCAGGTCACCGAACACCTCGGCGGCGTGGCCCTTTCCGGACGGGTCGAAGGCCAGGAAATGCCGACCGTGGGCCAGCATCGACCGGAAGCGCTCCATCCGGCGCAGCGCGTCGGCGCGGCCGTCCGGGGAGAGCCTGACGTCGTGCATGCGCCGCCGCTCGACCGCCCGCGCCTGAACCAGGGCCCGCCGGTTGGCGCGGTAGCGCAGGGTGACCGGGGCGCCGTTCAAATTGCCGACGACCAACGGGTACCTGTCGGCGAGCGCGGTCCGCTGCGCGGCGGTGAGCGTGGCGAAGAACTGCGCCAGCCGGTAGGGCGGTGCATCGGCGTCCGGCAGCGGGTGACCCGCTATCCGGCCCCGCGCCCAGGAGGCGAGTGCGATGTCGCGTGGCTCGTGGGAGGGTTGGTGACGTACCGCTGTCCAGCCGGTGGTCGCCAGCATCACGAACACGACCGCGACGGCGAGCAGCGCGCGCCATGCGGTGAGCGTGGGGGAGGAGTCGAAGGAAGTCACTCCGGCCCACATTAGGAGACGCGCGACGGCCACCGTGAAGCGGGTGACACACATCACTCTCCTGCAGGGAATTGGAGCTGGTTTCCCTCACGCTCCGTGCGCGCTTCCGGTACGCTCCGACGGATTTCGTGCCGCTCCCGTCTCGCACGGGTCGGTTGTGGTACGGCAGTTGTGAAGTCCGTCATGTTCCGTCATGAGGCGTTCGGCACATGACGGGGGCGGGGCTGTCGGGCGGAAGGCGCAGGCCCTGCGGTCACGGGTTCGACCGGCGCATGCCAGTTCCCCGCGAGCGCCGGGCCCAGTTGGTCCAGATAGTTCTCGGTCAGCGCGCGCAGCGACTCCATGCTCGTGTCCCGCCCATGCCCCCACAGCTGCCCGGTCACCCGCATCACCCCGGAGAACGCGGCGACGGCGACCCGCGGTCGCGGATCCGTCCGGATGTCGAGGCCCTCGCGCCCGGCGATCACCTCGGCTATCTCGGTCTCCAGGTCGATGCTGCGCCGCAGGTGGGCCGCGAGCAGGGAAGGGGTCGACTCGATCATCCGGTAGGTACGCATGTGGAGTTCGACCGTGACGGTCTCCTCGATCGCCTCACCGATACTGTTCCAGGCGCACAGGACCGCACTGCGCATGGCCTCGAAAGGGGCTTCCTCGGCGGGCCGTTGGCGCAGCTCGGAGAGGAAGCGCGACTCCACCATCTCCTGGACGGCGAAGGCGGTCTCCTCCTTGCTGGCGAAATAGCGGAAGAAGGTGCGCTGGGAGACCTCGACGGCGTCGACGATCTCGTCGACGGTGGTCTCGTCGTACCCCTGGGTGGTGAAGAGCTCGAGGGCGGCATGCAGCAGGGCGTCCCGGGTGCGTCGCTTCTTGCGTTCGCGCAGCCCGGTCGGTTGCTCTGCGGCGCGCCGGCCATCGGTCACTGAGCGATCCTCTTTCGGTCTCTTTGTCCAGCTCAGGGTACCTGTGAGCTACGTGACAGTTACCGGCTTGTGAAATGGTTTGTCAACTGTCAGCGGCTGACACTAATCTCCCCGGCATGACTAGTCAGACCACCGCAGAAAAGGCGTTGCGGGAGCCGCAGAGCACCCCTGCTCCCGCCCCGGCCAAGGGGCTGCGCGGCCACCCCTGGCTGACGCTCTTCTCCGTGGCCATCGGCGTGATGATGGTCGCGCTCGACGGCACGATCGTCGCGATCGCCAACCCCGCCATCCAGCAGGACCTGCACGCCTCGCTCGCCGACGTCCAGTGGATCACCAACGGCTACATGCTCGCACTCGCGGTCTCCTTGATCACCGCGGGCAAGCTCGGTGACCGGTTCGGCCACCGCCAGACCTTCCTGATCGGCGTCGTGGGCTTCGCCGCGGCATCGGGAGCCATCGGATTCTCCAGCAGCGTGGCCCTGGTCATCGCGTTCCGGGTGCTGCAGGGCCTTTTCGGCGCTCTGCTGATGCCGGCCGCGCTCGGCCTGCTGCGCGCCACCTTCCCGGCCGAGAAGCTGAACATGGCGATCGGTATCTGGGGCATGGTCATCGGCGCCTCGACGGCGGGCGGTCCGATCCTCGGCGGCGTCCTCGTCGAGCACGTCAGCTGGCAGTCCGTCTTCTTCATCAACGTGCCGGTCGGAGTGATCGCGCTTCTGCTCGGCGTGGTGATCCTCAAGGACCACCGCGCCGAGAACGCGCCGCGCTCCTTCGACATCGGCGGCATCGTGCTGCTGTCGCAGGCGATGTTCTGCCTGATCTGGGCGCTCATCAAGGGTGCGGAGTGGGGCTGGGGCGACTTCAGGACGCTCGGCTTCCTGGGGGCGGCCGTGGCCCTGTTCGTGGTGTTCGCCCTCTCCCAGAAGAACGTCAGGGAGCCGCTGATCCCGCTGGCGATGTTCCGCTCGGTGCCGCTGTCCGCGGGTGTGGTCCTGATGGTGCTGATGGCGTTCGCCTTCATGGGCGGACTCTTCTTCGTCACCTTCTACCTGCAGAACGTGCACGGCATGAAGGCCGTCGACGCGGGCCTGCACCTGCTGCCGCTGACCGGGATGATGATCGTCGGCTCCCCGCTCGCCGGCCTGCTGATCACCAAGCTCGGCCCGCGCGTCCCGCTCGTCGGCGGCATGGTGTGCACCGCGGTCGCCATGTTCGGGATGTCCCAGCTGGACACCGGCACCGGCACCCTGACCATGTCCATCTGGTTCGGCCTGCTCGGCCTCGGCCTCGCCCCGGTGATGGTCGGCGCCACCGAGGTCATCGTGGGCAACGCCCCGATGGAGCTCTCCGGCGTCGCGGGCGGTCTGCAGCAGGCCGCCATGCAGGTCGGCGGCAGCCTCGGTACGGCGGTGCTGGGTGCGGTCATGGCCTCGCAGGTCGACGCGAAGCTCGCTGACAACTGGGCTGCCGCGGAGCTTCCGCCGCTCTCGCCGCAGCAGCTGGACCAGGCGTCCTCGGCCGTCGAGGTCGGGATCCCGCCGGTGGCGTCCGGCACGCCGGGTCCGGTCGCGGAGAAGATCACGAGCGTCGCGCATGACACGTTCGTGTCGGGCATGGGCACGGCCTTCATGGTCGCCGGCGTGGTCGCGGTGATCGCGGCGCTGGTCGCCACGCTCACCAAGCGCGGTGCGAATGCGGAGGCGGGCGCGGGCGCGGGCCACATCTGAGTCCGCCGCCGGCCCTCGCCGACTCCTCGCGCCGAGGAGCCCCGAGCGTCAACACAGCGCCCACGACAGCCCCGTCGGACCCCTCCGGCGGGGCTGTCGCCTATCCGGGTGGTCCGGCCCCGCGCCCCTTCCCGTGGCGCTGCCCCGCAGGTCAGGGTGCGTGCAAGTGATCCACACCACCACGGGGGTTGACTGATATGCGTACGACTGCGCTTGCCGCCGTACTGACCGCCACCGCGCTCATCCCGCCGGCCGTACAGGCCTCAGAGACCGCACCGGCCACACAGACCACCCGCACCACGCAGGTCGCATCGGCTCCGCGGGCCGCGCCGGTCCGGCTCGGGGCGTGCGGGACGGGGCAGCTCTGCCTCTGGGGGAAGCCTGACTTCACCGGGGCCCGGCAGGTCCACGAACTGTCCGCCATCGACATCGAAAGCTGTGTCCCGTTGCCACCGGCCGGCCAGGCCCAGGCGCTCGCCAACCGCACCGGCCGCCCCGTCACCACCTATCAGTCGGCGGAGTGCGCCGAGACCGGCGAGTTCGAGACCTATCCGGGCGGTGGCACCTGGGTGCCGCAGTCCCCGTACCAGGTCAGGGCCTTCAAAGTCTGGGAGAACTGACGCCGAAGGGCGGCGGACCAGGAGGTCCGCCGCCCTTCGGATCTGTCCCGTCGTGCCTACGCGTCGCCGCCGGCCGCGCCCGGGTCGGCCGCGGTCACGTCCATGAGTTCGTACCGGTCGATCGCCTGCTTCAGCAGCGAACGGTCGACCCGTCCCTCCTTCGCGAGCTCGGTGAGCACCGCGAGGACGATCGACTGCGCGTCGATGTGGAAGTACCGGCGGGCCGCGCCACGCGTGTCGGCGAAGCCGAAGCCGTCCGCGCCCAGCGACTGGTACGCACCGGGAACCCAGCGCGCGATCTGGTCCGGCACCGAACGCATCCAGTCCGAAACCGCCACGAACGGGCCCTCGGAGCCGGAGAGCTTCCGGGTCACGTACGGGACGCGCTGCTCCTCCTCCGGGTGCAGCAGGTTGTACCGCTCCACCTCGACGGCCTCGCGGCGCAGCTCGTTCCAGGAGGTCGCCGACCAGACGTCCGCCTTCACGTTCCACTCGTCGGCGAGGATCCGCTGCGCCTCGACCGCCCACGGGACCGCCACACCGGACGCCATGATCTGGGCCGGGATCATGCCCTTCTCGCCGCTCCTGAAGCGGTAGACGCCCTTGAGGATGCCCTCGACGTCCACGTTCTCCGGCTCGGCCGGGTGCTGGATCGGCTCGTTGTAGACGGTGAGGTAGTAGAAGACGTCCTCGCTGTTCTCGCCGTACATCCTGCGCAGACCGTCCTTGACGATGTGCGCGATCTCGTAGCTGAACGCGGGGTCGTACGCCACACAGCCGGGGTTCGTCGAGGCGAGCAGCTGCGAGTGGCCGTCCGCGTGCTGCAGACCCTCACCGGTCAGCGTCGTGCGACCGGCGGTCGCACCCAGCACGAAGCCGCGTGCGAGCTGGTCGGCCATCTGCCAGAACTGGTCACCGGTGCGCTGGAAACCGAACATCGAGTAGAAGACGTACACCGGGATCAGCGGCTCGCCGTGCGTGGCGTACGCCGAACCCGCGGCGATCAGCGACGCCGTGCAACCCGCCTCGGAGATGCCGTCGTGCAGCATCTGACCGGTCGGCGACTCCTTGTACGCGAGCAGCAGATCGCGGTCCACTGCCTCGTACTGCTGACCCAGCGGGTTGTAGATTTTCGCGCTCGGGAAGAACGCGTCCATGCCGAAGGTGCGGTACTCGTCGGGTGCGATCAGCACGAAACGCTTGCCGATCTCCTTGTCCCGCATGAGGTCCTTCAGGATGCGGACGAACGCCATGGTCGTGGCGATCGACTGCTGACCCGAACCCTTCTTCGCGGTCGCGTACGTCTTGTCCTCGGGGAGAACCAGCGGCTTCGCGCGCACCACACGGGTCGGGACATATCCGCCCAGACTCTTGCGGCGGTCGTGCATGTACTGGATCTCTTCCGAGTTGCGGCCCGGGTGGTAGTACGGCGGGTAGCCCTCGTCCAGCTGCTTGTCCGTGATCGGGATGTGCAGCCGGTCGCGGAACCGCTTGAGGTCCTCGACCGTGAGCTTCTTCATCTGGTGGGTCGCGTTGCGGCCCTCGAAGTTCGGGCCCAGGGTCCAGCCCTTGACCGTCTGCGCGAGGATCACCGTCGGCTGGCCCTTGTGGGCCTTGGCCGCCGCGTACGCCGCGTAGACCTTCCTGTGGTCGTGACCGCCCCGGCCCAGGTGCAGGATCTGGTCGTCGGTCATGTCCTTGACCATGTCGCGCAGCCGCGGGTCGTCCCCGAAGAAGTGCTCACGGATGTACGAGCCCGACTCGGTGGCGTACGTCTGGAACTGGCCGTCCGGCGTGGTGTTCAGCTTGTTGACCAGGATGCCCGTGCGGTCCTGCGCCAGCAGCGGGTCCCAGGAGCGGTCCCAGACCAGTTTGATGACGTTCCAGCCGGCACCGCGGAACTGCGACTCCAGCTCCTGGATGATCTTGCCGTTGCCGCGCACCGGACCGTCGAGGCGCTGCAGGTTGCAGTTGACCACGAAGGTCAGGTTGTCCAGGCCCTCACGGGCGGCGATGGAGAGCTGGCCCAGCGACTCGGGCTCGTCCATCTCGCCGTCGCCCAGGTATGCCCAGACGTGGGACCGGGAGGTGTCGGCGATGCCGCGCGCCTCCATGTAGCGGTTCATCCGGGCCTGGTAGATCGCGCCGAGCGGACCGAGGCCCATCGAGACGGTCGGGAACTCCCAGAAGTCCGGCATCAGCCGCGGGTGCGGGTAGCTGGACAGGCCGTTCGGCGCCTTCGACTTCTCCTGGCGGAAGGCGTCGAGCTGTGCCTCGTTCAGCCGGTCGAGCAGGAACGCGCGGGCGTAGATACCGGGGGAGGCGTGCCCCTGGAAGAAGATCTGGTCGCCGCCCAGACCGTCGTCCTTGCCCCGGAAGAAGTGGTTGAAGCCCACGTCGTACAGCGAGGCGGAGGAGGCGAACGTGGCGATGTGACCGCCGACGCCGATACCCGGGCGCTGGGCGCGCGACACCATCACGGCCGCGTTCCAGCGGGTCGCGTTGAGGACCTTGCGCTCGATCTCCTCGTCGCCGGGGAAGAACGGCTCGTCCTTCGTGGCGATCGTGTTCACGTAGTCCGTACTGCGCATCTCCGGCACGGCGACGCGCTTCTCTCGCGCGCGCTCGATGAGCCGGAGCATCAGGTAGCGGGCCCGCTCACGGCCGCGCTCGTCGACGGCGGCGTCGAGGGAGTCGAGCCATTCCTGGGTCTCCTCGGGATCGAAGTCCGGGACCTGGCTCGGAAGGCCGCCAATGATGATCGGGTTGCGATCGGATCCGGAAGCCACGCTGTTCCTTCGCTGTTCGGTGCTGCTCTACGGGGCCTGGTTTCGGGAGGCACGCCCCCGGGATGTATGCATGTACGCCAGCACCATCGTGTACCGCGACGACGCATACGTCATCTCTACCGAGGGGTAACCATCAGGTGGTGAGACATCATGTCCGGTGTGCCAGGGCGGCCCGGACAGACGGGTTGGATCAAACCGCAACCATACGCCCAACCCGTCCAAGCGTTCCCAAAGGCTGTTCGAATCCGATTGGCGGACCGAAACGGCATAAGCTGTGGAAGGACGTAAAGGGTGTGGACGGCCGTGTGGAGCCCAGTCGGGGACCTGCCGATCGTGCGGCGACGTGGCAGGAAACGTCACCGTTTAGGCGGTCTCGCGCGCTGGGTACTTGCGCGATCCGCCGCGCCCGTGTGGACTACGGCCAACGCCCCGCGCACGCGCGTGGCTGAAGCATTTTCCGAAACATGATCAGGAGGCAACCCGTGAGCGCGACCGCGGACCACGCGGAGGAACGGACCAACTCGGCTGCACGGCTGGGGTTCGAGCCCGGACAGGTGGTCCAGGAGATCGGCTACGACGACGACGTCGAGCAGGAGCTCCGTGAGGGCATTGAGGCCACTACCGGCCAGGAACTCGTCGATGAGGACTACGACGACGTCGCTGACGTCGTCCTGCTGTGGTTCCGCGACGAGGACGGCGACCTTACGGACGCGCTGGTGGATGCCATTGGTCTGATCGACGAAGGCGGTGTGATCTGGCTGATGACGCCGAAGACCGGCCGCGAAGGCTACGTCGAGCCGAGCGATATCAACGAGGCCGGCCAGACAGCCGGTCTTTCCCAGACCAAGAGCATCAATGCGGGCAAGGACTGGACGGGCAGCCGTCTGGTCACCCCGAAGTCGGCCAAAGCCAGGCGCTGAACCGCACTCACCACGAGGCCCCCGCCGGTCGTGCACCGGCGGGGGTCTTCGTATGCCCGTTCACATGTTCCCCGCCCGCGCACATCCCTGTCCGCGGGCCCGCCGAGGTTTCTGCATAGGGTGGGAGTCCACCCGGACAGCCCAGCCCGGTGAAGCAGTGAAGGGACGCGTTTCCATGGCGATCGAGGTCGGTACCCAGGCCCCGGATTTCGAGCTGAAGGACAACCACGGCCGGACCGTGAAGCTCTCCGACTTCCGCGGCGAGAAGAACGTGGTGCTGCTGTTCTACCCGTTCGCCTTCACCGGCGTCTGCACGGGTGAGCTCTGCGCCCTCCGCGACGAGCTGCCGCGGTTCGAGAACGACGACACGCAGCTGCTGGCCGTCTCCAACGACTCCATCCACACCCTGCGCGTCTTCGCCGAGCAGGAGGGCCTCGAGTACCCGCTGGTCTCGGACTTCTGGCCGCACGGCGCGACCTCCCGCGCCTACGGCGTCTTCGACGAGGAGAAGGGCTGCGCGGTGCGCGGCACCTTCATCATCGACAAGGAGGGAGTGGTGCGCTGGACCGTCGTCAACGGCCTGCCGGACGCGCGCGACCTGAACGACTACATCAAGGCCCTCGACGCGATCTGATCCGGTTCCGGACGATCCCGCGTCGGTGTTCCGGAGGATCTCCCGGCGCCCCGGCCAAAAGCCTGCTTTGGCCGGGAACCGGTCACTAGGATCCACTCGTTGATCCGATGCCAACGCAACGTGGAGGCGCCGGCAGTCGTCGGCCCCCAAGAAACCAATGGGAGGACTCGTGGGAGTCAGCCTCAGCAAGGGCGGCAACGTCTCGCTGACCAAGGCCGCGCCCAACCTGACCGCTGTCGTCGTCGGTCTGGGGTGGGACGCCCGTACCACCACCGGTGGAGACTTCGACCTCGACGCCAGCGCGCTGCTGACCAACGCCGAGGGCAAGGTCGGCAGCGACGGTAATTTTGTCTTCTTCAACAACCTCAAGAGCCCCGACGGCTCCGTCGAGCACACCGGTGACAACCTCACCGGTGAGGGCGAGGGCGACGACGAGGTCATCAAGGTGAACCTGGCCGGAGTCCCGGCCGACGTCGACAAGATCGTCTTCCCGGTCTCGATCTACGAGGCCGAGACCCGCCAGCAGAGCTTCGGCCAGGTGCGCAACGCGTACATCCGCGTGGTGAACCAGGCGGACAACAGCGAGCTCGCGCGGTACGACCTGAGCGAGGACGCCTCGACGGAGACCGCCATGGTCTTCGGCGAGCTGTACCGCAACGGCGCCGAGTGGAAGTTCCGTGCCATCGGCCAGGGCTACGCCTCGGGTCTGCGCGGCATCGCACAGGACTTCGGCGTCAACGTCTGAGTACGGCCCAGAGAGCGCGACCGGGCCGTTCCTGAGGAGGCACAGCCCGGGCCGCGCCCAGGGGGTGTCCGGCCATGATTCGCCGTCCACCGCCCAGCACGTCCCCGTCCGGCGCCGCACCCAGTGCGGCGCCGGACGCGCTCAACAGACGGTTCATCGACTCGGGGAGGACTCACATCATGGGCGTCACACTCGCCAAGGGGGGCAATGTCTCCCTCTCCAAGGCCGCACCCAACCTCACCCAGGTGCTCGTCGGCCTCGGCTGGGACGCACGATCCACCACGGGCGCCGACTTCGACCTCGACGCCAGCGCACTGCTGTGCCAGTCGGGCCGGGTGCTCGGCGACGAATGGTTCGTCTTCTACAACAACCTCACGAGTCCGGACGGCTCCGTGGAACACACGGGCGACAATCTCACCGGTGAGGGCGAGGGCGACGACGAGTCGGTCATCGTGAACCTCAATCAGGTCCCCGCCCACTGCGACAAGATCGTTTTCCCGGTCTCGATCCATGAGGCCGACAACCGTGGGCAGACTTTCGGCCAGGTCAGCAACGCGTTCATTCGCGTGGTGAACCAGGCGGACGGCCAGGAACTCGCGCGCTACGACCTGAGCGAGGACGCCTCCACCGAGACCGCGATGATCTTCGGTGAGCTCTACCGGTACAACGGCGAGTGGAAGTTCCGTGCAGTGGGACAGGGGTACGCGTCGGGGCTGCGGGGCATCGCTCTAGACTTCGGGGTCAACGTTTCGTAAAGCCGCGCACGGCGCGGGGGAGCCCCGTACACATCCGGGGGAGACCCGTTACATACACGATGGGGTAGCCAGTGCTTCTGAAAACCTTCGGCTGGTCGTTCGCGATTACCGCGCTCGGCCTGGTCGCAGCGGTGTTCTACGGGGGGTGGGAGGCATTCGGTGTGGTCGCGATTCTTTCCGTCCTCGAGATCTCGCTGTCCTTCGACAATGCGGTGGTCAACGCCGGAATCCTGAAGAAGATGAATGCCTTCTGGCAGAAGATCTTCCTCACGGTCGGTGTACTCATCGCGGTCTTCGGTATGCGGCTGGTCTTCCCCGTCGTGATCGTGGCCATCACCGCCAAGATCGGGCCCATCGAGGCGGTCGATCTCTCGTTCAACCAGCCCGAGCGCTATCAGGAACTGGTCACGGACGCCCACCCGGCGATCGCCGCCTTCGGTGGCATGTTCCTTCTGATGATCTTCCTCGACTTCATTTTCGAGGACCGTGACATCCAGTGGCTGCGCTGGATCGAGCGCCCGCTCGCCAAGCTCGGCAAGGTCGACATGCTGTCGGTCTGCATCGCGCTCATCGTGCTGCTGGTCGCGGCCATGACCGTCGCGACCCAGGCGCACCAGCACGGCGGCGGGCACGCGGACAAGGCGGAGACCGTCCTGCTCGCGGGTGTCGCGGGTCTGATCACGTACCTCATCGTCGGCGGCCTCTCCGGCTACTTCGAGAACAAGCTCGAGGAAGAGGAGGAGCGCGAGCACGAGGCCGAGGAAGAGGCCAAGAAGACCGGCAAGAAGCTGTCCGCAGTGGCGCTCTCCGGCAAGGCCGCGTTCTTCATGTTCCTCTACCTCGAGGTCCTCGACGCGTCCTTCTCGTTCGACGGTGTCATCGGCGCCTTCGCCATCACCAACGAGATCGTGCTGATGGCGCTCGGCCTCGGCATCGGCGCCATGTACGTCCGGTCGCTCACGGTCTACCTGGTCCGCCAGGGCACCCTGGACGACTATGTCTACCTGGAGCACGGAGCGCACTACGCCATCGGCGCGCTGTCCGTCATCCTTCTCATCACCATCCAGTACCAGATCAACGAGATCATCACCGGTCTCGTCGGCGTCGTCCTGATCGGCTGGTCCTTCTGGTCCTCCGTCCGGCGCAACAAGGCCCTGGAGGCCGGGGGCGACGACTCGGATTCCAGGGCGGAAGTCCCGTCCGGGGTGTGACCCGGTAGGGATTGAGGAACGCTCTCAGCGGGGCGGTCCATACGGCGACGGTTCTCCGGGAACACCCGGACCCGGCCCGGGGGCCGCCCCGCAGTGATGCGTGCGGGGCCTGGGCACTTACCGAGACGTGTGGGGGTTGGCGATGGCGTTCTGGGACAGCCTGTGGCCGGGGCGGGAAGCACAGTTCGAGTCGGGCAACGCGGCGACCAACTCCATCGTGCTGTCCAAGCGGCACGCCACGGTCTCCCTCACCAAACAGGGCGCGCTGACCGGCAACCTGCGGGTCAACCTCTCCTGGCGGATGCGTACGTCCGACATCGAGGGCAGGTCACGGCAGAGCGGGCGGCTGCTGCGGCCGTTCAAACTCTTCCAGCCCGATGTGGTCCAGGCGCACACCCAGGGTGTCGTCAACGTCGACCTGGACCTGGGCTGCATGTACGAGCTGAAGGACGGCACCAAGGGCGTGGTGCAGCCGCTCGGCAACCTGATCGGCGACCTGAACGCGCCGCCGTACATCAGGCTCAGCGGGGACGACCGCTTCGGGGCGCCGTCGGGGGAGACCGTGTACGTCAACCTCGACCAGCGGGACAAGATCAAGCGGCTGCTGTTCTTCGTCTACATCTACGACCAGACGCCGGCCTTCGACCGTACGCACGCCAAGGTGACGCTCTACCCGGGCAACGGCCCGCGGATCGAGATCGAGCTCGACGAGCGGGCCCCGCAGGCGCGCTCGTGTGCCGTGTTCACCGTGGAGAACGCCAAGGACGAGCTGATCGTGCGGCGCGAGGTGAAGTTCGTCTACGGCTTCCAGTCGGAGCTGGACCGGCTGTACGGCTGGGGAATGCAGTGGGGGCGCGGCTACAAGTCCCGGGCCTGAGCGGCCGCCTCCTGCCGCGGCGGTCAGGAGCGGACGAACTGGGGGCCCTGCGGCGGCAGCACGAAATTCGGGTCCGGGGCGGGCGCGGCGGCCGCCGCGGGCTGCGGATAGCCGTAGGCGGGCTGCGGAGCGGGGGCGGCCGCTGTGGGCTGCGGGTAGCCGTACGCCGCCGGAGCTGCTGCGGGCTGGGGATAGCCGTACGTCGCCGGGGCCGCTGTGGGCTGCGGGTAGCCGTACGTGGGCTGCTGGTGCTGGATCGTGGCCTGCGGGTCGGGTCCGGGTGCCGGTGCCGGGGCGGACACGGGGGCGACCGTCGGCACGGCCGGGGCCGGATCGGGCTCGGCCGCGGCCTCCGCCTCGTCGACCGAGATACCGAATGCGGTCGCGAGCCCGACCAGCCCGGTCGGGTAGCCCTGACCGACCGCCCGGAATTTCCAGCCATCGCCGCGCCGGTAGAGCTCACCGCAGATGATCGCGGTCTCCTCGCCGGTCTCCGGCCGTACATCGAACACGGCGAGCGGGTCGCCGCCCGCCGACGCCGCGTCGTAGAGAAGTATGCAGAGATCGCGGACCTGCTGGAAGGCGGCCCCGTCGGAGGAAGCCGCGATGACCACCTGTTCGACCGACGGGTCGAGCGCGCCCAGGTCGGCCTCGACGGTGTCGGTGAGCCCCTCGGCGACACTGCGCTTCGGTAGCCGTCGTACCAGGCCGGAGGGGTGCCGGGGCTGGTTGTAGAACACGAAGTCCTCGTCCGAGCGCACACGGCCACCGGCGCCGAGAAGCAGGGCCGAGGCGTCCACATCGGGCACCCCGGCGCCCGGAGTCCAGCGCAGCACGGCTCGTACGGCCATGGCATCGAGGGGGACGTTCGAGCCCTTCAGCATCGCGTGCGTCATGGCGGTCATCCTGCCTGCTGGCTGCCTGCGCAGACAACGTGGGGGCCTGTCCCATGTCTCGGCAGCGCGTCGGAACCACGTCCTCCGGGCCTTGCGGAACCGTCGGGAAATGGACGAGTTACCCGAAATTCATGCACGTGGGGAACTGTCGACACCCGTCCATACGTACTATTACCGGCCACACGTTGTCGGGCCGGTCCAGCAGTACGGGGGAATCACATGCGTCATTTCGGGCACATCTCGCCCGCAGTGCGGGAAGGCCTGTTCTTTCGGCAGCCGTGCGAATTCGGGGCGGACTCCCCCGCCCGGATACTTTCGGCCGCCCTCGGCGCCACCCTGTACTCCCCGGCCACCCGGCCGCGGCTCGCCGATGACGTCCTCAAGCAGGCCGGGCGCGGTGTCGTCTCGATGGTGCTGTGCCTGGAGGACTCCATCGACGACTCCGAGGTGTCGGACGCCGAGGAGAACCTGGTCAGGCAGTTCGCCGACCTCGCTGCGCGCGGCGCCGAGGTGCCGCTGCTCTTCATCCGGGTCCGCGAACCGGAGCAGATGACGGACCTGGTGCAGCGGCTCGGAAGCTCCGTCCGATTGTTGTCCGGTTTTGTACTTCCGAAGTTCACGGAAGAGCGTGGTCTTCCGTTCATGGAGGCGCTCACCAAGGCCGAGACGGCCGGGGGACAGCGCCTGTTCGCGATGCCCGTCCTCGAATCGCCCGAGCTGCTGCACCTGGAGACCCGCGCGGAGGCGCTCCAGGGAATTGTCCGCACCGTCCACGCGTACCGGGACCGGGTGCTGGCCCTGCGGCTCGGGGTCACCGACTTCTGCTCGGCGTACGGACTGCGCAGGGCGCCCGACATGACGGCGTACGACGTCCAGCTCGTCGCCGCGGTCATAGCCGATGTGGTCAATGTGCTGGGCCGGGCGGACGGAACGGGCTTCACGATCACCGGACCGGTGTGGGAGTACTTCCGGCTCCAGGAGCGCATGTTCAAGCCGCAGCTGCGCCGCAGCCCCTTCCTGGAGGGCCGGGCCGACGGGCTGCGTACGACACTGATCGAGCACGACCTCGACGGGCTGCTGCGGGAGATCGAGCTCGACCGGGCCAACGGGCTGCTCGGCAAGACCTGTATCCACCCGTCGCACGTCGCGCCGGTGCACGCACTGTCCGTGGTCAGCCATGAGGAGTTCAGCGACGCACGGGACATCCTGCGGCCGGAGCGCGTCGGTGGCGGAGTGATGCGCTCCGCATACACGAACAAAATGAATGAAGTGAAGCCGCACCGCGCCTGGGCCGAGCGCACCCTGCAACGGGCCGAGGTCTTCGGCGTGGCGAGGGAAGACGTCGGCTTCGTGGATCTGCTGGCCGCGGGGCTCGCGGAATGAGCGCGTCTCGATGAGCGAGCGCGCAGCAAGGAAAGAGACGGCGAACGTGGTGTGGTCGGGTAGCTGGGTGACGGAGCGACTGGGCGTCGAGCTCGTCGGCAACGGGAAGCCCGAAGGCGACGGCGAGCTCCGGGAGCTGCTGGGCCTCGCCCTGCGCCGCAACCCCAAGCGGGCCCATCTGCTCGTCTCCAATGTGCTGGGCAAGCATGTGCCGCAGCGGCCCTCCGTGGTGTACGGCGCGGGGGTCGAGCTCGGCCTGCGCGTGCGCGCGCTCCTCGGGGAGGCGGAGGCCCGCCGGGCGGTGGTGCTCGGGTACGCGGAGACGGCCACCGGCCTCGGCCACGCGGTCGCCGACGGGCTGGGCGTGGCCCCGTACCTCCACTCGACGCGGCGTCCGGTCGAGGGCGTGGCCCGGGCGGGCGGCTTCGAGGAGTCGCACTCGCACGCGACGTCGCATCTGCTGCTGCCGGAGGACCCCGCCCTGCTGGCGCGCGGGAGCGGGGCGCCGCTCGTGCTGGTGGACGACGAGTTCTCCACGGGCAACACCGTGCTCAACACGATCCGCGCGCTGCACGAGCTGTACCCGCGCGACCGCTACGTCATCGTGGCTCTGGTGGACATGCGGTCGGCGGCCGACCGCGAACGGCTGACCGGGTTCGCCGCCGAGATCGGCGCCCGCGTCGACCTGGTGGCCAGGGGTACGGGCACGGTGCGCCTCCCGGACGGTGTTCTGGAGAAGGGCCAGGCCCTGGTCGCCGCCCACGAGTCGGAGCGGGAACCCGCCCGGGCCGGTGCGGCAGGATCGGTCAGCCCCCGCACGCGGGTGGAGCTGGAGTGGCCCGCCGGTGTGCCCGACGGCGGACGCCACGGCTTCACCCCCGCCCACCGGGAGACGCTCGAATCGGCCCTTCCCGCCATGGCTGCGCGCATCGCCGACGCCCTGGGCGGTGAAGCCCGCCGCATACTCGTCCTCGGCTTCGAGGAGCTGATGTACGCACCGCTCCGGCTGGGCACCGCCCTGGAGGAGCACACCGACGCCGAGGTCAGCTACTCGACCACCACACGGTCCCCCGTCCTCGCCGTGAACGACCCCGGCTATGCGATACGCAGCCGGCTGGTCTTCCCGGCCCACGACAATCCGGCCGACGGCCCCGGCATCCGCTACGCGTACAACGTCGCGGATGCCGGTTTCGACGCCGTGGTGGTCGTCGTCGACTCCGCCGCCGACACCCCGGAACTGCACGCCCCGGACGGCCTGCTGGCGGAACTCGCCGCACACACCTCCCACGTCCTGCTGGCCGTCGTCCCCTCGTACGTCCCGTCGTCCGCCCCCTCCACCGCCCCCGAACGGCAGGAACCCCCCATGCTGTCCGAGCCCCTCCGCGGCCCAGCCTTCTCCTCCTACGCGCCGGAAGAAGTCGGCTGGCTGCTCCAGGACCTCTCGGACACCGAGCTGGAGGCACCCACCGAGGAGCGCGAGGAGGCGATACAGAGCGGGGGTGCGCACTACGCCGAGTCGCTGCCCGTCGAGTACCAGCCGTCCGCCGAGTACCAGGACCTGTTCAAAGCGGCCCTGGACCTGTCGGCGGCCCGCATCGCACGGGCCGTCGGAACCGTCACCGAGACGGTCCTCGCCGAGCGCACCCCCCGCCCCGTCCTGGTCTCCCTCGCGCGGGCCGGCACCCCGGTCGGCGTGCTGATGCGCCGCTGGGCCCAGCACCGTCACGGGCTCGATCTGCCGCACTACGCCGTCTCCATCGTGCGCGGCCGGGGCATCGACGCGAACGCCCTGCGCTGGCTGGCCGCCCACCACGACCCCGCCGACGTCGTCTTCGTCGACGGCTGGACCGGCAAGGGCGCCATCACCCGCGAACTGGCCGCCGCACTCGGAGAGTTCGACGGCTTCGATCCCGAGATAGCGGTCCTCGCCGACCCGGGCGGCTGCGTCCGCACCTACGGCACCCGCGAGGACTTCCTCATCCCGTCCGCCTGCCTCAACTCCACTGCCTCCGGGCTGATTTCCCGTACCGTCCTCCGCTCGGACCTGGTCGGCCCCCATGACTTCCACGGCGCGAAGTTCTACCGCGGGCTCGCGGAGGCCGATGTGTCCGGTCACTTCCTCGACACCGTCGCGGCCCACTTCGACGAGGTCGTCGACGCCGTGGACGCCGAGGTCAAGGAACTGCTCACGGCCGACCGCGCCCCCACCTGGGAGGGCTGGGCGGCCGTCGAGCGCATCAGCGAGGAGTACGGCATCCACGATGTGAACCTGGTCAAGCCGGGTGTCGGCGAGACCACCCGCGTACTGCTGCGACGCGTCCCCTGGAAGATCCTCGCCAAGCGCGGAGCCGGGGCCGACCTCGAACACATCCGGCTGCTGGCCGAGCAGCGCGGTGTGCCGGTCGAGGAGGTCGACGGTCTCCCGTACACCTGCGTCGGACTGATCCACCCGAAGTACACCCGCGGAGCGACGGGCGCGGACGGCAAGGCGGTGGCGTCACAGTGACCCACCCGGCCACTACGACCACCCCGACCACCCCCACCACCCCTGTGACGCTGGTCGCCAGCGACCTCGACCGCACCCTCATCTATTCGACGGCGGCACTCCAGCTCGCCATGCCGGACGCGGACGCCCCCCGGCTGCTCTGCGTCGAGGTGTACGACAACAAGCCGCTCTCCTACATGACGGAGACGGCCGCCGCACTCGTCGACGAACTGGCCCGCACCACGGTCTTCGTACCCACGACCACCCGTACCCGCGAGCAGTACCACCGCATCCAGTTCCCCGGCCCCGCACCGAAGTTCGCCATCTGCGCCAACGGGGGACACCTCCTGGTCGACGGCGTCTCCGATCCCGACTGGCAGGACCGGGTGGCCCGCCGGCTCGCCGACGAGTGCGCCTCGCTCGCCGAGGTCCGCGCCCACCTCGTGGCCGCCGCCGACCCCGCCTGGCTGCTGAAGGAACGAGTCGCCGAGGACCTCTTCGCCTATCTCGTCGTCGAACGCTCGCTGCTGCCCACGGACTGGGTGGAGGAGCTGGCCGAATGGGCGGGGCCCCGCGGCTGGACCGTGTCCCTCCAGGGCCGCAAGATCTACGCCGTGCCCAAGCCGCTCACCAAGAGCGCCGCGATGAACGAGGTCGCCCACCGCGCCGGCGCCACCCTCACCCTCGCCGCCGGCGACTCGCTCCTCGACGCCGATCTGCTCCTCGCCGCCGACCTCGCCTGGCGTCCGGGCCACGGCGAACTCGCCGACACCGACTGGAGCGCCCCGCACGTCGACGTCCTGACGGAACGCGGTGTGGCGGCGGGCGAGGAAATCCTCCGCCGGTTCATTCGGGCCTCCGTCGCCCGGCGCGGCCTCTGACTCCTGCGCGGCCCTCGCCGAACGGGCTGGACCCTGCGCGGAGAAACATGTCGACGCGATCTTCGACAAGCTCGGACCGACAGGGAACAGTGGCTGACAACCGACGCGTTCCCCCCGTACTCCGGTACGGGAGGACCTGACCAGCCTGCCCGGCACGCACAGAGAGAGTCTGCGATGTCCAAGGGAAACGAAACCAAGATCACGGACGAGTTGTACGCATACATGCTGGCGCACAATCCGCCGCTCGACGCGGTGCAGCGGGAGCTCGTCGAGACCACATACGCGCGCCTTCCCGATCAGGCCGGCATGCAGTCCGCCGAGGAGCAGGGGCCACTGCTCGCCTTCCTCGTACGGCTGACCGGGGCCCGGCACATCGTCGAGGTCGGGACATTCACCGGGTTCTCCGCTCTGGCCATGGCGCAGGCGCTGCCCGCCGACGGGCGGCTGATCGCCTGCGACATCTCGGAGGAGTGGACCGCCTACGGCAGGGAGGCGTGGGAGAAGGCAGGCGTCGCCGACCGGATCGAGCTGCGCATCGCCCCCGCGCTCGACACGCTGAGGGCGATGCCGTCCGAACCGCACATCGATCTCGCCTATCTGGACGCGGACAAGGGCAACTACATCCCGTACTGGGAGGAGCTGGTGCCCCGCATGCGGCAAGGCGGCCTCGTCGTCACCGACAACGTGCTGTTCCACGGCGGCGTGACCGACCCGCAGGCGACCGGCGGGGCGGCGGCGATCAAGGAGTTCAACGAGCATGTGGCCGCCGACCCGCGGATGGACAGCGTGATGCTCACCGTGGCGGACGGGCTGACACTCTCCCGCAGGAGGTAGCGCCGCCCGTCGGCCGGGTCGAGCCGGAAGCGCGGCCCACCCGCCGGGTCGAGCCGTTCGGCGCCGCGGCCGGGTCAGCCGCAGCAACCACCACCGCAGCAACCCCCGCCGCCACCGCCACCCGACGGGGCGGCGGGCGCGGACTTGGCCGAACCCCCGCCCACAGCCACGGTGGAGAGGAGCTTCACGGTGTCCTCGTGCCCGGCGGGGCAGGAGGCAGGGGCCGAGGACTCGGCCATCGGACGGCTGAGTTCGAACGTGTCTCCGCAGGAGCGGCATCGGTATTCGTAACGAGGCATGACCCCAGGCTAACCGGCGGCCCTCTTCGGCAGCAGTATCCGGCAACAGGACCCGGGGACGGTACGGGAGGGCGCACCGCCGCGACGGCACCGCTCCTACGACCGGGCAATCGGCATGGACTGCCGCCGGCTGTGGCGCAGTTCCTGGGCTGCCTGCTCGGGATGGCGGGCCTGCCAGTACGGGTTGTCGTGCGGGAGCCCGCCACTGACCCTCCCGTACATCCCGAACATCATCAGCATCAGTCCGACGACAAAGCTGAACAGCACGTTCTGCAGGTGGAAGGCCAGGAAGTTGTAGTCCGTGTCGAGCAGCGCGAGATTGATGAAGCCACTGAGGATGAACAGGACACCGAGGACCATGTTGAGCGTCGAGGCGAAGTTGCCACCGATCACCATTCCGATGAACAGGAGCAGGCCGACGCAGATGGACAGGATGCTGAGCGTGCCGTTGGTGTTCAGGCCCGCGACGGTGGCACCACCCGTGTCGAAGAAGCCGATCTTGTTGATGAGCCCCAGGATGCCGAAGGCGAGCAGCACCAGTCCCATCAGCCCTGCCCCGACACGGTAGACACTGCTGAGCCGGTGATCGACGGGGAGATGTTCGTCGAGCCGCGCCATTCTGCCGGGTCTTGCCGGCCCTCGCGCCGCTCGCTGCGGGTGATGAGGGAAGTGCGGGAGACGCGGGGCATGAGTGTGGGCCATGGCGGCCTCCTTCGGACAATCACCATGATCCGCCCCGCCCCGGGCCCCGACAACTGGGCTCAGCCCCCGGCGCCACGCTCCTCCCGGATCTCGGAGACCACCCTCGCAGCCGTCTGCCGCACCGCTTCCGTCTCGGTCAGAAAGTGCCAGTAGTCGGGGTGGCGGCCCTCCAGTCCGGCGACGGCGCGCTCCAGCCTGGCCACTCCGTCGTCCAGCGGCCGGGCATGGCGCGGGTCGGGCGTGTTGCGGCCCGCCATGGCCAGACGCTGCGCGTCGCGGATCGCGAACCGGGTCCGCTGGATCTCCTGCTGCGGATCCTTGGCCACGGCGTCGAGCCGCTGCAGCCGGTCACCGGCCGCGGACACCGCCTCGTCCGTCGCGTTCAGCAGGGCCCGTACGGTGGAGAGCCGCGAGGTCGCATCCGCCCAGCGCTGCTCGTCCCGCGCCTTGGCCGCCTCCTTGAGCTTCTCCTCGGCCTGCCGCACATTGACCGCCGCCTGCTCCGGAACCGGCTGAAGGTCCTGCCAGCACGCGGCCGAGAAACGCCGCCTCAGCTCACTCAGCACCGGCTCCACCGAGCCCGCGCGGGTGGTCAGCGCCTGGGCACGGGTACGCAGCGAGACCAGGCGGCGGTCGATCTCGGCGGCACGCTCGGGAAGCTGCTCCGCCTCCGCCCGTACGGCCTCCGCACCGCGCAGCACCTGATCGGCGCGGAGCAGCGTCTCCGGCACGCCGTGCCGGCCGGCGCCCTGGTTGAGCTTGGTCAGTTCGGGGGCGAGGGCCGCCAGGCGAGCGGCGAGATCGTCCGCCCGCAGCCCGGACGCGCGCACCGCGTCGAGAGCATTGCTCGCACCGAGCAGCGCCTGCCGGGCACGCTCCACGGCGGGCGCGAGCCGGGCGAGCTGTGTCTCCGCGTTTCCCAGGAGCGGACCGAGTCCCTGGGCGAACCGGTCGAGCTCGCCCTTGACCCGTACGAGCTCGTCCTTGGCGCCCGTCAGCTCCGTCCTGGCACGTGCCGCGACCGCCGGTTCGAGATCGTCCCGGTCCAGGTCGTGCGCGTCCACCGCCGTGATGTACGCATGACTCGCCTCGTCGATCCGCCGTCCCAGAGCGGCGAAATCGTCCACGACCCTGCGCGCGGCGGGCGAACTGTCCACCGCCGTGATCGTCTCGATCGAGATCTGCAGATCGCGCTGAGCCGTGTCCAGCTCGTAGAACGCCTCCGCGGCCGCATCCTTCGCCGCCTGCGCCTCGACACGCTGACTCTCCCCACGACCGCCGAACCAGCGCCGTGTACCTCCACCGGCGAAAGCGGCCGGCACCGCGGCGGCGAGCAACGGCACCGGAAGCAGCATCAATGCGAGGACGTCCCTGACGGCGGAATTGCCACCCGCTCCTGCCCGCGGCCGCGCGTGTGTCGCCGTCACATCCCTCTCCCGTGCCGTTTCGCCCTGCCCGGTTCATTCTCCCACCAGTAAGGACGAACACACGGGCCGGTTAGTTCGCCGTTCGCACCGTGATCTGACCGTTGTCGCTGCGCGCCTTCACCACATGAGGACTGCCGTCGCTGCGCGGCACCTTCACCGAGGTGCGCCCGTTCCTCGCGGTGGCGGTCACCGCGTACGCCTCCGAACCGCTCGGCAGATCGATGGTCACCCGGCCGTTGTCGCTGACGGCGTCCACCAGATCCGGCACAGCGCTGAACCCGAGCCGGATCCCCCCGTTGTCCGAGCGCGCGGAGACGGACCTGCTGGAGATCCGCTCCGTGTCGAGGCCCCCGTTGTCACTCTCCAGCTTCAGCGGACCGCTGGAGTCCCGGACGGTCACCCGTCCGTTGTCGGAGTGGAGCGTGAGCGGAGTGTCGAACCCGGACGCGACGACCCGTCCGTTGTCCCCGTTCACCGTCACCGCGACGCCCCGCGGCACCCTCACCTGGTGGCGCGACCCGCAGTTACTGATCAACGCGTCGCACTTCACCCGCAGCGTGAGCGTGTCGTCCCGCATGGACCACCGGGCATCGGGCCCGTTCCCGAGCACCACCCACCCGTCGACGCGCCGGGTCACCTCGACCTTGCGCACATCGGCCGGCACGAGCTCCACGGTCGTACCGCCGGATTCGATGGTCAACGTCTTCCCGCTCAGCGCGAACGACCGGTGCTCGGCCGGCGCGTCGTCCACGTCCGCGCCGCCACAACCGGTGAGGGCCAGAGCGACGAGGACAGCCCCGCCGGACGCGACGAGCGCGCGGGGCCTGGTACGGGCGCTGGCGTGGGTGCGGGTGCGGAGTGCCACGGTGATCGATCCCCCATCCGGTCCGGCGGGCTGTCCCGCCGGTGTGGTTCCACCGTAGGGAGTGCGCCTGCCCGGGGAGAATCCGGGCGGCTACCGTAAGCGGGGTGGGGATATCCCCCGTCTCCCCGTCGGCCCGGGCAACCGTTTGTGAGCATGAGCCCTGTGCCATGTAGGCTGTTCCTTCATCCACGGGTGCGTAGCTCAGGGGTAGAGCGCTGCTCTTACAAAGCAGATGTCGGCGGTTCGAAACCGTCCGCGCCCACCAGTGCAAAGGCCTCCAACCGATCATGGTTGGGGGCCTTTGACATCTACTTTTGACATCAACGGGCGCGGTCACCCACGGTCGGGACGCTGCCGCTTCAGCATGCGGTCGAGGTGACTCACGGCCTCGCGCTGCGTGTCCTGGACGACGTGGGCGTAGATGTTCATCGTGACCGCGATCTGGCTGTGCCCGAGGATCTCCATGACGACGCGGGGAGCGACGCCGGCGGCGGTCAGCAGGGTGGCGCAGCCGTGCCGGGCATCGTGGAGCCGGATCACGCGGAGTCCGGCGGTCGCGGCGACGCGGGTGAACGAGCGGTACAGGTTGCGAGGCTCGATCGGCCGGCCGGTGCGGGTGGTGAAGACGTAGCCGGTCTCCTGCCACTGATCACCGGCAGCTTCACGCATGGCAGCTTGTCGGAGCCGTTCCCAGCGGAGCGGAGCGACGCAGAGGGCCGGCAGGGGAAGCATCTGCTTCCTGCGGCGTCCCTTGGGATCGTCCTCGTACACCTTGCCGCGGACACGCTGTCGCTGGGTGCGGACCAGGATCTCCCGCTTGTCGAGGTCCACGTTCTCCCACCGCAGGCCGACGATCTCACCGCGACGGAAGCCGAGCGCGATGGCGAGGACGAGATTCTGGACCAAGTCACCTTGCAGGCCGACGAGATCAGGAGCGTTGCGTTCCTGGCGCTGGACGAAGTCCGTGAGCGCACAATCCCCCGCCTGGCTCGGCGGATCTCGGCAGCGGTCGAAGCTCGCGCGGAGGCGGCACCGGTGTGCCTGGAGCATGGAGAGCGACCGAGCAGCCTAGCGGCTTAGGTGTCCTGCACTGTGTCTAGTCCCAGTTGATTCGCGACGTCTTGGTCCCAGGTGAGGCTTGACGGTGGGCCGAGGTGGATGGTGATGGTGCCTCAGTGCTGGATCAGGCCGCCGACCGGGACGGCAGCGACGTGACCGGCTGCCGGAAGCGTCTGCCCCAGGGTGAGGCCAATGTCGACCAGCGATGACCGGCGCAGTCCAGCGACGTCGGGAATCGAAGTCCAGACCGACTCGGCAATTTCGCCGTTCGGCTCCGGCCGGAGCTGGCCGCCAGTGATGCGAACCTGGTAGAAAATACCGACATTCTGGTGCTCGATTCCTGCACGCGCTACGGCCGCGGGGATCACCCTGGAGTCCACGCCCAGAAGGCGTTCGATCACCGCGCTGCAGCCGGTCTCCTCAGCGACCTCCCGGATCACCGCATCGAACGGATCCTCCGCGTGCTCGACCCTGCCGCCCGGAAGAGTCCAGGTGCTCTCACCCTTCGGCGACACGTGACGCGCGAGCAGCACCCGACCGTCCTCGATGCACACGGCGTACGCCGCCAGCCGGAAACTCATCGCCCGCACCTCCCACCGAACCCTATCCCGACGTCCAAGATCCGCACATCGACCACTGTCAACCATCAGCCGGGACCGAAGCGTCAAGCATCTCCCGGGACCGGACAGGTGTCCTGCACTGCGTGCGGTGAGAGTTTCTCTACTTCATCAAGCACCCCGGCTGCGCTCCGCTCCGCCGGGCGGGCTTCCCGGCTCCGCTCGGGGCGCCGCTCCTGCCTTCGGCCCGCTCCGCCCCGGCTGCGCCGACGCCCGCCCACATGTGGATAGGCCCGGTGGCATGAGTCGAGTACCCGACGTGCGTGGACACCGGTCAAGGACGATGCCTCCGGCGGGGGATCGGCCGGCACCGGGATGGAGGGGGCGCCGTTCCCGGCCGCGGGCACATCGTGGCGAGCGTTGGGGGCTCCCATCCCGTCCACCATCGACCCAGGCAGAGCCGAGCGGACGCGGCCCATGGCGTCCAGGTCGTTCGTACAGTGGCGCGCTCCACCTGGACGCCATGAACCACGCCCGCTCCACGGTGTGTGGGTCGATGGCGGACGGGATGGGAGCTGGGGAGAGTGGTGGGTAAGGAAGGCGGGCACCTACTCGCCCACAGTGGTGCGGCGCAGGTCTATGTGTCCTTTGAGAAGCCTCACGGCCATCTCATGCCGAACCTGAAAGGCTAGGTGGTACGGAGTAAGGCCGTCTCGGGAGGGTTTTTCTGGGTCCGCTCCGTATGCGAGCAATACGGCAGCACAGGCGGCATCTAGAGGATCGCCAGTCTGGACCGCTCCGTCTGCCTCGCCATCAATTGCCCTGAGCAGCGGGGTCCAGCCACTGCGGCTGTCCTACTCATCCGGGTCATGGCCCGCGTGCAAGAGTCGGGTCAGCTCCCGCAGGTCGTCCTGTTCAACTGCGAGATGGACAGGCGATATCTCGTACTGGCCTGAGTCATCGGTCATGCACCCGATCCAACCAGGAGGGGCATGACGGGTGATGTCTCTTTCCACTCGCGCCTAGCGACATCGAGAAACGGCAGCCCACGCTGCACGGAGCCGGGCACGGCACTGCCCCGGCCTCGCCCGGGCAAGGCAAGCGGCAGGCAGACAGGCCGCAGGTGACCAAAAGCCGGCCCGCCAGTGCCATCACGTGATCCCCGACCAGTATGGCCACGTTCAGCGTCGAAGTACCGGCCGTGGCCACAGACGGCCAGGCCTGCCGTAATGCGCGGGTTGTGGCCAACAGCGTCGTATCGTGGACCGACGACCTGTACTCGGTGCGCAAGGAGACCGCACAGGGGACCTCGATCACCTGATGGCCGTGGTCAAGAACCCGGATAGCGCGTGGGACGGGACCGCCGTGCACGCGGCTCCATGGTCGAGTGCCACACGCCGGATTTCCTGACAGCCGTGGAGGAGCTGCGGGGCATGCGGAACCTGTACAACGCCGACGAAACGGCTGAGCCGGCGTCGAGCCGGCCCGGGAGGATCTGGGTCTGTCCATGGTCGGCAGCCTGCGCCAGGACCAGGAACCGGCCCGCCACCGGGATTCCCAGGACACCGACCCCGCCTCCTCCAGCCTCTCCTCCTGCTGAACCGCGTTGGCCATGGTCCTGACGGTGGAGCATGTCGCCAAGAGCTACGGCTCCCGGACCGTTCTGCGCGATGCGGGCTTGCGGGCGGGCCCCGGCCAGCTCGTCGGCGTCGTGGGTGAGAACGGTGCCGGCAAGACCACGCTGCTGCGTATCCTCAGCGGCGATCTGCGTGCGGACGCTGGGACCGTGTACCTCAACGGCACACTGGGGTACTGCCCGCAGCATCCGGTGCTGGATGAGGAACTCACCATCCGGCAGCACCTGCGGCTGTTCCAGATTGCTCACCGGCTGTCCCGTCTGGACCGGGCCGAGAACCTGCTTCAGGCGCTCGGGCTGGCCGCCTACGACCAACAGCCGGTCAAAACGCTCAGCGGGGGCACACGACAGAAACTCAACCTCGTCCTCGCCCTGATGCACGACCCGGAGGTGCTGCTGCTGGACGAGCCCTACCAAGGCTTCGACTGGGACACCTACCTGCGGTTCTGGGACATCGCCCAGGACCTCAGGACAGCCGGCCGCACCGTGGTCATCGTCTCCCACCTCGCCTACGACACCCACCGCCTGGACGCCCTGTACCGACTGAGCGACGGCCGGCTGCACCCCCTACCGACCACGGAAGCGCAGCAATGAACGCCTACCGCACCGCCACCGCCTACAGCTTTCTGGCTCTGGCGAAAAACCGGCTCGCCCTCACCCTCCTGGCCTTCTTTGTCCCACTGTGGATCACCATCGCCAAGACCGTCGCCACCCCCGACTCCTCCCCGTTCCGGCTGCGCGCCACCGGACAGGTCCTCCACGCGGGCGGAGACAAGATCACCATGCTCAGCGGATCCCTCAACGCCGTGTCCCTGCTGGTCGGCTTCTGGATGTTCAGCGCCGCCCGCCGCACCAGCGACTTCGACCGACGCCTGACGGCAGCAGGCTATCCGCGCTGTGCCCTGCTGGCGGCCGAACTCACCACCCTGCTCGCCACCGCCGCCATGGTCAGCACCTACGCCGTGGCGTGGATGCTGTTGTACTGGTCACCGCGCCAGACCGGCCTGCTCATCTTCGCCGTACTCTCCGCGGCCCTCATCTACGGCGCGGTGGGCCTGTTCCTGGCGCTTTTCCTGCCCAGCGAGATCGAAGGCATGGTCGCCATCATCATGACCAGCATCATCGACCTCGCCCCGCAGAACCCCGTCGGCGCGACGACCGCCAACAGCCCACTGATCACGCTGCTGCCCAGTTACGGATCCCTGCAGACCGCCCTCCAGGCCGGTTTCACCCACCACCTCACTCTGGCGCCCCTGGCCAACAGCCTGGCCTGGCTCAGCGCCCTGTCGGCCATCGCACTCGCCGCGTTCGTGCGGCGCACACGCGTCCACAACGTCGGACAGCAACGCCGCGAGCGTCCTCACAGGGCACGGTCGTAAGTCGGCCGGCATCGCCGTGTCCGCTGGCAGTCGCACTGTGGCGCTGCTCGCCAACGGCTTGGAGCTGGCTTCAGGGCTTGTCCCAGCTCGTCGCAGCCCCGCCGTCTCTGGCCGGGGCCTGCTCTCCCCCAGTCCCACAGCGCTTGGAGAACAGGGCCGAGACGACGTCCACGCGGGGTGCCGAGGCTGCCGACGCGTCCGTGGTGACCGGGAGGCCGAGGGACCTATCAAGGGGGCGCCGGGTGTCTGACATCAACTGCTGACAGCAACAAGCGCGGACTGCGGCAGCCAGCGCCGCACCTTGCCGGACCGTTCCTCATGGACGGCAGGTAGTCGACCAACGTCACTGAGTGTTTTCAGCGTTGCCTCTCCAGGGTGAGGACGGCTTTGGTGATGACGGTCATGCGGTTGGGGCTGATGCGGGATCTGCGGAAGATCTGCCAGGACTTCAGCCGTGCCATGCCACGTTCGACCGGTGCTTTCGCCGCGGCCAGGGCCCGGTTGACGGTGCGCTGGGTGAGGGTGAGTTCACCGCCTGGTGGCCGTTTGAGTCCAGTGGTGACCCAGGGGCCGGCGCCCTGGTAGGCGCGGTCGGCGAGGATCGGAACACCCTGACGCTCGCAGATCCGTATGATGCGGTGGGTGCGGGCCGCGGTCAGGTCGTGAGTGCGGCCCGGCAGCGCGGGAGAGATCCACAGCAGGTTGCCGGTGGGATCGGCCACGACTTGCACGTTCACACCGTGACGACGGTGCTTGGCCGAGTAGTCGGCCCGGCTGTCACCGACACGGCCGCACTCGGCGAGGGTCCCGTCCAGCAGGACGAACTCCGGATCGTGCTCGCGCAGAGTCTTCAGCAGGCCCGGGGCCCGGTCGGCGAGCAGGCCGGTCACGGTGGTGACATACGCGTGGGCGGTGCCGACGGATATCCCGAAGCCGGCAGCGATCCGGGTGAGGGCGTCGTGGCGGCGCAGGTACACCAGAGCGACGAGCGCCCGCTGGTGCGGCGGCAGCTTGCACCGTCGGTCACCCTCACGGGTGACGATGAGCATCGTGACCCACTCGACGAGGGCATGCGCGAGGTCGAGTGCGGCAGGACAGGGAACCAACGAGGCTCCCGTACCGATGGGTTGAGACTTCGAACACCTCCCCCAACGGCGCAGGAGCCTTGTGCGTTGCGGTCCTCATCCTGACGTCACTCGATCAGTGACCACTCTGAAAGAGCTCAGTGAAGGAATCAGGCCAGCCTCCTACCTATCGCTTCACGTCGAGACGCACGAGCGCGCCAATCTCCACGAGTTGGTCCGGCAGTGCCAGGTCGGAAATGCCCATGACCGTGCTGGCGGGCCTGTGCTCCCCGAAGTACTCGGCGTGGAGGCGTGCTGTCGTGTCGAAGTTCTCCCGCAGGTTCCTCACCAGCACCGTGGTCTCCACTATCTGGCTACGCTCGGCTCCGAACTGCCTCAGCACCAGGTCCAGATTCTCCAGCGTGGTTCGAACCTGCAGTTCGAAGTCGCCTGCACCCACGAAGTTGCCGTGCCGGTCATGGGACAGCTGCCCTGACACGTAAACCGTGTCACCGACCTGGGTGGCTTGACTGTACCCGTACAACGACTCCCACGGCATACCAAAACCGAATGCCTTCGCCTGAGAACTCATGACTCACTTCCTTGAAACAGTGGGCGGGACCGTCAGTTGCAGACAGGACCTTGCACTCAGAAGTTACGGGTTCGTAGAAGCGATGCTTGTCTGGCAGCGCAGTCGAAGTGTTCTCTGAGCGCACAAAATTGGTTGCAGTGAGCTCTGTCAAAGCGGCGGGCGTGAATGTGCGACTGAAGTCCTGGAACGTCTCCCGCAGAGCCCGCTGCAGTCCCAACCGCATGACCGTCATCGCCGCAGCAGTCCTCACCCTGGAGCGTCAACGCTGAAAGAGCTCACTGAGACTCCGCCGACCTCGGCTACTGTCTGGGGCCCGAGAGTCGGGCGCAGTGAAGGGGAGACCGCCGCCGTGTCGATACGCGAGAACTTCGCCAAGCTCTTCAAGAGCACCGCCAGGACTCCCGACGGCGACCCGTTCGCGGTAGAACGCCCGTGCCAATGCTCGCCGGAGTGGCCTGGCTTGGAGACGACGGCAAACGGGCACATGCTCCCGGCTCAGCCCTCCAGCCACTACAGCGTTCTCACGAACCCCGAGGTCGGTCCCTTCGTCGCGCGCTGCACCGGTTGTCAGGCTCGCTACCCCCACCCTTGGGTGATCCCGCAGGGCGCGCCGATGCCTTTCGACTGGGCTCGTGAGACTCCGCCGACCGCATGAGCGCCGAGAGCAGACTCAGTCTGGGAAGATCACACTCGTAGCCTGGGAGTCCGGGAGAAGGCCACGCGTGCCCCCTGCGTGCCCGATCGGACGGCCACAGTCGGGGAACAGCGGGGAACGTCGGCGAGTCGCCCGGAGACTCGCAGGTCAGCGTCTTGCCAGGTCAGGCGCAACGCGGTTACGCGATCTTCCAAACTGGTGCTCCCTGACCCGGGTAGCGGCGCTTGACTGGGTCATTGAAACTCCACCGACCTTGTGGCCCTGTCCGGGAGGAACTCATGGCAGAACCGATCCACTACACGAGCTTCCCCGGCTTCGACGGCACCAGCCTGGAGGACAGCTTCGTCCTGGAGATCCAGGCAACACCAGGCCGACTGAACATCACGCTGGACCTCATGATCGGGTGGGCCCATCCGTCATACCGGGACCCACTCGAAGGTGTGAATCGCCCTGGGTTTGATGGAGACATCGAAGACCCGGAAGGATCCCCGTCATGGCTGCCCCCCGGAAATACTCCGACGAACTGCGTGAGCGTG
>NZ_JBHVFU010000003.1:460612-626550 GCF_042801455.1 Streptomyces sp. NPDC057565 | reverse complement strand
GAGCCGGGCAGCAGTGGAGTGTGCGCGGCCAGCGCGGCCAGGAATCTGCGGTGCACAGCGTGGAGTTGGAGGGCGTGACCGTGGGTGAACGCGCGGAGGAAGGTGCCCAGCGTGGACGGGGCGCGAATACCGCCGAACACAGCCGGCATCGCCCCGTGCCGCAGCACGCGGAGGTCGTCGATACTGTCCGCGCCCGCCGCCATGCCGGCCACGATGCTGCTGACCTTCGAGTCCGCCGACGCACCCGCGCCGTTCGTCGTCCCGGTCAGCTTCACCTTCTGCGTCACCAGGTCCGACAGCCCACACCGTTCGGCCAGCCGCATCACCGGAACCAGCCCGGCATGCGCAACCAGGTTCGGGTCATCGAACACAGCGGACACCGCACGTGGCGGCGTGGAAGAATGCATCCCGGAGATGCACCTCCGAACTGGTTGAGTAGAAGCCTAGAGAACTCCTATTTTCCCAGGTCAGAGTGCATCTCCACTTTCATGTCCAGGCACTGGACGAACCATCACCCGGTGGATCGAGGCTTAGGCGGCGTCCAGTGCCGGATAGTCGACGTAGCCCTTGGCGTCCCCGCCGAAGAAGGTGGACGGGTCAGGGGTGTTGAACGGGCCGCCGGCCTTCAGGCGGGCCGGCAGGTCCGGGTTGGCGATGAACAGAGCGCCGTACGAGATGATGTCGGCGATCCCGTCGTCGATCACCGAGTGGTCGTCCGGTCCGGTCGGCCCGTCCGTCAGCACGTTGATGACGAAGGTGCCGGAGAACTGCTTGCGCAGCGCGAGGGTCAGCTCGCGGATCTCCACCGCCTCCAGGATGTGCAGATAGGCGAGGCCGAGCGGTTCGATCTCCCCCACCAGCGCGGTGTAGACCGCGTCCGGCGCGGGCTCGTCGATGTCGTTGTACGGGTTTCCGGGCGAGATGCGCAGCCCGGTGCGCTCCGCGCCGATCTCGCCGGCGACGGCCTTGACCACCTCGACGGCGAAGCGGATACGGGCCTGCTCGGAGCCGCCCCACTCGTCGGTGCGCAGGTTGGTGTTGGGGGCGAGGAACTGGTGGATGAGGTAGCCGTTCGCGCCGTGCAGCTCGACCCCGTCGAAGCCTGCGTCGACCGCGTTGCGGGCGGCCGTCGCGAAGTCGGCTATGGTCTGCCGGACCTCGTCGTCGGTCAGTTCGCGCGGTGTGGTGAAGTCCTCCAGCCCCGTGCCGGTGTAGAGCTGTCCGGCGGGCTTGACCGGGGAGGCGCTGACGGGGGCGAGCCCGTCCGGCAGCAGGTCCGGGTGGCCGATCCGGCCCGCGTGCATGAGCTGGGCGAAGATCCTGCCGCCCGCCGCGTGCACCGCGTCGGTGACCTTGCGCCAGGACGCGACCTGCTCCGCGCTGTGCAGGCCCGGGGTGAAGGGGTAGCCCTGGCCGACGACGGACGGCTGGATACCCTCGGTGATGATGAGCCCGGCGGAGGCGCGCTGGGCGTAGTACTCGACGGTGAGATCGGTGGCGGTGCCACCCTCACCGGCCCGGCTGCGAGTCATCGGGGCCATGGCGATGCGGTTGGCGAGCTGGGTGCCGGACAGATCGATCGGGTCGAATGCGGTGGTCATGGGAGCCCCCAAAGAAAATTACATGGTCGGCCAAGTATTTCGGTTCTGCGTCACTGTAACCCATTAATTGGCCGACCAAGGTAAAGTGCGCAGCAAGCGCAGGAACCGGCCACGGACCAGGCCGGAGCATCGCCCCGAGGAGTCCCCATGAAGGCCGAACCCGTCGACCCCGCCTGTACCGAGCTGCCGAGCGCCGCCCGCGGCGGCCCGGTCAGTCATGCCGTCTCACGGGTCGCCCGGTTGCACCGGATCGCCGCGGGCAAGGCGCTCCGGGCAGCCGGGCTCTACCCCGGCCAGGAGTTCCTGATGATGCACCTGTGGGATGCGGGCGCGGTGCGCCAGTCGGAGCTGATCAAGGCGGTCGACCTCGACCCGTCGACCGTCACCAAGATGCTCCAGCGGCTCGAACAGGCCGGACACGTCCGCCGCTGCCCCGACCCGGACGACCGGCGGGCCGTCCTGGTCGAGGCCAGTGCCGACAGCTGCGCGCTGCACTCCGATGTGGAGCGCGCCTGGACGGATCTGGAGGAGCACACGCTCGCCGGTCTCGACGCGGCGGAGCGCACCGAGCTGGCCCGGCTGCTGGCGAAGGTCGAGGAGAACCTCTGCCACCAGTCCGAGTGCTGCCCGGATTCCCGCTGACCTGAAGCGGGCCGGGACGGTCAGCCCGCCAGCACCTCCAGCGCGCGGTCCACATCGGCCTGCGTGTTGTAGAGGTGGAATGCCGCCCGTAGATTCCCGGCCCGGTCCGAGACCGTGATCCCGGCCCGCGCCAGCGCGGGCTCCCGGCCGCCGAGACCCGGCACGGCGACGATCGCGGTCCGGCCGGGCACCGGTTCGTGACCGATCCCGGCCAGCCCGGTACGGAACCGGGCGGCGAGCGCGGTGTTGTGGGCGTGTACGGCGTCGATGCCGATCTCGGCCAGCAGTGCGAGGGAGTGCTCGGCGCCGTGGTAGGCGAGGAAGGCGGGCGCCTCGTCGAAGCGGCGCGCGGTACCGGCGAGCCGGCCGATCGGACCGTAGGTGCTGTTCCAGCGGTCCTCGCCGGCCACCCAGCTCGCGAAGAGGGGCGGCAGGGTCTCCTGCGCCTCCTCGGTGACCGTGAGGAACGACGTACCGCGCGGGCAGAGCAGGAACTTGAAGCCGCCCGTGACGGTGTAGTCGTAGGCCCCGGCGTCCAGCGGAAGCCAGCCCGCGGACTGGGTGGCGTCGAGCAGGACCCGGGCTCCGTGCGCGGCGGCCGCCGCCCGGACCGCGTCGAGGTCGGCGAGTCGGCCGTCGGCGGACTGCACGGAGGAAAGGGCGACCAGCGAGGTCGTGGGCCGCACCGCCTCGGCCATGCCGTCCAGCGGGACGTACCGCATCCGCAGATCCCCGCGGGCCGCGAAGGGGCCGACGACCGAGCTGAACTCCCCCTCGGGAACCAGCACTTCGGCGCCCGGCTCCAGCGAGGCCGCGATCAGACCGACATGCACGGCGACCGAGCTGCCGGTGGCGACCCGGTCGGGGCCGACGCCGACGAGACCGGCGAACCGGACCCGTGCGGCGTCCACGGCGTCGAAGCTGCCCGCGCCCGCACCGGTGCCCGCGGCATTCTCGTCGGCGAGCGCCTTCACCGCCTCGACGGTGCGGCGGGGCAGCAGCCCGCAGCTGGAGGTGTTGAGATACGTGGTCTTGGGCGCAAACTCGGCGCCTGCCGCCTGGGTGAGCGAGGAGATCTCCATACGCCCACCCTGAAGCCCCCTCAACTCATCGTCAATCACGAAGAATTGAGGGGTGTCCCCAAGCAATGCTCATGTGCGCAGCCGGGCGGGATGGAGCGGGTCAGCTCTGTACGCCGGGCTGCGGGACCTCGCACGCCCCGTCGGCGTCGCAGGCTGCCGCGTCCGAGCCGATTGCGGTCAGCGGACGGTCCTTCCACGCCTGCTCCAGCGCCTGGGCGAACACCTCGGCGGGCTGGCCGCCGGAGATCCCGTACCGCCGGTCGAGCACGAAGAACGGCACCGCGTTGGCCCCCAGCTCGGACGCCTCGCGCTCGTCGGCCCGCACCTCGTCGGCGTACGCCTCGGGGTCGGCGAGGACGGCGCGCGCCTCATCGACGTCGAGCCCGGCCTCGACGGCCAGCTCGACCAGCACGTCACCGTCGAAGACGGACCGCTCCTCGGCGAAGTTCGCCCGGTAGGCGAGGCTCAGCAGCTCGTCCTGGCGGCCGCGAGCCTTGGCCAGGTGGAGCAGCCGGTGGATGTCGAAGGTGTTGCCGTGGTCGCGGCCCTCGGTGCGGTAGCCGAGTCCCTCGGCCTGCGCGTTGGCCGCGACATTCGCCTCCATGGCCTTCGCCTCTTCCCGGGTGCGCCCGTACTTCTGCGCCAGCATGTCGATGACCTGCACGGTGTCGCCCTTGGCGTACGTGGGGTCGAGCTCGAAGGACCGGTGCACGACCTCGACCTCGTCGCGGTGGGCGAACCCCGCCAGGCCCTTCTCGAAGCGGGCCTTCCCGATGTAGCACCAGGGGCAGGCGATGTCGCTCCAGATCTCGACGCGCATGTCTCTTCTTCTCTCCGTGTTCTCGTACGAACGGCTCGGGCAGCGCGGAGTCAGTCTCCGCCCATTTCATAACGCAGGAGCGGACGCCCTGATTCCCCCGGTTGCCTACGGCCGGTCCCGCGCCGCCCCGGGGGCCATGGCGACGTGGACCGCCGTGTTGATGTCCCGGTCGAGGACGGCTCCGCGGGCCCCGCACTCCCGGACGCGGATGTGGAGAGGTTTGACGTAACTCACTCCGGTTCCTCCTCCTGTCTCCGGCGAAGGGACACTCCGCCGAGTGTGATCACAACCGGAGACAGACCCTGGTTCACCGGCGCCACGCTCCCCACGACCGCACCGGCCGGCAGCGGCGCCGGCCCCCGCGCGCCCGTCCGTCCCGCCGCGCCGGCCCCCGCGCGCCCGTCCGTCCCGCCGCGCCGTCCCGCGCGGCGGACCGCACGAGGGCGGCGTGATCTGCTGTTCGTCTGCGGGCGGGATCTCGCGATGGGCATGCAAGTGCCGCTGGAGATCAGGGGTGTTGCCGAACCCGCCGCCTTCGACACTGGTGCGGTGCCTGCACGGTGCGTCCCGGGCACGCTTCGCGCCGGTAGCGCACCGGATTGCGGGCACGGCAGTTCGTACGGAGTCGGTGCATCCAGCTGTGGCCCAAGTCCGGCCGCCCGATGCTGGTTACTTCGTGCACACGGGACCTGCCGATGCCCTGTCGTGATCACGATCCAACTGGCGGCGATGCTTGCGACCGCACGTGCCCGGTGGCCCGGTGAGCTCTGCGATCCGGCATCGAAAAGGTGCGGGTGACGGCTACCGGCGAGGCACCGGCGCAGCGCCTGCCGGTCGTTTCCCATTACACGAATATTCAACTGGCCGTCCCTGCCTGCGCTGTGCGCCGTCCCTAAGGTCTCTGAGGGTTTCGAAAGAAGGGGTTCATGGACACACACAACGCCATCCGGGCTCGCGGCGTCACGAAGTGTTTCGGCGACGTCGTCGCGCTCGACGGCATAGACCTCGATGTGACGCGGGGGCAGATCCATGGCCTGGTCGGACCGAACGGCGCCGGGAAGACGACCTTGCTCGGCCTCCTGCTGGGGCTCGCGGTTGCCGACAGCGGTCGCCTCGAGGTCCTGGGCACACCGGTCGGGCGGGCACTCGACGCTCCCGACGGTGTCGCCGGCTTCGTGGACAGTCCCGCTCTCTACCCCTCGCTCACCCCACGGCAGAACCTCGCCGCGCTGGCCGCACTCCGCGGCCACGACGCGCGCACGGCGGAAGTCGACGACGTACTCGACGAGGTCGGCCTCACCGGCGTCGCCGACGACCGCACCCGCGGCTTCTCCCTCGGCATGCGCCAGCGGCTCGGACTCGCCGCCGCCCTGCTGACCAAGCCCCGGCTGCTCGTGCTCGACGAACCGTCCAACGGCCTCGACCCGGCGGGCAAGAAGCACGTGCACGGTGTCCTCAACCGGCTCGCGGCCGACGGGACCGCCGTCGTGCTCTCGAGCCACAACATGGACGACCTCGAGGCGCTGTGCTCCGAGGTGACCATCCTCGCTGCCGGACGCGTCGTCTTCTCCGGCCCGCTGAGCAAGCTGGCCACCGACGACCGCGAACTCGACTACCGGCTGCTCGCCTCCGACCCGCAGGCCGCCCGCGGACTGGCTGTCGACACGGCCGGGATCCAGGTCGTCGACGACGCCGACGTACGGCACGACGCCCACACGCTCGTCGTGCGCGCGCAGGTGCCCGCCCTCGACGAACTGGTTGCGGGGCTGGTGCACGCGGGCATCGCGGTGCGCGAGCTCGCCCCCGTGGTGTCGCCGCTCGAAGCCGCGTTTCTCGCCCTCACCGAACAGCAGGAGGCCGGCCGATGACCGCGACCCTCACCCCGAGCCGGGAACAGGAGCAGGAATACGAGCAGGTGACCAGGGGCCCTCGCGTCCCCGTCACCCGCGTCTGTCGCTTCGAGTTCGTCAAGCTCGTCTCACAGTGGCGGATCCGCCTGCTGGTCCTCGCCTGCTGGATCGTTCCCGCCCTCTTCGTCGCCGGCGTGAGCCAGCAGGCCACGCTTCCCGTGGACACCCTCTTCGGGCGCTGGATGCACGCTTCCGGGTGGGCCGGGCCGCTGGTGATGCTCGGTTTCGCGGGGGCCTGGGCGCTCCCGCTGCTGACCTCGATCGTGGCCGGTGACGTGTTCGCCTCCGAGGACCGGCTCGGCACCTGGCGCCAGCTGCTCGTGGCGGTCCGCTCGCCTCGGCGGATCTTCGTGGCGAAGGCAGCCGCCAGCCTCACCGTCCTGCTGCTGCTCGTGGCCGGGCTCGCGGTCTCCAGCACGGTCGGCGGCCTCCTTGCGGTCGGCAACCAGCCGCTGGTCGGCCTCGACGGCCACCTCCTGGCGCCGTCGGACGCCGCCGTTCAGGTCCTGCTCTCCTGGATCTGCGTCCTCGCTCCGACCCTGGCGCTCGCCGCGCTCGGCTTCCTCGGGTCGGTCACGCTGGGACGCTCCCCGATGGGGCTGCTGGTGCCCGTACTCGTCTCGCTCGCGATGGCGGTAGCCCAGATGCTGCCGCTCCCCGTGGCCGTCCGGGTCGCCCTGCCCAGCTACGCCTTCATCTCCTGGAACGGACTGTTCACCGGCCCGCAGCAGCTCGGCCCGCTGCTGATCGGCATCGTCGTCAGCCTCGTGTGGGCCGTGGTCGCGACGGCGCTGGCCTACCTGCTCTTCGTACGGCGCGAATTCACCAACCCGACCCACGACGGTTCGGGCCGCCGCGCGATCACCGTCGGAGTCCTGCCGCTCGTCGGAGTGGCCGCCGTGTCGTTCGCGGTCGTCGCCGCGACGACCTCGGCGACGGGCTCCGGGATCGATCAGAACAAGGTGCAGCGCTCGGTCGCCACGGCGTTCGCGCACCTGTACCGCATGCAGACCGACCAACTCAACCGACCCGCCGTCACCGAGGCCCAGTTGAAGGCCACGGCGGCGTGCAACAAGGGAAGCACCAGGGTCGCAGCGCAGGGCCCGGGCAACGACTGGCGCTGCGTCGTCACCTGGCATCTTCCCGGCGTCGAGGCCTCAGGACAGGCCATCTACCAACTCGACGTCACTCCGGACGGGCGGTTCATGGCCGATGGCGATGGACCGAAGGAAGTGAACGGCTACTTCCTGGTGCGGACCCCCGAAGGCGACGCACCGAACCCGCTGTGGCAGTTCGACGGCAACGTCGAGCTGCTCGACACCACCCCGAAGGGATAACACTCCATGCAGGTAACTCGCCGCCGCAAGCTCGCCGAGGAAGCTCGGATCAGCCTCCTCGGTAGACTCATCGGCCGCCGGATACCGCTGTTGACGGCCGGCACCACCGCCGTCGCTCTCGTGGTCGCCGGCACGGCGTTCGCGCAGACCCACCAGTTCGGCACGGACCAGGTCGGTCAGGTCACCGCCGACGGCCAGGTCGTCTCCGGCAACCAGTACATCGCCCCGTACGGCGACCGTCTTGTCATCAACGAGGGCAAGATCATGTCGTCCTCGGTCAGCCCGGACGGCACGCACATGGCCGCCTCGGTCACCGACGGTGGCGCGGCCCTGGCCATCGTGGACCTGAAGAACTGGAAGAAGCAGCAGCTCGTCAGCAACGCCGCGTCGTCCAACCCCCGCATCAGCAGCAACAACGTGGGCCAGGAAGGCCCGACGTACTCGCCCGACGGCAAGCAGCTGTGGCTGGGCCAGCCGGACGGCTACACCGTGTTCACCGTGAACGCGGACGGCAGCGTCTCCAGCCCGAGGACCGTCACCATCCCGGCTCAGGGTTCCAAGAAGGCCCTGGTGGGCGAGGCGGTGTTCTCGGCCGACGGCAAGACCGTGTACTCCGCGGTCAACGGCCAGAACCGGGTCGTCTCCATCGACGCGGCGACCGGGACCATCAAGCAGAGCTGGGCCGTGGGCAACGCCCCGCGCGACATGATCGTCGTCGGCGACAAGCTCTACGTCAGCAACGAGGGTGGCCGCCCGGCCAAGCCCGGCGAGCCCACGATCAACTCGTACGGCACGCAGGTACTCGCCGACCAGAAGACCGCTGCCACCACCAGCGGCACGGTCAGCGTCATCGACCTGGCGAACCAGGAGGCCGCCCCCTCCAGCATCGAGGTCGGTCTGCACCCGACCGCCCTGTACGCCAAGAACGGGGCGCTGTTCGTCACCAACACCGCGACCAACGACGTGTCGGTCATCGACACGGCGAAGGACAAGGTCGTCCAGACCATCGCCACCCAGCCGTGGGCCGAGGCCTCGGTGGGTTACGAGCCCGACGCGGTGACCCTCACCGACGACGGTCACCTGCTGGTGACCCTCGGCCGTGCCAACGCGGTCGCGGTCTACAAGTACACCTCCGCGCAGGAGCCGGTGAGCTACGTCGGTCTGCTCCCGACGGACTACTTCCCGTCGGAGATCACCACTGTCGGCGACCAGGTCTACGTCTCCAACACCCGTGGTGTCGACGCGCGCCGTAAGGCCAGCGGTCACGGCACCCACGACACGACGTCGAGCGTGCAGAAGTTCACGCTGCCCGACGACAGCGTGATCAGGTCCTACACCGGCAAGGTCTTCAAGCAGAACGGCTGGAACGGCGAGTCGCTCAAGAAGTCCGACGGCTCCCCTGCCAAGCCGGTGCCGGTCCCGGTCAAGCTCGGCGACCCCTCGACGATCAAGCACGTCTTCCTGCTCGTCAAGGAGAACCGGACCTACGACCAGGTCTTCGGTGACATGCCGGAGGGCAACGGCGACCCGTCGCTGGCGCAGTACGGCGAGAACGTCACGCCGAACCAGCACGCCCTGGCCCGGAAGTTCGGCCTGTACGACAACACGTACGACATCGGCACGAACTCCGCCGAGGGCCACAACTGGCTGATGCAGTCCGACAACCCGGAGTACACCGAGTCCTCCGCCGGTGAGTACACCCGCAGCTACGACACCGAGGACGACGCCCTCGGCCACCAGCGGACCGGCTTCATCTGGACCGGTGCGCAGGACGCCGGCAAGTCCGTCCGCAACTTCGGTGAGTTCCAGCAGTTCCTGACCAAGCCGTCGGGCGCGAGCTGGCAGAACCTGTACTGCGACACCAAGAACATGGCGGCCACCGGTCAGGACACCGCCTACCCGCTGAACTCGACCTCGCCGATCCCGTCGCTCAACGACGTGTCGGTGCACGGCTACCCGAAGTTCGACACCAGCGTCCCGGACATCTACCGCGCCGAGATCTGGAAGAAGGACTTCCAGAAGAACGGTGCGGCGAACCTGAACATGTTCTGGCTCTCCAGCGACCACACCGGTGGCCCGGTGAGCGGTGCCGCCCAGGTCGCGGACAACGACCTCGCCGTCGGCAAGATCGTTGACGAGATCTCGCACAGCAAGTACTGGAAGGACTCGGCGATCTTCGTCGTCGAGGACGACTCCCAGGCCGGCACCGACCACGTCGACGGCCACCGCGCCCCGGTCCAGATCATCAGCCCCTGGGCCAAGCACGGCGCGGTGGACAGCCACTACTACTCGCAGATCAACATGATGCGGACCATCGAGCAGATCCTTGGGATCCAGCCGATGAACCAGAAGGACACCGCGGCCACCCCGATGGCTGCGGCGTTCACCCAGAGCCCGGACTTCACGCCGTTCACCGCGCTGCCCAACCGGGTCTCGCTGACCGACGGTGTGAAGAACGGCGCGCCGTCCTGTGGTCTGGACACCCCCGCGGCGCAGAACCCGAAGGCGGAGGCCGTGCCGGCGGCCTCGGTGCCGGCGGACATGAAGAACGTCGCCGCCGAGTGGGACCAGTGGAAGTCGAAGCAGCGGCTGACCGGTCCCCGGGCCGTGCCGGACTATGCTCCCCCGGCGCAGATGAACCACTTGGCCTGGTACGAGCGGTACAACTGGAAGAAGCCGTTCCCGGGCGAGAAGAAGATCTACGCTCCTCAGGACGTGCCGGGCGCGTTCATCCCGTCGGCGGAGAACGACGGCTGACGTTGGCCGGTCAGCACAGCCTGATCGCGTAAAGGAGCCCCTGGCCGGCGGCGACACCGGCCAGGGGCCCTCTTCTGTCTCCTGTACGGCAAGGAGAGGCTGCCGAAACACCGACGCGTGACGGCCCATCGGGCAAGCCGCGATGGAAACGGGGTGGGCCCGCCCCTGCCGGGTGGTGGGGCGGGCGGGGCCCTCCGGGGCAGGCGACCATGCCACCAGGGCCCAGACCGACACCTCAAGCCCGTCCGGCGATTGAGGACGGAACCAGCCACCCCGGACCGGGGCACCGCAACAGCGAACCCCCGCCAGGGTTCAGCTGCCGTCGCGCAGGTCGTCGAGCCCGGACGGCCGGAACGCGATCCGGTCGAACGACGCCCGGCAGCCCTCGCCGGTCGGCGACTGGACCAGGAAGCCGATGGCCGCCGGCTGCTCCGCTGAGCCGAGGGCGAAGGTGCGGACGAAGGTCCACTTCTCCCCGTCGGCGGAGGCGTGGAAGGCGTAGGCGCTGCCGGTGCGGCTGAGCCGCAGCCAGAAGCTGTCGCCGTCCACGACGAAGGAGTTGGCGTCGTCGGAGTGACCGCGGGTGACGACCGTGCAGATGGTGGGATCGGCCGGGGAGAACTCCAGGCAGAGTTTCGCCCACTCCCGTTCCCCGACGTGGAGGTAGAGCACTCCGGCGTCGAAGGCCGCGGCGAAGCCGACCTTCACCCGGGCGATCAGCTGGAAGTCGCCGTCGGGTGCGGTGCCGAGCAGACGCGGTGCGTCGCTCACGGATGCGAGCCCGTCACCGCCCGGCGGTACGAACCGGTCCTGCCGGGCGCCCGCCCGGCCGGTCAGTGCGCCGCCCTCGTACGCCCACTGCCCCTCGGGCCCGAACGGCCGTAGCTCAAAGGGGAGTTCGGGCAGGTTCACCGTCACGCGCGGCGCCCGTCGACGCGGCGCGGCAGGCCCAGCGGGTTGTCCTCGCGCAGCTCCGGCGGCAGCAGGGCCTCCGGAGTCGTCTGGTAGCTGACCGGGCGCAGCCAGCGCTCGATCGCGGTGGCGCCGACCGACGTGGAGGTGGAGGTGGTGGCCGGGTAGGGACCGCCGTGGTGCTGGGCGGGGGCGACGGCGACCCCGGTCGGCCAGCCGTTGACGAGGACCCGGCCGGCCAGCGGGGTGAGGGCCGTGAGGAGTCCGGGGGCATCGGCGTCGGCGCCCTCCGTGGCGATCTGGAGGGTGGCGGTGAGGTTGCCCGGAAGCCGGGAGAGGACGGCGGTGATCTCGTCCTCGGAGGCATAGCGGGCGACGACGGTGACCGGGCCGAAGCACTCCTCCAGGAGCGCGTCGTGCGGCCCTTCGGTGGCGAGCAGCTGTGCCGGAACGGTCAGGAAGCCGGCGGAGACGGTGTGGTCGCCGCCCGCGCCGGGGGTGACGGGGGCGTCCACGTCGGGGAGTTCGGCCCGTTCGCGTACGCCTGCGACGAAGGCGTCCCGCATCCGGTGGTCGAGCATGACGGCGGCCTCGCTGTCGCTGACCGCCTCGGTCAGCGCCTTCAGCAGCCGGTCGCCGGTCTCGCCGACGGGGGCCAGGACGAAGCCGGGCTTGGTGCAGAACTGGCCCGCGCCCATGGTCATCGAGCCCGCGAGCCCGGCACCGATCTGCTCGCCGCGCTCGGCGGCGGCCGCCTCGGTGACGACGACGGGGTTGAGGGAGCCGAGCTCGCCGTGGAACGGGATCGGGGCCGGCCGGGCGGCCGCGGCGTCGAACAGCGCCCGTCCGCCACGGATGGAGCCGGTGAACCCGGCGGCGGCCACGAGCGGGTGCTTGACCAGCTCGACGCCCGCCTCGAATCCGTGCACCAGGATGAGTACGTCCTCGGGCAGCCCGACCTTCGCGGCGGCCCTGCGCAGCACGGAGGCGCAGAGCTCCGAGGTGGCGGGGTGGTCGGGGTGTGCCTTGACGACGACCGGGCAGCCGGCCGCCAGGGCACTGGCGGTGTCGCCGCCGGGGACGGAGAAGGCGAGCGGGAAGTTGCTGGCCGCGTAGACGGCGACGACGCCGAGCGGGATCTTGTAGCGGCGCAGGTCGGGCCACGGCGGGGTGCGGGTGGCGTCCGCGTGGTCGATGTGGATGTCGAGGAAGGAGCCCTCGTCGACGACCTCGGCGAACGCGCGCAACTGGGCGGCGGTGCGGGCGAGTTCACCGGTGAGTCGGGCCGGTCCGAGTGCGGTCTCGGCGTCGGCGGCCTCGATGACGTGCTCCCCGGCCTCGGTGAGCAGATCCGCCGCGGTACGCAGGAATGCGGCACGTACGGTGCGGTCGGCGAGTGCATCGCGTACGGCATGTGCGGCCCGGACCGCACGATCGACCTCCTCCGCTGTAGCCTCCACGGCAACCTGCTCACGCGGGTTCCCGGTGCGGGGGTCGACGCTCCAGACTGGTGCTGTTGCCACCGTGTTTCCTTCCGGTCCTCTGCCACACATCAGAAGTTGTTCGGTATTCTGAACAGAGTTCCTGATCGTGAATATGTAGGGACTCTATTTCCGGGCGTTCAGTGTTGGCAAGAAGTGGGCTGGAAGGGGCGAGGGCGATGTCGGTTGCCGAGTCAGGTGGGGCACAGGTCAAGTCCGCGGTACGGACGGTGGAGCTGCTCGAGTACTTCGCCGGGCGTCCCGGTATGCATTCGCTGGCGGCCGTGCAGGAGGCCGTCGGCTACCCCAAGTCGAGCCTCTACATGCTGCTGCGCACCCTGGTCGAGCTGGGCTGGGTGGAGACCGACGCGACAGGGACCCGGTACGGCATCGGCGTCCGGGCGCTGCTGGTCGGCACCTCGTACATCGACGGCGACGAGGTCGTCGCGGCCGCCCGCCCGACGCTCGACCGGCTCTCCGACGACACCACGGAGACCATCCACCTCGCCCGTCTCGACGGTACGAACGTGGTCTACCTCGCCACCCGCCAGTCCCAGCACTATCTGCGCCCCTTCACCCGCGTCGGCCGCCGGCTGCCCGCCCACTCCACCTCGCTCGGCAAGGCGCTGCTGGCCACCCACAGCGACGAGCAGGTCCGCAAGATGCTGCCGGAGACACTGCCCGCACTGACCGAGCACACCCTCACCGACCGCGAGAAGCTGATCGAGGAGCTGCACCTCATCCGCGAGCAGGGGTACGCGGTGGACCGCGAGGAGAACACCCTGGGACTGCGCTGCTTCGGCGTCGCGATCCCGTACCGCACGCCGGCGCGCGACGCGATCAGCTGCTCGGTTCCGGTCGCCCGGCTCACCCCGGCGCATGAGCAGATGGTCAAGGACGCGCTGTTCGACGCGCGGGACCGGCTGACGCTCGCCACCCGCAGGCTCTGACCCGTGGGCGCGCCCGAGGTCACGCTGCGCGAGGTGCGCGACAGCGATCTGCCGCTCTTCTTCGCGTACATGTCCGATCCGGAGTCGGTCCGGACAGCCGCGTTCACCAGTGAGGACCCGGGCGACCGGCCCGCGTTCGAGGCCCACTGGGCGCGGATCCTGGACAGTCGCACCGTGGTGATGAGGACGGTGCTGGCCGACGGCAAGGTGGTGGGCAACGCCGGGGTGTACGGGTCCGAGGGCGACCGGCAGGTGACGTACTGGATCGACCGGCCTCACTGGGGCCGGGGGCTCGCGACCGCCGCGCTCCGGGCGCTGCTGGAGGCCGTACCGGAACGGCCGTTGCACGCCCGGGCGGCGGCCGACAACGCCGGTTCGGTGCGGGTGCTGCAGAAGTGCGGGTTCACCGTCACGGGCAAGGACCGGGGCTTCGCGCACGCCCGCGGCGAGCTGACCGACGAACTGCTCTTCACGCTGGACTGAGAGCCGGTCGAGGGCCGTCTCCGCCGCGCGGCGGAGACGGATCGTCGCCGGGCAGGACGTGCGGGCGGACGGGGCGCGCGAGCGTGGATGTCATGACACAGACACCGACGGCGCCCGCCACCGGGACCGCGCCGGCGCCGCCCCCGCCCACCGGCCGGACACGCGCCGTGCTCCGCACCCTCGCGATCGCCGCCTGCCTGCCGTACATCTCGCTCAAGGCGGCCTGGATCGCGGGCAGTCACATCGGCGTCCCCGCCGACAGCACGCTGCTCGACCACCGCACCGCGATGCTCGTGGCCAACGGTGCGTCGGTGCTCCTCGACTGCACGGTCGTGGTCCTCGCCCTGCTGCTCACCCAGGCGTGGGGGCGACGAGTCCCGGCCTGGCTGCTCACCGTGCCGATGTGGGTGGCCACCGGGCTGCTGCTTCCGATCATGACCGGCTTCCCGCTGCAGCTGCTGGTGAAGGTGTTCGGCGGGACGACCGCCGGGTCCGGCGGGGACGGGCGCCCCTTCCTCGACGAGTGGGTCTACGGCGTCGTCTACACCGGCTTCATCGTCCAGGGCCTGACCCTCGGCGCCCTGTTCGTCCTGTACGCCAGGGACCGCTGGGGTCATCTGTGGCAGGGCACGCTGAGCGACCTGCCACAGAGCCCGACCGCACCGGCGCTGCGGGTCGTCGCGGTCGTGGCCTCACTCCTCGCGCTCGTGCCCGGCACCGTCCATCTCCTCTGGGCGACCGGATCGACCGCCGGTCTGACCGAGACCCGGATCGCGGACCGTACGAGCGACTTCTACGCCCTCGAAGCGGTCTACACGGTGTTCACGGCCGTCACCGTCGCCGGTGTCCTGCTGCTCGCCCTCCGCCGCCGCGGTGCACTCGCCCTCAGGGTGCCGCTCGCGCTGGCCTGGGGCGGCTCCGGGGCACTGGGCTGCTGGGGCGGCTATCTGTGCATCGTCGCGCTGGGCCCGGTCGACGACATCGCCGACCGGCCCACGGCCGGGATGCAACTCACCTACGCTGTACAGATGCTGGTCGGGATCCTGGTCGCCGCCCTGGGCGCCTACTTCTTCGCGGAACGCGCTGCGGCGACGAAGCCCGCCGGACCGTCCGCGTGACCCTGCTCCTCGGCCGGCAGGCCCGGCTGCGCTGGCTGCACCTGATCATCGGCGGCGCGCTGCTGATGCCGTACTTCCTGGTCGGCACCGTGGTCGTCGGCATGTACAACCGCGACGGCAACGCCTTCGACTCGCTGCCGCTGCAACTGACCGCGTTCGCGTACGCCCTGCCGATGGCCGCGGTCACCGGTCTCTTCCCGCTCGCCCGACCGCTGTCGGTGGCGGCGGTCCGCGCCCTGTGCGGTGTCCCCGCGGAGCGGCTCGCCGACGGTCCGGCCAGGACCCGGCAGGCGAGGGTACGGACCGCGGGCTGGCTCACGCTGCATCTGGCGCTCGGCGCCGTCATCAGCGGGATGACGCTGGCGCTGACACCCTTCGCGGTGACCGTGATGACGCTGCCGTTCCTCTCCTCCGTACGGAACTCCGCGGTGCTCGATCTGCCCCGGGCCCTGACCCGGCCGTGGGCGCTGGCCCTGGCGCCCTTCGCCGGTCTTGCGATGCTGGTCGCCCTGGCCGGCTGCGCGGCGGCGGCCGGGGCGCTGCTGGCCCGCCGCGCTCCGCTGCTGCTGGGCCCGACCCCCGACGACCGGCTGGCCGCCGCCGAACGCCGGGCGGCCGACCTGGCGGTCCGCAACCGGCTGGCCCGGGAGCTGCACGACTCGGTCGGCCACGCGCTCAGCGCCGTGACGCTCCAGGCGGGTGCGGCCCGCCGGGTACTGGACAGCGACCCGGAGTTCGTACGCGAGGCGCTGGCCGCGATCGAGGAGACCACCCGGCGCACGGTCGGTGAACTCGACTCCGTGCTGGGCCTGTTGCGACAGGAGGACGAGGGGGAGGACGGACTGACGGGACCGGCGCTCGACGCACTGGACGGGCTGCTGGCCCGCTGCGGGGTCCCCGTGTCGTACGTCGCCCGGGGCGATCCGGGTACGGTCCCCGCCGCCGTGTCCCGTGCGGCGTACCGGATCGTGCAGGAGGGGCTGAGCAACGCGCTGCGGCACGGCGGGCGGGCGGCACCGGTGGAGCTGCGGATCGCGGTGTGCGACGAGGAGCTGGCGATCACTCTGGACAACCCGCTGTCCGGGCGGACACCGGTGGTACGGCCCGGCGGCGGCCGCGGGCTGCGCGGCATCGCCGAACGGGCCGTCCTGCTCGGCGGCCGCGCCGAGGCCGGACCGCACGACGACGACAGGTGGCGGCTGACCGCCCGGCTGCCCCTGCACATCCCCGCACAGGAGAAGCGATGAACACCGACATCCGGGTCGTGGTCGCCGACGACGAACGCATGGTCCGCATGGCCCTGCGCGTCATCCTCGACGCCGAACCCGGCCTGCAGGTCGTCGGCGAGGCGGCGACCGGCGCCGAGGCCGTCTCCGTCGTGCGGGAGCTGCGCCCCGATGTAGTGCTGATGGACGTACGGATGCCGGAGGTCGACGGGATCCGCGCCACCGAGCAGATCCTCGGCTCGCTCGGCGCGCCCCCGCGGATCGTCGTCGTCACCACCTTCGAGAACGACTCCTACGTGTACGACGCCCTGCGCGCCGGAGCCGCGGGCTTCCTGCTGAAGCGCGCGGCGGCCGAGGACCTGGTCCAGGCGGTGCGACTGGTCGCGCGCAGCGACTCCCTGCTGTTCCCGTCGGCGGTACGGGGACTGGCGGCCGAGTACGGCAGGCGGCAGGCGTCCGCCGCACCGCCCTGGGTGGGCCGGCTCACCGAACGGGAGGCGGAGGTGCTGCGGCTGATGACGGCGGGGCTGGCCAACGCGGAGATCGCGGAACGGCTGCGGGTGGGCCCGGCCACGGCGAAGACACACGTGGCGGCGGTGCTGGCGAAGACCGGAGCCAGGGACCGCACTCAGGCGGTGATCGCGGCGTACGAGTCGGGGTTCGTCACGCCCGGCTGACCCGGGCCCTGTGGCGCGCAGTATGAAGAATCGGTGAGAAGCGGCACAGACGGGAACGCGCCGGACGCCGCCGCTCGTCCCTCCAGCGGGATGAACAGAACAATCAGGCACACCTCGGTCTTCTGCCTGCTGCTGGTCCTCGCCCTGCTGGGGCGGGCGACCTGGGTGCAGGCGTACCAGGCCCAGGCACTCGCGGACAACGACCACAACCGGCGGAACACCATCGCGCAGTACGCGCAGCCGCTCGGCGACATCATCGTGGCCGGATCACCGGTCACCGGATCGGAGAAGACCCGGGGCAGCGATCTCGCGTACAAGCGCACGTACACGCAGGGCGAGCTCTATGCCGCCGTCACCGGGTACAGCTCGCAGGCGTACGGCGCCACCCAGCTCGAAGGGATCTACAGCCATGTGCTCGACGGCACGGACAACCGGCTGAAGAACCCCGTCGACGTGGTGACGGGCAAGCAGACCTCGCCCGGCAGTGTGCTGACGACGATCGACCCGGATGTGCAGAAGGCGGCGTACGGGGCGCTCGGCAACGACAAGGGCGCGGCCGTCGCGATCGACCCCGCGACCGGGAAGATTCTGGGAATGGTCTCCACCCCCTCGTACGACCCGTCGAAGATCAGTGGGACGAACGACGGCGACGTGTGGAAGAAGCTGCTCTCCGACCCGGACAAGCCACTGGTCAACCGTGCTCTGCGGCAGCCGCTGGCGCCCGGATCGACGTTCAAGCTGGTGGTGGCGTCGGCCGCGCTGGAGAACGGTCTCTACAGCTCGGTCGACGAGCGCACGGACAGCCCCGACCCGTACACGCTGCCCGGCACCACCACGGTCCTGAGGAACGAGAACGCGTCCGCACCCTGCGAGAACGCCACACTGCGCACGGCGCTCCAGTACTCCTGCAACAACGTCTTCGCGAAGGCCGCCGCCGATCTCGGTCAGGACAAGGTGCGGGCGATGGCCGAGAAGTTCGGCTTCAACACGGAGAAGCTGGACGTCCCGGTGCGCGCCTCCGAGAGCCTCTACCCGTCGGGCATGGACAAGGCGCAGACGGCGCTGACAGGCATCGGCCAGTTCGAGGTCACCGCGACCCCGCTGCAGATGGCCATGGTGTCCTCGGCCCTCGCCAACGGCGGTGAGCTGGCGGCCCCGCACATGGTGTCGAAGGTGACGGACTCCGAGGGCAACACCCTGCAGGAGTTCGCGGACGGCGACACGAAGCGGGTCGTCTCCGCCTCGACCGCCGAGCAGCTGCGCAGCGCGATGGTCACCGTCGTCGAGCAGGGCACCGGCACCAACGCCCGGATCGACGGGGCGGAGGTCGGCGGCAAGACGGGCACCGCGCAGAACGGCGTGGGCAACAGCAACACGCCGTACGCCTGGTTCACCTCGTACGCGAAGTCGGCGTCCACCGGCAAGGAGGTCGCGGTCGCCGTGGTCGTGGAGGACTCGGGCTCGGCCCGCTCGGAGGTCAGCGGCAACGGCCTGGCGGCGCCGATCGCCCAGAAGATGATGAGGGCGGCGCTCCAGGGGTGAGAAAACCGGGCGCGGAGGGCCGGCCGCGGCTGCCAAAATCGGGATCATGACCTCAGCGCCTTCTGACCCCCGCACGCTCGACGGGCTGGACCGGACCGACTGGGCCGCGCTGAAGCATGTGTACGGCTCCGCGGTCGAGGTGCCGCGCTGGGTGCGCGACGTGTACGCGCCGGAGCGTGCGGATGACGCGGTGGAGGAGATGCTCACCTCCGTCTACCACCAGGGCGGTCAGATCTGTTCGGCCGCGCCGCCGCTGCTGCCGTATCTGGTGGCGATGGCCGCCGACCCGGTGGTGACGGTCCGCGGGGAACTGCTGCAGCTCGTCGGGAGTCTGGCCCGGGTCGGCTGCTGGGAGGCGGAGCGCCGGTTCGTCGACCCCGGCTGGTCCGCGGCGTGGACCGGGGCGCTGCCCGTGCTGCTCACGCTGCTGGACGACTCCGATCCGGGGGTGCGCCGGGCAGTTGCCCAGCCGCTGTCGCATGCCGCCGCGGAGGCGGAGGCGGTGAGCGAGGCGCTGTGGGCGCGGTCGGACGCGGAGCCGAACGGGGAGGTGCGGTCGGAGCTCGTCGAGGCGGCCGGGAAGCTGCTGCTGCGGGCGCCCGGACTGACCTCCACCCGCGACCGGTTGCGGGACATCGCCGGTCAGGGTTCCCCGGCTGAGCGGCTCGCGGCGGTCACCGCGCTGCGACGGGCCCTCCCGGAGCAGCGGGACCCGGAACATCTGGAGACCGTTGTCTCGGTCCTGCGGGATGCCCGGTTCGACGAACCGGGGCAGAACGAGTGGGGGTTCCGGAACGCGGCGGGGCTGGTGCCGTGGACGGGCGCGGCGTTCGGACCGGACCGCGAGGTCCGAACGGAACTGTCCCTGCGGCTCCTCGGCCACCCGCAGGCGGGGCATCGCACGGGAGCGCTGCGGACCGCCGCCGAGGTGCTCAGCACCTGGCGCTCCCCCGTACCCGTGCTGCTGCCCGCCGTCGCTGGACTGCTCACCGACGCCGAGCCGGAGAACCGGCAGTTCGCCGCGCGGGTACTCGGCATGTGCGGCGAGGCCGCCCGGCCGTGGGCCAACGGTCTGGCAGCCCTGTGCACGGGCGACGAGGTGTCCGCGGATGCGCAGGACACCGCGGTCTGGGCGCTCGCCCGGCTCGGCGACCGGCGCTGTCTGGGTCCCGTGGTGGACCGACTGTCCGGGGGCCGGCTCGGCTTCGCCCTGCATCAGTCGCACGCCGACGGCTGGTGGATGTACCGACTGGCGCTGCTGGACACCCTCGCGCCACTGGCCGGGTGCGCCGACGAGCTGCTGGATCCGCTGCTGCGGCGGCTCGCGGCGGCGACGCTCAAGGACGAACGGCGGGCCCTGTGCCAGGTGTTGACGGCTTGGGGCCGAGCAGCCGCGCCCGCTGTCCCGGAGCTGCTGTCACTGCTGGACACCGATGCGGCGGTCTGGGCGCTCGACGCCCTCGCCGCGATCGGCCCGGCGGCGGCCGACGCCGTCCCGCGCCCTCGTCTGCGGGCGCTGATCGACGCACCGGCGGAGAATTTCGCCGTATCGCGGCTGCGGGTGGCGTACTGGCGGCTGACCGGCGATCCGCAACCGGCGCTCGATGTGCTGCTGCCGGCGTTCGACGCCCCCTGGGGCCGCGAGGAGGTGGTGGGCTTCCTCGGCGAACTGGGCCCGTCCGCGGCGCCGTACGCCGAGCGGATACGGGCCCTGCTTCCCGAGCACAAGGAGGGCTGGCTTCCGCTGAGGTGCGGCTACGCCCTGTGGCAGATCACCGGTCGGAGCAGTGAGGCGGTACCCGCTCTGCTCGGGCTGCTGAACCCGCTGCAGCAGGGCAGACACGCCTACCGGGCGACGATCACGGCCGTCCACCGCCTCGCCGAGATCGGCCCGCCCGCCGCCGCGGCGGCCCCGGCCCTGCGTGCCGTGCTGGCCGCCGATGAACGCCCGGTCAGGCACGGCGGCTGGGAGTCCGTGCCGGAGGACGACGAGCTGTGCGGGGCGGCGCGGGCCGCGTTGCGCGCGTTCGGGAGCTGACCGGCCCGGACCGCCCCGCCGACATGACTACTTCACGCCGAGCAGTTGCTCGATCGGGTCGATCGCGAAGTAGACCGCGAACAGTACCGAGGCGCCCCAGAGCAGCCAGTGCACTTCGCGCGCCTTGCCGATGACGGTCTTGATGACCACGTACGCGAGGAAGCCCGCCCCGATGCCGTTGGTGATCGAGTACGTGAAGGGCATCACGGCGATCGTGAGGAAGGCCGGGATGGCGATCTCGTACCGCTCCCAGTCGATGTGCCGGACCTGAGCCATCAGCAGGAAACCGACAGCGATCAGGGCGGGGGCGGCGGCCTGGGCGGGGACGACCGTGGCGAGTGGGGTGAGGAACAGGGCGACGGCGAACAGCGCACCGGTCACCAGCGAGGCGAAGCCGGTGCGGGCGCCCTCGCCGACGCCGGCCGCGGACTCGATGTACGACGTGTTGGAGGACGCCGAGGCCGCGCCGCCCGCCACGGCGGCGGCACCGTCGATCAGCAGGACCCGGCCGAGGTTCGGGACCTTGCCCTGCTCGTCGAGGAGTCCGGCCTCGTTGGAGACACCGACGACCGTGCCCATCGTGTCGAAGAAGTCACTGAGGATCAGAGTGAAGACCAGCAGGACGATGGTGACGACGCCGACCTGCTGAAACGCCCCGAAAAGGCTGAAGGCGCCGATGAGACCGAAGTCCGGGGCGGCCACGATGTCGTCGGGGACGGCCGGCACGGTCAGACCCCAGGCGGCCGGGGCGATGTCCGCGATCTCGTTGATGACGATCGCGACGATTGTCATCACGACGATGCTGATGAGGATGGCGCCCTTCACCTTCCGGGCGAGGAGCGCGACGGTCAGCAGCACACCGAGGCAGAAGACCAGAACCGGCCAGCCGGAGAGCTGCCCGGTGGCGCCGAGCTGGACGGGTACCGAACCGGTGTCGCCGGGGATGCGGGTGGCGAAGCCCGCGTCGATGAAGCCGATGAACGCGATGAAGAGCCCGATGCCGACGCTTATCGCCTGCTTGAGGGCGGACGGAATGGCCCGCATGACGGCCTCGCGCAGCCCGGTGACGACCAGGGCGCAGATCAGCAGACCTTCGAGGACGATCAGCCCCATCGCGTCGGGCCAGCTCATCAACGGTGCGATCTGGAAGGCGACCACGGCGTTGAGGCCGAGTCCGGCGGCGATGGCGAGCGGCAGGTTACCGCCGAGCCCCATGATCGCGGTCATCACGGCGGCCACCAGAGCGGTGGCGGTGACGAGCTGGGGACCGGAGAGATGGGCGCCGAACTTGTCCTCGGCCGAGCCGAGAATGATCGGGTTGAGGACCAGGATGTAGGCCATGGTGAAGAAGGTGGCGAAGCCGCCGCGTATCTCGCGTCCGAAGGTCGAGCCGCGGTCACTGATGGCGAAGTAGCGGTCGACGGCATTGCGTTGCGCGGTGCTGTCCACAGCATCGCGTTGCAGGGTGCTGTCCGGCATGGGTGCTCCTGGGTGGGTGAAAGTCCCTCGGTGGGTAGCTGGATTGTTCCCTCGGACACAGGGTCTTCAGGTTTTCGCCGTGTTACGCCTTACGTGGATCGCGCACCCGTGTCGAAGCGCTTCCGGGATGCGTTGATACGCTCTCGCCCCGCCCGCATTCCGCGGGTGGGAACGGGAACCGTACACAGTCGGACCCCGCGCGTCACCGGGATTCGAGTGCAGAGAGAGGTACCCGTGGGCCCAGTCGTCGACGATGCCGCTGCCGCCGAGTTCCATGAGTTCTTCGAGGCCCATTACGCCGAACTCGCCCGGCTCGCCCATCTGCTCACCGGCGAGGCCGACGGCGCGGACGATCTGGCTGCCGATGCCCTGCTGGCCCTCTGGCACCGCTGGGACCGGGTGAGAAACGCCGACCATCCCGTCGCGTACGCGCGCGCCGTCGTCGCCAACCTCGCCCGTACCCGGATCCGCAGCGCGGTGCGTGAGCGGCGCAGGATCGCCCTGTTCTGGGCGCCGCGCGGGGCCGGGGACGGGTACGCGGTCGACGATCCCGATGTGTCGGTGGTCGTCGATGTCCAGGGGGCGCTGCGCAGGCTGCCGTTCCGCAAGCGGGCGTGCGTGGTGCTGCGGCACGCCTTCGACCTGTCGGAGCGGGACACCTCGCTGGTGCTCGGGATTTCCGTGGGCACGGTGAAGAGCCAGACCTCGCGCGCCGTCACGGAGCTGCAGCGGCTGCTCGGTCCCGATACGCCCGCCGCGCAGGTACAGGTGGCCGTCGCGGCGCAGCGCAGCGGAGGAAGACACTGATGGACGACGAGCTGCGTGAGCGGCTGCGTACGGCTGCCGAGGCGCACCGCCCCGACCGGGAGCGGATGCTGGCCCGGATCGAGCGCGGAATGACGGGCACGCCGTCCGCCCGTGCGCCGCGGGCCCCGCGCGGGGCGATGCCGTGGCTGCGGGTCGCCGGGGCGACGGCGGCGGTCTGCGCGGTACTGGCCGCAGGGGCCTACGCGGTCACGTCGGCGGGCGGCGGGGACCCGCGCGGACAGCAGGTCGCGGGCCCTCCCGCCTCGCCCGCTCCGGCGTCGAAACCACCGGCCGGGGGCGGCGCACCGCCCACCGAGGACGGGCCGCTCCGGGTCGACGGCGCCGTCGACCCGCACAGCAACAGGTACTGGGCCCAGAGCAATGTGACGCTGCAGACGCAGCAGCCGCTCGCCGGCCTCACCGTCGAGCTGCGGATCGCGCTCACCGGCGGGGTGAACACGACCGGTTCCTGGCGCTCCCTGCCGGAACAGGACTTCGTCGCCTCCGCGCAGCAGAAGGGTGGTTTCCTCGTCTACCGCTGGACGCTGAAGCCGGGCCGGACGGTGCCGGTCGGCACGCACACGTTCGCCGGGCAGTACAACCACGCGGAGGGCGACCGGGACACCCGGGGCGACGACGTGACGGCGCGCGCCGTCCGTACGACGGGCCAACCGGCCTCTGTGCGCGACGACTTCGGCCCGCCGGCGGGTTGAAGCGCTTCTGCGGCAGCGGAGATCTCGGCATCGGAGGTCAGAGCGAGGACCAGCCGACCGAGACGGGCAGCGGCCCCGACGGCACGTACTGCCGCTGCACCGCCTCGGACATCACCTACGACTGACCGGGGTCACCGATCGCCCGCGGTGGGCGGGTCGTCACTGGCCCGCCCACCGCTTCACGGTCGCCTCCGCCGCGGCCCGGTCCGCGGGCTTCAGCTTGGAGATCAGGGCGCCGTGGTTGCTGTTCGGTGCCTCGAAGAGCATGGAGTCGTGCTTGCTCGGCTTGAACCGCTCGGCGCTCCACGGGTCGTTCTGTCCGTAGACGAACATCATCCGCTCGCCGCGGGTGGCGACCCAGCGGTCGACGTCCTTGATGGTTCGCCCGTCGTACCCGACCCGCATGTCCGCGGGCAGCACCGAGTTGGGCTGGTAGATGCCGGGGTAGTGGCGGACGTCGGCCAGATGCTTGAACTTGAGGTCGGCCCAGCCCAGTTGGGCGGCGGCCTGCCGGTAGTACGGTCCGCTGCCCTCGGCGCCGTTGCCCTGGTCGGCGTACGGGCTCAGCCCGTGCCCCAGCGACCAGGTGTACAACTCGTCATCGGTGGCGGTCCTCGCGTCGGGGATGGCCGGGCAGTCGGTGTACGTGCCGCTCTGCCAGAAGTTCCACACCTGGTCCAGTACGGAGAACTCGTAGGCCCGGTCGGCCGATCCGAGGTACTGGAAGGTGAGGCCCTGCTTCTCGGCGGTGGCCTCGAAGCGGGGCAGCATCCGATCCCGCCGGACCAGCATCTCGCGCTGCACGGCGTTCAGGGCGGCTCGGCATTCGGGGGTGCCGACGGTCTCGAAGAACTTCTCGTAGCCGCTGTCGTCGTTGTTGGCGGCGTCGTTCGGTGCGACGTACGCGACGACGGCGTCCAGGTCGTCCGGGTAGAAGCGCTCGTGGTAGACCTGCGTCATCCCGCCCTTCGACGCGCCCGTGCCCAGCCACTTGGCCCGGTAGATCGTCTTGAGGGCCTGGACGACCGCGTGTTCGTCACTCGCCTCCTGCTGGACGGTCAGGTCGTTCCAGTCGACCGTCGCGGGCCGGGACTGGCTGAAGTAGCGGTGCTCGATGCTGACCTGGTTGGCGTCGAGAAGCCTGGTGATCTCGCGAGTGGAGCTGGAGAGCGAGTAGCCGCCCGTGTAGAGGACCATCGGCGCGGTCTCCGACTTGTGCCAGAGCGTGAGGCGCTGCTCGAACGTGCCGCGGTCGGGGTGCTCGTGGTCGATCGGCTGGGTCAGCGTGAGGGTGTAGTAGGGGAATCCCTCCTTGGTGGTCTGCGAGACGACGGTGAGTCCCGGTATCCGGTCCAGCCGTTCGCGCACGTCGGTGGCCTGAGCAGTCGCCTCGGCGACGGCGGAGGTGGGGCCGGCGGACGGGACGGGAGCGGCGGCGGTCGCGGCCGTGCCGGTGAGCAGGCTGGTGGCGGCGACGAGCCCGGTGCAGAACAGGGCGGGAAGCAGTGAGTGGCGCAACGCGGGTTCCCCTCGGACGACTGTGGTGCGATGGACACGACGGCGGCATAGTAACCGCTTGCCACAGCCATGTGATCACTCCGCACCGAAGGGATCCGTGGGCCGACGGACGAGCAACGACGGTTGCTCCGACGAATTGTTGACGATCCGTCGGTCAGCGGCCCTTGCCCGCTCCGGCGCCGGGGGCGTCGCGAGGGACCGGCGGCGGGGCGCGACCCGGACCGCCGCCGGCCCCCCGGTCACCGGGGTGTCGGCCGTGACGTGACGGACGTCCGTGTCAGCTCTTGTTCTGGTCCTTCCACTCCGCCTGGGCCTTGTTCAGCTCGTCGGCCATCTTGTCCAGGAAGGCCTTGGCGGTGGTCTTGCCGAGGAGCACCTTCTGGAACTCGGGCTCGTTGTCGGCCTTGCTGATGGTGTTCCAGTCCGGCAGGTAGTACGGGAGCTGGACGATGCTGGTGGAACCGTCGGTGAGGGCCTGGGCCGCGAGCTTGGTCGGCTCCGCCTCGGAGATCCAGGCGTCCTGGGCGGCCTCCGTGTTGGCCGGGATGAGGCCCGCCGTCTCGTTGAACTTCGAGTTCGCCTCGTGGGAGGCGGCGAACTCGATGAACTTCCAGGCGGCCTCCTTGTTCTTGGAGCTCTTGAAAAGGCCGAGACCGTCGACCGGGTTGGAGACCTGCACCCGCTTGCCGCCGGGGCCGGTGGGCTGCGGAATGCCGCGGAACTTGTCGGTACTCAGCGCCTTCACGTGGTCCTGGTAGGAGCCCAGGTTGTGGTTCAGCATGCCGATGGTGCCGGAGTCCCACTGGGCGACCATCTTGATGAAGTCGTTGTTGAGGTCGGCGGACGGGGTGACCTTCTTGAAGAGGCCCGTGTACTTCTCCAGCGCCTGGACGTTCTTCGGGTCGTTGAGCGTGGTTTTCTCACCGCTCGGGTCCCAGAAGGACGTGATGCCGGACTGCCCGTACATCGCGTCCATCGCCTGCGCGATGGATCCGGCACCGCCGCGGATGGTGTAGCCGAACTCGTTCTTCTTGGCCGCGGTGAGCTTGTCGGCCGCCGCGTAGAACGTGTCCCAGGTGGTCGGCTCGGCCAGGTTCGCCTTCTTGAACAGGTCGGTGCGGTAGTAGAGGACGCCGTTGTTGGCGGAGATCGGGACGTTGTACATGTGCTCGTCGGAGCCGCCGGCCGCCTTCACCGACTCGACCATGCTCTTGTTCAGCTTGCCGTCGAGGGAGGACTCGGCGGCCCGGTCCTCCAGCGGCTCCAGCGCGTTCTGGGCGGCGATCCCGGCGAGCATCGCCGCGCCGACGCCGCCGACGTCCGGCAGGCCGCCGCCCTGGATGGCGTTGTCGTACTTGGACTGGGCCTCGGGGGCGGCCACCCCGACGTACTGGACGTCGATCTCCGGGTACTTCTTCTCGAAGTCGGCGATGATCTCCTTCCAGATGTCGGTGCGGACGCCGCCGTTGTTGTCCCAGAAGACGATCTTGCCCTTGCCGCTGCCTTCGTCGCCGGAGCTGCCGCTGCCGTCGTCACCGCAGGCGGTGGCGGTCAGGGCGAGCACCGCCGCGAGGGACACGGCTGCTGCGGCACGCCCCCGCTGCGTCGTGGAGATGTTCATGTCGGCTCTTCTCTCTGGTTTCTGTCGGTGCTGCGCATGCGTGGGGGTTCAGTGGTGGGCACCCTGCGGGGCCCAGCCGTCCTCGCCGCCGAGGTAGTCGGACACCTGGTGGTGGGCGGCGTCTGCGGCGGCTCTCTGGCCGGTCGGGGGTGCGGGTCAGGCCGTGGTGCGGAAGTCGGTGAAGTCGGCCGTCCCGGCGGGTCCCGTCCCGGTCGGTGCGGTGGCGAAGAGTCCGAGCAGTGCGCCGACCCAGCGCCACGGGGCCGCGGCGAAGGGCTGGCCCGAGGACCGGAACCCGGCCCCGTCGCCGGTGTCGGCAAGGAAGTGGCAGCGGGCGCCCGCAGTGACCTCGATGCGGAGCCGGGCGCGTCCTTCGGGTGCCGGGCGGCTGTGTTCGGCGTCCCGTTCGTGTTCGGCCACGCTCTCGGCGTACCGGTGCACGAGCCGTATCCCACCGTCCTCGGCGCGTTCGAGACCGATCCAGCTGAACGCGTCGCCGAGCACGGCGAGCCCCGCCTTGGCCCCCGCCTCCTGGCTGCCGAGGGTGATACCGACCTCGGCGGTGAAGGTCTCGGCGGGCAGCCGCTGGACCAGGACGTTGGGCAGGGCGCGCAGATCGTGCGCGTACGCCGTCCGTACGCAGCTGAGCCGCAGCCCGTCCCCTGCGTGCTCGACCGTCCAGCCGGGCCGGTGGTTCGCCGTCCACTGCCACTGCCTGCCGTACCGCCCGCCGGGGAAGCCGTCGCTGGACGCGGGGGCTTCGGGGGGCTGCTCGGGGGCGACGGGTTTGGGGTGGACGGAGACGGGTTCGCCGTGGTCGCCGAGGACCGGCCAGCCGTCCGTGTCCCAGCGCATCGGCTGGAGATGGACGACTCGCCCGTACGCCCCGCGCTCCTGGAAGTGCAGGAACCAGTCATGCCCTGCCGTGGTTCGAACCCAGCCGCCCTGGTGCGGCCCGTTGACCGAGGTGCGGCCCTGGGCGAGGACGACACGTTCCTCGTACGGTCCGAAGAAGTCCCGTGACCGGAAGGCCCCCTGCCATCCGGTCGTCACACCACCGGCCGGGGCGAAGATCCAGAACTCGCCGCCGTGCCGGTAGAGCTTGGGGCCTTCGAGGGTGAACCAGCCCGGGATCCGGTCCGCGTCGATCAGGGTCTTGCCCTCGTCGAGGAGTTCGCGTCCGTCGGGGCTCATCCGGTGGCCGGTGATCCGGTTCTTGATGCCGGATCGGGACTTCGCCCAGGCGTGCACGAGGTAGGCCTCGCCGGTCTCCTCGTCCCACAGCGGGCAGGCGTCGATCAGTCCCCTTCCCGCCTTGACGAGATGAGGGGCGCTCCACGGGCCGCGGACGGACTCGGCGTTGATCTGCTGGATGCCGTGGTCCGGGTCGCCCCAGAAGATCCAGAACCGGCCGGCGTGGTGCCGGAGGGAGGGCGCCCACACGCCGCAGTCGTGGCGTGGCACGGCGAAGTCGGCGGCGGGTTCGAGGCGGTCGAGTGCGTGGCCGACGAGCGTCCAGTTGACCAGGTCGCGGGAGTGCAGCAGCGGCAGTCCGGGGACCCGGCCGAAGCTGGACGCGGTGAGGTAGTAGTCGTCGCCGACCCGGACGACGTCGGGGTCGGACCAGTCGGCGTTCAGGACGGGGTTGCGATAGGTGCCGTCGCCCAGGTCGGCGGTCCAGGGGCGGCTCACGCGGTCACCGCCCGGCGGACGTACGCGGCCGCCGTCGCCCGGTCGAGCCGGCCGTCGGCGATGACGGTGACGACGCGGCGTACCACGGTGGCACCGGCCGGGACCGGCAGCCGCTCGGCGGCGGCGAGGGAGGAGCCGACGCCCGGGTACTGGGTGGTCCGCACGAACCACGGGTCACGCCGGGTCTCGTCGGTCGCTCCGGCGAAGACGAGGGTCCAGCCGTCGCCCGTCATGGCCACCCAGCCGGCGACCCGCCCGTGGACCGCTTCCTCGCCGTCGCCGAATCCGTTGAACACGGCGGGCGCGGCGGGTTCCTTCGGGGCGCGCCAGAAGAAGCCGCCGTATCCGGCGCCGGGGCGGCCGTTGGTGGCGGGGCTGCCGATGGAGAGGTCGTCGGTGCCGCGGTTGGTGAGCGAGAAGGAGAAGTCCAGCGCCCAGGCGGTGTCGGAGAGTTGGGCTGCGGCGACGGTGCGGTGCTCGCGCAGCAGCTCGGTGTGGTCCGCCTCCCAGCTGAGCTCCTCGACGAAGCCGTCCGGGTCGCGGAGCTTCCAGCCGAGGTGGCGCTGGACCCCGTGGTTGTCGAGCTCGGTGGGGCCCTGGTCGCGGACGAAGGTGCGGCCGCCCCAGAAGTTGTGCCCGGCGACGTCCGGAACGGCGACGGAGGTGCCCAGGTGGTGGAGGTGGTCGGCGGGGTGCTCCTCGGTGACCGGGACGCCCGCGAGGGTGGTGACCGGGTGGAAGTAGGGGCGGCCCTCGGGCGTGGGGAGATAGGTGTACCGGCCGACGGGGCGTCCGGCGCAGCTCAGGAGTACGGATGTGGGGGTCACGATGAACTCACCTCGGTGGGGAGCGCCCAGGGGACGCCGAGTTCGGAGAAGAGCGTGAGGCTGTCGGCGCCCGCCGCGACCAGGGCGTCGATCCCGCGGACCACCCGGCGCGCTCCGGTGGAAGCGGTCGCCGGCTCGGTGTGCCAGGCGTCGGAGGGCAGCGCGACGGGCTCCGGGGCGGTCCGTACGGCTTCGACGACCCGCATGAAGGCCCCGGTGCGGTGCGGGGGCACCAGGAGTTCGGCGCGGCCCGCGAGGTGTTCGACGAGGTTCTCCAGGAGGTCGGTCCGCCCGTGCACGGCCTCCTCGGGGCCGTGTCCGGCACGCTGGACGAGGACCCGGTCCTGCTTGTACCAGAAGGTGATCCGGCCGCGGTCGCCGTGGACGATGACGTACGGTTCCCCGGCCTGTTCGGCGCAGAGGGTGACGGACGCGGTGACCGGCAGCCCGCCGGTGGTGGTGATGCGGACGGACGACGTGTCGTCGGCCTCGATGTCGTGGGCGCGGAACAGCTCGGTTTCGATGGCGGTCACGTCGTCGGCGGTCCCCGCACCGGCGAGTTCGAGTGCGGTGGCGACGGCGTGCGCGAGGGGGTTGGTGAGGACACCGTCGACGACGTCGACCGTGCCGATCCTGCGCCGCCCCGCCCAAGGGGCCCGCCGGTAGTAGGCGTCGTCGCGGACCCAGGCGCCCGCGGCGCCGATGCCCAGCACCGTGCCGAGGGCGCCGGAGCCCATGACTTCGCGGATGGCGGGGACGGCGTGCGAGCCGAAGGACTGGAAGCCGACCTGGCAGGCGATGCCGGCCGACCGCACGCCGGTGAGCATCCGCTCGAAGTCGGCGTACGTCGCGGCGGGCGGCTTCTCCAGCAGGAGGTGGACGGAGCGGGCGGCGGCGGCCAGGGCCAGCTCGGTGTGGGTCTGGATCGGGGTGCAGATGACGGCGGCGCGAGCACCGGTGAAGTCGAGGAGCTCCCCGAAGTCGGACGACTGGACGGGAAGTTCACCGGCGAAGGGGGCGAGTTCGTCCTCGGTCAGCGGATTCAGTTCGCAGATGCCGACGAGACGGACGAGGCCTTTGTGCTGCAGGCGGCGGATGTTGGCGAGATGCCAGCGTCCGTGACCGCGCGCGCCGGCGAGGACGAGCGGGACGGGCGTCGGGGTCGTGCTCATCCGGCCCTCCAGCCTGCGAGCAGCACGGCAGCGGCCACGGAATGTCGGACGAGTCTCTTACGTGTAGGCGGTGTTGAGGGAGTTGTGGACATCGGGGGGTCTCCTCGACCGGGCAGGACGGGGGGCGGCAGCGCGCTGCGGAAGGGCTGTCAGCCCTTCACGGCACCGGCACTGAAACCGGTGATCAGCCACTTCTGGATGAAGGCGAAGACGATCACCACGGGGACCGCTGCGATCACGCCACCCGCGGCGAGCGCCCCCAGGTCGACGCTGTCCGCGCCGATGAGGGTGTTCAGGCCGACCGGGATCGTCTGCTTGTCCTGCTCGCTGAGGAACATCAGGGCGAACAGGAAGTGGTTCCAGCTGTGCACGAAGGCGAAGGAGCCGACGGCGATCAGTCCGGGCCGCAGCAGCGGCAGCACCACCGCGCAGAAGGCCCGGAAGCGCGAGCAGCCGTCCACCCAGGCCGCCTCTTCCAGCGTGGCCGGGACGTTCTTGATGAAACCGCTGATCAGGATGATGGAGAGCGGCAGCTGGAAGACCGTCTCGGCGATGACGACGCTCCCCAGGGAGTTGATCATCTGGAGGTTCTTGAAGATCTCGAAAAGCGGTACGAGCATCAGGGCACCCGGGATGAACTGCGAGCAGAGCAGCGCCAGCATGAAGCCGTTCTTGATCCGGAAGTCGAACCGGGCCAGGGCGTATCCGCCGGCGAGGGCGACGAGCGTGGTGGCGATCAGTGTGCAGACGCCGACGATCATGCTGTTCTGGAAGAAGACGGCGAAGCTGCGCTCGGTCCAGACCTTCGAGAAGTGCTCCCCCGTCATCGGCCACGGCACGAGCGAGGTGGATCCGGTGGGCCGTACGGCGAAGAGGAACATCCAGTAGAACGGGATGAGGGTGAAGAGCAGATAGATGCCCAGCGGCACGTAGATCTGCCAGCGCGGTACGTCGTCGAAGGCGCGCTCACGCCTGCGGCGGCGCACGGTGGGCGGCGGGGTGTCCCGTGCGGGCTCCGCGACGGTGTCGGTGTGCTTCTCGGCGAGTGCGGCAGTCACTTGTGGTCGCCTCCGAACTTGCTCAGGCGCAGGTAGACGATCGAGCAGAAGAGGAGGATCACGAAGGCGACGGTGGTGAGCGCGGAGGCGTAGCCGAAGTCGTGGCCCTCGATGCCGGTGTTGGCGACGTAGAGCGGCAGGGTGGTGGTCTCGCCGGCCGGTCCGCCGCCGGTGAGGGTGTAGAGCAGGTCGACGTTGTTGAACTCCCAGACGCCGCGCAGCAGCGTGGAGAGGATGATCGCGTCCCGCAGGTGCGGCAGGGTGATGTGGAAGAACTGGCGCATCCGTCCGGCGCCGTCGACCGCTGCCGCCTCGTACAGCTCCTTGGAGACGGACTGCAGGTCGGCGAGGATGAGGATGGCGAAGAAGGGCACCCCGCGCCAGAGTTCGGCGACGGTCGCGGCCCAGAAGACGGTGCCGGTGTCGGAGAGCACCGAGGTGCCGTAGTCGCCGATCCCGGCGTCCGCGAAGTAACGGCTGAAGCCGGTCGAGGAGTTGTAGAGCAGGATCCAGATGGTGCTGGTCAGCACGCCGGAGACGGCCCACGGGGAGAAGACCATGGCGCGGGAGATGCCCCGGCCGATGAAGGTCTGGTTGACGATCAGGGCCAGCGCCAGGCCGAGCGTGAGCTGGAGCGCGACCTGGGTGACGACCCACTGGGCGCTGAAGCCGAGGGTCGTCCAGAACTGGTCGTCGTCGGTGAAGATCCGGGTGAAGTTGTCGAAGCCGGCGAAGCCGTTCCGCCACGGCTTGGTGACGTTGTAGTTCTGCAGGCTGTAGTAGAAGACACTGACCACCGGGTAGGCGATGAAGCCCAGCATCAGCAGCCCCGCGGGGGCGATGAGCAGATAAGGCAGTCGGCGGGGGTTCGCGGAGCGGCGCCGGGGCACCTTGGGCGGTGTGGCCACGGCGGTGGCTTGGGCCATGACACGTCTCCGTTCTGAGGGAAGTGCGGGTGGTGGTGCGGGTGACGGTGGCGCGTGGAGTGCGCAAGCGCTTACCGCATGACGTTCGGTATGCCGAACGGGCGGTGCGCCGGAATTCTCGGTGGGGCGGTCAGCCCGCGTACGGGTCGGGCACTTCTCCCTGCCGGGCCAGGAAGGCGAAGTCACAGCCGGTGTCGGCCTGGGTGATCTGGTCGTGGTAGAGCGCGCCGTAACCGCGCTCGTACCGGGTGGCCGGCGGAGTCCAGGCGGCTCGTCGGCGCTCCAGCTCCTCGTCCGGCACATCGAGATGGAGCAGGCGCGCCTCGACGTCCAGGGTGATCAGGTCACCGGTGCGGACGAGCGCGAGCGGACCGCCGACGTACGACTCGGGGGCGATGTGCAGCACGCACGCCCCGTAACTGGTGCCACTCATCCGGGCGTCGGAGATCCGCACCATGTCCCGAACGCCCTGCTTCAGCAGATAGTCGGGGATCGGCAGCATGCCGTACTCGGGCATCCCGGGGCCGCCCTTGGGTCCGGCGTTGCGGAGCACCAGGACATGGTCCGGGGTGAGGGCGAGCGCCGGGTCGTTGATGGTGCGCTGCATCTCCTTGTAGTCGTCGAAGACGACCGCGGGTCCGGTGTGCCGCAGCAGTTCCGGTTCGGCGGCGATGTGCTTGATGACCGCGCCGTCGGGGCAGAGGTTGCCGCGCAGCACCGCCACGCCGCCCTCCTCGGCGAGAGGGTTGTCCCGCTCCCGGATGACATCGGAGTTGTGCACGAGCGCCCCGTCGAGCTGCTCGCGGAGCGTGTCGTACGAGACCGTCGGCCGGTCCAGGTGCAGTACGTCGGTCAGCCGGGCCAGGAATCCGGGCAGCCCGCCGGCGAAGTGGAAGTCCTCCATCAGGTACGCCCCGCCGGGGCGGAGGTTGGCGAGGACGGGGACCGTGCGGGCGATCCGGTCGAAGTCGTCGAGGGTGAGCTTCACTCCCGAGCGTCCCGCCATGGCGATCAGATGGATGACGGCGTTGGTGGAGCCGCCGAGCGCGAGAACGGTGGCGACCGCGTCCTCGTACGCCTCCGCGGTGAGGATCGACGACAGCTTCCGCTGCCGCCACACCAGTTCGACGATCCGGAGCCCGGACTGCGCCGCCATCCGGTCGTGCCCGGAGTCCACCGCCGGGATCGACGAGGCTCCCGGCACCGTGACACCGAGCGCTTCGGCGGCGGCCGTCAGGGTGGACGCCGTCCCCATCGTCATGCAGTGGCCGGGCGAACGCGCGAGTCCGTTCTCCAGCTCGCCCATCTCGCAGTCGCCGATGAGCCCGGCCCGCTTGTCGTCCCAGTACTTCCACATGTCGGTGCCGGAGCCGAGGACCTCGTTGCGCCAGTGCCCCGGCAACATCGGTCCGGCCGGCACGAAGACGGTCGGCAGGTCGACGGATGCGGCGCCCATCAGCAACGCGGGCGTCGACTTGTCGCAGCCCCCCATCAGCACGGCGCCGTCGACCGGGTAGGAGCGCAGCAGCTCCTCCGTCTCCATCGCGAGCATGTTGCGGTAGAGCATCGGGGTCGGCTTCTGGAACGTCTCCGAGAGGGTGGAGACCGGGAATTCGAGCGGGAAACCGCCCGCCTGCCAGACGCCCCGCTTGACCGCCTGCGCGCGGTCGCGCAGATGGACATGGCAGGGGTTGATGTCGGACCAGGTGTTGAGGATCGCGATGACCGGCTTGCCGAGATGCTCCTCGGGGAGGTAGCCGAGCTGCCGGGTGCGGGCCCGGTGACTGAACGAACGCAGCCCGTCCGTCCCGTACCACTGGTGGCTGCGCAGCTCCTCGGATCCGATCCTTCCGTCCTCGCCCGTCATATCGACCACCCGGCGACCTCGCCGGCGACCTCGTCGCGCTGCGCCTGCGGCAGCTCCCGGCTGGGCGGGCGGACATCGCGGCGGCAGAGTCCGAGCGAGGCCAGGGCCTCCTTGACGACCGTCACGTTGTTGGCGGACTGACGGTCGGCGCGCAGTTCCTCGAAGCGGCGGATCTGCTCCCAGACCTTCATCGCCGCCGCGTGGTCGCCGGCCCGCAGCGCCTCCAGCATGCCGAGCGAGACCCCGGGGGCGACATTGACGAGTCCGGAGGTGAAGCCGGTGGCGCCGGCGGAGAAGTAGGCCGGCGCGTACAGCTCGGCGAGACCGGCGATCCAGACGAACCGGTCCAGTCCCGCGTCCCGGGCGAACGCGGCGAACCGTGTGACGTCCGGGACGGCGTACTTCACACCGATGACGTTGGGGCAGCTGTCGGCGAGCCCGGCAAGTGCCTCCCCGCCGAGCTGCGGGTTGCGGATGTACGGGACGACGCCGAGCCCGGGGACGGCTTCGGCGATCGCCCGGTGGTAGTCGACCCAGCCTTCCTGCGAGACGTACGGGTGGACGGGCTGATGGACCATCACCATTTCGGCACCGGCGTCGCGGGCGTGCTCGGCCGCGGCCACGGCGGTCGGCACGTCGTGCCCGACCCCGACCAGGATCGTGGCGCGGCCGCCCACCTCGTCGATGGTGAGCTCGGTGACGGTGCGCCGCTCCTCGGGGGTGAGCGCATAGAACTCCCCGGTGTTGCCGTTCGGGGTGAGGATGCGTACACCGCCGTCGAGGAGCCGCCGCAGCAGGGCGCGGTGGGCGGCCGTGTCGATGGTTCCGTCCGCGGTGAACGGGGTCACCGGGATCGCCACGACATCTGCGAGGGCCGCCTTCAGCGGTGTGAGGTCCATGCGGACAGGCCTTTCGTCGGTGTGCTGGTGGTTCACGCCCCGTCCCCCTCGGTCTGCGCTCCGGCGGGGAAGGCGCGGCTGACGAACGACGCGATGTGATCGCGCAGGGCCCCGGCCGCGGCGTCCGCGTCGTCGGCGAGCGCGAGCCGCAGGATCTCCCGGTGCTCGGCCGCCTCCCGCTCCCAGGACGGGATCGTCGCCCAGGCGACGGTCGACACGAGCGCCGCCTGGTCGCGGACCTCGTCGAGCATCCGGGCCAGCAGCGGGTTGCCGCAGGGCAGGTACAGCGCCCGGTGGAAGTCGCGGTTGGCGAGCGACCGGTCGGCCTTGTCACCGGCGGAGTCGGCCCGCTCCAGGGCTTCCTGGGCCGCGTCGAGCGAGGCCCTGCGCGTGATGGAGCGGCGCAGTGCCTCCGGCTCGAGGAGCAGCCGTACGTCGTACACCTCGCGGGCCATCTCCGCGTCGACCAGCCGCACGGTGACGCCCTTGTACTGGCTCATGACGACGAGCCCGGTACCGGCGAGGGTCTTCAGCGCCTCGCGTACCGGGGTCTTGGAGACCCCGAACTGTGCGGCGAGTTCGGTCTCGACGAGCGCCTGCCCTGGTCTCAGCTGCGCCGTGAGGATCGCGTGCTTGATCGCCTCCAGCACGTACTGGGTGCGGGACGGAATCGGGGTGGGCGCAAAGGTCATGGGTGAAGGGCTCTCGCATCTCACGTATCGCGTCTCATATATGACGTACGAAGTACGACGCGATGAAGCTAGAGGCGGGCCGAATGTTTCGTCAACGCTTCTGACGGAAGAACTTTCGGCGACCTCGGTGTAGGGCATCTGCCCGATGCCCCGGCGCGTCCTTAGTCGCCAGCATGAGTTCCTGACGGAACTGCAGGTCAACGAGGTATGGGGGCGCGATGACGGGGGCGGCGGCAGGAAAGGTGCTGCGGGACCGCAACGCCGGGCTGTATCTGACGGCGGTGGTGGTCTCCGGCTTCGGGACGTCCGCGATGTGGCTCACCGGCGGGATCTGGGTCAAGTCCCTCACCGGGTCGGACAGTCTGGCGGCGCTCGCCGTGTTCGCCATGTGGCTTCCCGTGCTGACCGGTCCCGCACTCGGCGCGGTCGCCGACCGGTTGCCCCGCAAACCCTTGCTGATCGGGGCGAATCTCGCAATGGCGGGGCTGCTCACCTCGCTGCTCGCGATCGATTCGGCGGGGCGGATCTGGATCCTCTTCGCGGTGCTCGTGCTGTACGGGGTGAGCGGTGTGCTGATGGACTCGGCCGAGTCGGCGCTCGTCGCGCACACCGTCGATCCCCGGCTGCTCGGCGACTTCAACGGGTTTCGGATGATCGCGAACGAGGGCATGAAGCTCCTCGCACCACTGACCGGCGCCGGGCTGTACGCGCGGTTCGGCGGCGGCGCGGTGGCGCTCCTCGACGCGGCGTCGTTCGCGCTGGCCGCCGGGGTCTACGCACTGGTGCGGGTACGGGAGCCGGCCCGGCCCGCCCGCACGGACCGGCGGGGCGAACTGGCAGCGGGGATCCGGCAGGTGTGGGGGTCAACGGTGCTGCGGCCGCTGGTGCTTGCGGGTGCGGTGACGATGCTGTGCGCCGGGCTCAACGGGGCCGCGCTCTACGCGGTCGTCGACGACGGGCTCGGGCACTCCCCCACGTACGCGGGTGTGCTGTACGCGGTGCAGGGCGGCGGGTCGATCGCGGTCGGGCTGCTGGCCGGCCCACTGCTGCGGCGCCTGCCGGAGCGGGTGTTCACCGCGGCCGGGATCGCCCTGTTCGCGCTGGCGGTGGGGGTGCGGGCGCTGCCGTACGACGCGGTGGCGCTGGTCGCGAGCGCCGCGATCGGGGCGGGGCTGCCGTGTGTACTGATCGCCGCGATGACGGCGGTGCAGCGGGAGACGCCGGACCGGGTCCTGGGCCGCACGAGCGCGACCGCCAACTCACTGATGATGGTGCCGAACGCGGTGGCACTGGCGCTCGGCGCGGGGCTGGTCGCTGTGCTGGACATCCGGGTGCTGCTGCCACTCATCGGTGCGGCGGGCCTGCTGACGGCGGTCCTGCTGGTCGCGGACCGGCGAGTGGGGTCTCCCCTGCTCGACCGGAGTTGAGAGCTCGGGGATGACTGACGGGCCCCCACCGGTCCGCGTCCGTCATCGACCGAGGCGTGAAAGCGCCTCGGCGACGGCCTCGATGTCCGGGTCGGATGCCAACCCGGCGTGGTACAGGCGTAGTTGGTTCGCGCCGAGCGAGGCCGCGTGGATGGCGTCACGCTCCAGCGTGGCGGGGCTGCCGCCCATGCCGGTGACCACGGTGAAGTTGGCGGCCACCACCCCCTGACGTCCGGCGAACGGGCCGAGATACGTCTCGCGCCCGGCGTCACCGCCCGTGCAGGGCAGCACCACACCGTCCGCCACGCCCATGATGTGCTGCGGGTCGACACCGACGTTCGCACCGGAGCGGTACGCGGCAGGGTCGGCGTGCAGCAGCACCTGGAAGCCTGCTCCGGCCGCCGCACGCACCGCGGCGACAGCGGACTCCTGGAGCGTACGGGCGACCCGGCCGCGCCACTGGAGCGCGGCGGCGGCGAGATCGGCGCCGAGGAGCTTCTCGACCCCCGACCAGCCTGCCTCCGAGGAACCGGAACCGACCCAGGCGGGCTCCAGAGCCGCGCGCACGGCGCCGATCAACTCGTCCGGTTCCAGGCCGTGTTCCGTGTAGCCGCTCCGGCAGGCGGGACAGAAGCAGAGCGACATCAGGTACTGCGCCGCGTCCCCGAGTCCGACTCCCGCGATCTTGTCGTGGGCGTGCAGATGCGCGAAGCCGTACCAGCCGCAGGACTCCAGCTCGGTGCCGCGCGCGCCGTCGCGCACCGCCGCCTCCGCGGCCAGGTCCACGAGGTACGCCCGGACCGCGGGCTGCGCGATGCAGGGTGCCCAGGGATAGCGGTCACCGTACGCGTTGACCACCGAGGTGTCCGGATGTTCCGCGCCCAGCCGGGAGTTGTGCGCGAGAACCACCCAGCTGTGCACCTCCAGACCGGCGTCCGTCAGCGCCTGCGCGGCCTCGGCGTACGCATCGTCCGAGGCCACCCAGGACTGCGCGTAGGGGTACAGCTCGCGCCCCGCCCACCGCCCGGGGTCCGGCGGGTACAGCACCGCGGCGTGCTCGGCGGTGACGATCCGGCGACCGGGATGACGCGGGGTCAGGGCCCGGGTGGAGTGGTAGGCGGCGGCGAGCGTCACCTGCTGGACGCCGAGGCCGGCGACGCGGGCTGCCGCGTCCGGGTCCCCGACGACGTCCCAGGGGTAGAGGAACGCGGAGGCCCTCACCCGCGCTCCCCGGACACGGCCTCTTCCTGCCCGTACTTCTCCAGCAGGGCGCGGCCGCGCTCGATGATCGCGGCCAGCTCCTCGACGTGGGCGGCGGGCGGCTCCGTGAGCGGGCTGCGGACGTCGCCGACCGCCAGGCCCTCCAGCCGGACGGCAGCCTTGACCAGTGAGACGGCATAGCCGCGGCCCTTGGCGCGCAGTTCGACGAGCGGCCGGTAGAAGTGGTCGAGCAGTGCGTTGGCCGGCTCGTCGTCGCCGGATTCCAGCGCCCGGTAGAAGGCGAGGGCGATGTCGGGCGCGAAGGCGAAGACGGCGGAGGAGTAGAGCGTGACGCCGATGCCGCGGTAGGCGAGGCCGGTGAGCTCGGCGGTGGGCAGCCCGTTGAAGTACAGGAAGTCCTGGCCGGGCAGTTCGGTACGGACGGCGCTGATGATGCGCTGCATCAGGTCGAGGTCGCCGTAGCCGTCCTTGAGGCCGATGATGCCGGGCGTCCGGGCCAGGGCGACGACGGTCTCCGGGGTGAAGACGGCGTTGTCGCGCTGGTAGACGATCGTCTCCAGACCGGTGGCGGCGGCCAGCGCCGCGTAATGGCCGAGCAGCCCCTCCTGGTCGGCGAGGACCAGATACGGGGGCATGGCGAGGAGTCCGTCCGCGCCCGCCTCCTCGGCGAGCTTCGCGTACTGGATCGCGAGGGCCGTGCCGTATCCGGCGCCGGCGACGACGGGCACCTCCCCGGCGGTCTCCTCGACCGCCGCGGCGACGACGAGCCGGAACTCCTCCGGCGTCAGCGCATGGAACTCGCCCGTGCCGCAGCAGGCGAAGACGGCAGCCGCACCTGCGTCGATCCCGCTGCGCACATGCGCACGGAAGGCGTCGAGGTCCACGGCGCCATCCGGTCCGTAGGCGGTGACGGGGAAGAAGAGCGGCCCGGCGACATGGGTGAGTCGGGCGGCAAGGGGGGCTGAGGTCACGGGCGCTCCCTGAGCAGGTTCCAGCGTGCACAATTCTGATCGGTGTCCATATTCATGAACACGGTCACGCTAAGGCAGCCACGCGGCGCAGGTCAAGGAGGGAGGGCGCGCCACCGGGCCGGAGTTGCACCGATCTTCTCCGCCGCTCTTCTCCGCCGCGCGCGAGGTGCGCGACACTTGACGCGATACGACCGCACTTCCTAGCGTGTCCATGCATGTGAATACTGTCCATGCACTTGATGTGTCGCACGTATGCACCGAGGAGATCCGCGCATGCCCGCTCCCCGCACCGTCCTGCTCACCGGCGCCGCCGGCGGCCTCGGCACCCTGATGCGCGGACTGCTGCCCGCGTACGGCTACGAGCTCCGCCTCTTCGATGTCGCCCCGATCGAGGGAGCGCCGGACGCGATCACGGCCGACCTCGGCGACAAGGAAGCGCTGCGGGAGGCCGTGCGGGGCGTCGACGCGATCATCCACCTCGCGGGCATCTCGCTGGAATCCTCCTTCGACAAGATCCTGCGGGCCAACATCGAGGGGACGTACAACCTCTACGAGGCGGCGCGCGAGGAAGGCGTCCGACGCATCGTGTTCGCCTCCTCCAACCACGCCATCGGCTACCACCCGCGCCCGCTCCCCGGCGACCCGCTGATCCCGATCGACACACCGCGCCGCCCCGACACCTTCTACGGCCTCTCCAAGTCCTTCGGCGAGGACCTCGCCCAGCTCTACTGGGACAGGCACGCCATGGAGACCGTGTCCGTACGCATCGGCTCATGCTTCATGGAGCCGACATCGGTACGGATGCTGTCGGTCTGGATGAGCCCCGGCGACGGCGCCCGGCTCCTCCACGCCGCACTCACCGCCGAGGAGGTCGGCCACACCGTCGTCTACGGCTCCTCCGACAACACCCGTCTGTGGTGGGACCTGACGACGGCCCGGTCGCTGGGGTACGAACCGCAGGACGACTCGGAGCAGTACGCGGAGAAGCTCGTCACCGAACAAGGCGAACTCGACCCGGACAACCCGGACCATGCCCACCTCGGCGGGCACTTCGTCACCAACCCGCCGATCTGGCCGTACTGACCCGACCGGAGGAACGAAGGGGGTCGGGCCGCGCCTGCGGGGTACCGACCGGGCTCCCTGAAGAGCAGGAGGCGGCGGCCCGGCTCCTTGTCCGTTCTGCGCGGCCGCGGTCCGCAGAACGCGGTGCGCTCGCCCACGCGCGGCAGGATATTCGCGCGACGTCGCACCCGTGCACCGGGCAGGATGCGGATTCATGCCGAAACCATCCGGATTCCAGTACGAGATGCACGCCGACGCGAGCGTCACCCTCACCCATCACGGCCGCCCTGCGGGAACCCTGCGCGGCAACCGGGCGGAGAAGTTCCTGGCCGAGGTGGCGTCCGGAGACGCCCAGCTGGTGATGGCCCGCTGGACCGGCGCGTACAAGCACGGCAACGAGCGGACGGCCCGCAGCCACCCCCGTAACCAACCCGGCCGAAGGTAAGGGAACGGCAAAGCCGGGCCGTTCGTTACCCCGTGCATGACCGCTATGACACCTGGCTCGAACATCCCTCTCTCCGCCGCCCGTGTGGCGGTGGACGTCGCCGCCCCGGTGCGGCTCGACGTCTCGGGCCTGCTGCTCACCGTCGACGGCAAGGTGCGTTCCGACGACGACTTCATCTTCTACAACCAGCCCATGGGCCCGGGCGTGACCTACCGCTCAGGCGGCGGCACGGCGCCGGACGCGATCGTGGTGGACACCACCGCGGTGCCGCCCGGCATCGAGAAGATCGTCGTCACGGCCAGCCCGGACGCGGCGGGCCAGACCTTCCAGGGCATCGAGCCCACCGCCACCGTGCGCAACGCGGACGACGGCAGCGTCCTCGCCACCTTCACCCCGCCCCGGCTGGGCACCGAGACAGCGCTCGTGGTCATCGAGGTCTATCTCCGCAACGGCGCCTGGAAGGCCCGCGCGGTCGGCCAGGGCTACGCGAACGGGCTGGCCGGCATCGCCACGGACTTCGGCGTCTCGGTCGAGGAGGAGCCGGCCGCCGCGCCCGCCCCGGTCGCACCCCCGGTGCCCGCCGCCGCCCCCGTGGACCCGCGGATCGCCGCTCCCCCGGTCCCGGCCGCGCCGCCCGCTGCCGCTCCGGCGCCCACCGGATCCGGCAAGATCAACCTCGACAAGGGCCGGGTCAGCCTCCAGAAGAACCAGACGGTGTCCCTGGTCAAGGGCGGCCGCCCGCTGCTCTCGCAGGTCAAGATGGGGCTCGGCTGGGAGCCCGCGTTCCGCGGCAAGGACATCGACCTCGACGCCTCGGTGATCGCCTACGGCCCCAACCGGAACCACCTGGACAGCTGCTACTTCGGCAAGCTCTCCATCCTGAACGGCGCGATCAAGCACTCCGGTGACAACCTCACGGGTGAGGGCGCGGGCGACGACGAGGTGATCGTCGTGGACCTCGGCCGGATCCCCCCGGAGGCGACCGGGCTGGTCTTCACGGTCAATTCGTTCACCGGCCAGAAGTTCACCGAGGTCGCCAAGGCCTACTGCCGACTGGTCGACGCAGCGACCGGTGAGGAGCTGGTCCGCTTCGACCTGACCGGCGCCGAGCCGCAGACCGGCGTGATGATGGCGAAGCTGATCAAGCAGTTCTCCGGCGAGTGGGAAATGACGGCGATGGGCGACTTCGTGAAGTCGCGCACCGTCCGCGGCATGGTCAAGCCCGCCGCCCAGGCGCTGTAGGGCCGCGAAAAGCCCCTGGCACGCCTTCAGGGGCACCTGCGCGGATGCAGGTGCCCCTGAAGCCGGAGAGCGTGACGGGGACGCGGACATTGCGCGTGCTCGACGCCTCTCTCAGAGCTTGGTCAGCTTGGAGTACGGGCTCAGGATCCTCCCCTGTCGCCCCGAGAAGTCAATGAGCACTGCGTCGTTGTCGCCCTCGACAGCGAGGACTCGGCCGAGTCCGAACTGGTCGTGCGACACCCTGTCGCCCACATCGAACAATTCGACCGGTGGGGCCGCCTGGGCCGGGCGGTTGAAGGGACTGGAAGGCAGGTAACGCCGGGATCCGGCTGACTGTTTCATTACCTTGAGTATGCGCCCTGGGAACGCCCGACGCCATGCCCGACCACTCCTCGGGGCGCCCTGATGCCGGATTCGTCATCGGCGATTCCAGGGCCAGTCGGCGTCCTCACCCGCTTCGAGCAGGGGCACCATGCGGAATGCCGCGTCCGAAAGACCCCCGAAGGTGTGGCGGTTCGCACTTCCCGACGGGGCGTGACCGACCCGGTATCCGGCCAGATTCCAGGTGTAGACGGGCACGTCGGACGGCACGGCCGCGGTGGCATCCGCGGCGTACGAGAACGACGCCTGCTCGTCGGTGACGATCAGTACGCGGTCGTGCTTGCGGAAGTGCCGACGCACCGCCTCCGCGGTGTTGGTGCCGCCGAGGTCACCGAAGCGCTCCAGGACTTTCAGGACGGACTCGCCCTTCCGGTACGCAACTGATGCGCTGTTCGTGCCGAACTGCACCAGATCGGCCTCGTCGGCGCGCAGCGCCAGCGCCGCACCGAAGATCGCGGCGGCGTCGGCCCGGTTGAGCTGGGAGCGGTCCGAGAGAGGCGACCACATCGAGCCCGAGCGGTCGACCAGGATCAGCGTCCGCCCGCGCAGGGCGGGGACACGCGCCAGCGAGTGGCCGAGCGCCTGCTCCAGGGGGTAGGCCCAACGCAGCGACGGAGCGTGCCGGTACGCCGCGAGATAGCGGAACGGGAACTGCCGCGATGCGGCGACCACGGCCGGGTCGGAGATCTTCGCCGCCACCTGGGCGGCGACCTCGTCCGAGACACCGGCCTCGTCGAAGTTCCGCAGGTTGCGAACGAGTGCCATCGCCCCCATCGACGGGATGACCGCCTCCCAGGCCGCGGCGTCCATCGGCCCCTGCAGCCAGCCCGCGAGGGCCTCCCACGTCATGCCCGCCGCGGCCAGTCGATCGGCCCCGCCGGGTGCGGTCACGGCGGCCCGCCGCTCCTCGACCGGCAGCTCCATCAGCGCGCGGTGGGCGGTGAGGATGCGGTTCGAGGCGGGCGGAACCGCCGCCTCCGGGTGGTGCCTGCGATCGAGCGCGTAACGGAACAGCTCGCCCTGCCCTGCCTTTTCCGGGTCGGGCACGGCGTGCACCAGGTTCAGGATGTCACCGAAGCGGTAGCCCTTGGACGCGGTGTCGTACTTGAGCAGCGATGTCGCGTGGTAGAGGCGGCGTACGGCATCGGCGATCCCGCGCTTGACGGGCTTCGGCACGGCGCGGCCGTACCGCGAGGTCCAGTACCCGAGCAGCTCACCGGGCTCGTCGGCACGCAGCAGGACGGAGTCGACGACCTGCCGGTTGGACGGTCCGTCCTCGGCACCCGCGTCGAGCCGCGCCTTCACGTACTCGGCGGCGCCGATGATCGACGCGGTCCGCATCCCGCCCTCGCGGCGCAGCCACCCCAGCAGACCGGCGGTCCACTCGGGGTCGCCGACGGCGAGGATACGCACCAGCTCCGCGAAACGGCTGTCGCGCTGCTCCGCGTTCTCGTAAAAGGTCTCCTGCGAAACGAAATGGGCGACCGCGAGCAGAAAGAGCTCGGAGCGGTTGTCGCGAAGATATCCGCGGCCGCCCTGATGGGTGGACGCGGTACGCCCGGTGGACTGCACGGGCGAAACGACACGGGGCCTGGTGGTACGGGTGTTGAAGCGGGTCATGATGAATTCCCCCGAATTCATTCGGAGGAGGAACAGCGCGTGCGATGCCCGAGGTCAGGAGGCGGCGACGGCATTTCTGATGCTCTACCCGGTTGAGCTACCGGCCGTGGCCGGACGGGACTTGAACCCGCAACCGTCAGTTCACATGAAGTAGCCGTCGCCTGCGCACCGGGCACCGCCGGCGCCGCGCCTCCCGAGATCGGATTCGGCGACGGCGGAACTCGTTTCGAAGAAGTAGCCGCAGCCTGCGCACCGGGAGGTGCATGCAATGCGTGAAGTTGTCTGTGCCCAGAGATCAGAGTCGGCGGAACCGACGAGGGCGTTCCACCCCTGAACCACACCGGTCGGAAAACCGGCGGCGGGACTCGAACCCGCGATCTCCCCCTTGGAAGTAGGTCCTGCCTTCGCACCTGGACACGGACAGCACCCTAGAGGATCAACCTCCGGACGCACCAAGGCTTTTCATCGGAGCCCCGGGAGCAGTCCCGGCGGCGTCAGTACTGGTTCGGCTGGCGCTTCCACGGGCCCGTGATGGCGAGCATGATGCCGGGCGTCTGGATGTTGGCGAACAGCGTCTTCCCGTCCGGCGAGAAGGTGACCCCGGTGAACTCGCTGTACTCCGGCTTCTCAGCCGTGCCCGCGTTCAGCTCGTTGCGCGCGATCGGGTACGTACGGCCGCTCTCGGTCGCCCCGAAGAGGTGCTGGATGCCCTCGCCGTCCTCGGCGATGACCAGACCGCCGTACGGCGAGACGGTGATGTTGTCCGGGCCGTCGAACGCGCCGTCCTTCGCCGGGTCGGCGTTCACCCCGAGGAGCACCTTCAGCGTCAGCGTGCGGCGCTTCGGGTCGTAGAACCAGACCTGGCCGTCGTGCTGGACGGGGCTCTCCGCGCGGGCGAACGAGGAGACGATGTACGCGCCGCCGTCGCCCCACCACATGCCTTCGAGCTTGCGGGCACGGGTGACGTCCTGGTTGCCGAACTGCTTGCGCACGGAGACGGTCTTGGCGTCACGGTCGACGACGTCGACCCAGTCCACGCCGTACACGGTGCCGATCTTCGTGGCGCGGGACAGGTCGTCGACGAACTGACCGCTGCTGTCGAAGCACTTGGTGGCCTGGAGGACACCGGCGTCGTCGGCGAGCGTGCGCAGCTTGCCGCGGCCGTGCTTGAAGCCGTGCGGCGGAACCCAGCGGTAGAGCAGCCCGTTGGGACCGGCCGCGTCCTCGGTCAGGTAGGCGTGGCCGCTCTTGGGGTCGATGACGACGGCCTCGTGGGCGTACCGGCCGAACGCCTTGATGGGACGCGGGTCGCGGTTGGCGCGCTTGTCGTACGGGTCGACCTCGAAGACGTAGCCGTGGTCCTTGAGCAGACCGTTCTTGCCGGCCTTGTCCTCGGTCTCCTCACAGGTGAGCCAGGTGCCCCACGGGGAGGCGCCACCGGCGCAGTTGGTGGACGTGCCGGCGATGCCGACCCACTCGGCCGTCTGGCCGTCGCGGCGGGTCTCGACGACGGTGCAGCCACCGGCGGCGATCGGGTCGTAGACGAGACCCTCGGCGAGCGGGACCGGGTGCTCCCAGCCGGCCCGGGTGCCGCTCAGCTCGTGGTTGTTGACCAGCAGGGTGACGCCGCGCGGGCCCTCGAAGGTGGCCGTGCCGTCGTGGTTGGAGGGGGTGTACTCGCCGGAATCCAGCTTGGTGACACCGCTGTGCGTGATGATGCGGTACGAGAATCCGGCGGGAAGCGCGAGTATGCCCTTCGGGTCGGGGAGCAGCGGCCCGTAGCCGGGCTCGTCGCTGTGACCGTGACCGGATTCGTCGTCGTGGCCCTGCCGGGAATCCTCGGCCGCAAGGGCGCCGGGGGCGGTGGCCAGGGCGGCGACGGTACCCGTCAGGGCGATTCCGGCGCCGGTGAGGGCGGACTGCTTGGTGAATTCCCTGCGAGTGAAGGGCATCACGTACTCCTGGAGCAGCTGGGGCGGGTTGGTTGCGGGCTCACACTCCCGCCCCTGCGCTAACAGAAGTTGAACTGACGGCGACTTCGAACAGCACGCTTCCCGTGAACCTTCACAGAGTTGCTGCCGCCGACATTCCCTCAGCTGCCCGCCCCGGCCGCCGTGCCCCGCTTCAGCCGCCCGACCGCGACCGCGCCTTGAACGCCGCCTTGCGGGCGTCCTTCGCCTTCTTCTTGTCGCCGTGCAGCCGCCCCATCGCCTCCAGGACGTCCGCCGTTGCCGGGTGCTCCACGCGCCACGCCTGGTCGAAGAAGCCGCTGTGCTGGCCGGACAGCCCTTCGACCAGCCCCTGGAGCTCGTCCAGGTCGCCGTCCGCTTCCAGCTGCGCGGCAATCGTGTCGATGGCGAGCCAGAAGATCATCGCCTCCGGCGGCGGAGGCACGTCCGCCGCACCGCGCTCCGCGAGCCAGACCCGGGCGAGGCCGCCCAGCTCCGGGTCGTCGAGCACCGCGCGGACCGCGGGCTCCGCTTCCGCGCCGACCAGGGCGAGCGCCTGCTGGCAGTGCAGCCGACGGAGCGGGGCCTGCTGGTCAGCGCCGCGTGCCGCGTCCAGCAGTTCGGCCGCGGCACCGTCCGCCCCACGGCGGGCGAGCCACTGCTCGACCTCGCTGCGTGCCGCCGGCTCCGGGTAGTAGGCGACGCCGCCGAGCAGCGCGTCGGCGCCCTTGTCGGCGAGATCGCCGATCGCGGGGGCGTCGACACCGGCCTCCAGCATCCGGGCCCGGATGCCGTACAGACCGAGGGGGGTCAGCTTCACCATGCCGTACCGGCTGATGTCCTCGTCGTCGGCGGGCGGCTGCGCCCGGTCGGGCTCCTCGACGAGCAACGCCTCGTCCACCGGCTGGTAGGCGACGAGCCCGATCGGCTCGAGGAGACGGAACTGGTCGTCGAGGCGCATCATCGCCTCCGACACCTGCTCCAGGATGTCGTCGGTGGGCTCGTCCATGTCGTCGGGCACGATCATCGACGCGGCGAGCGCGGGCAGCGGGACGGGTGCCTCGCTGTCGCTGCCGTCGCCGACCGTGAGCAGGTACAGGTTGCCGAGCACGCCGTCGAGGAATTCGGCTTCCACCTCCGGGTCCCAGTCCAGGGCGTCGAAGTCGATCGAGCCGTCCTCGTCGACGAGGTCGGTGAGGTCGTCGAAGAAGGGCGCGGTGGCATCGGCGTGCACGGCCTCCAGGCCGTCGAGCCAGATCGCGAGGACGTCCTGCGGGGAGCCGCCGGTCAGCAGCCCCAGGTTCTCGCCCGCGGAAACGGTTCCCTCCGCGTCGTCCCCCTCCGCTTCGCCCTCCGGGTCATGGACGTCGAGGAGCCCGGTGTCGACCGCGAGCCGCCACGCCTCACTGGCGTCGGCCGCGCCGTCCTCGTCCGCCGCCAGCCCGAGGTGCTCGGCCGCCGCGGGCAGCTGTGCTTCGACGAGCTCGCCACCGGCGCCGACCCGGGTCTCCGGTCCCGCCCAGCGGGCGAGCCGGACCGCGCGGGCGAGCAGCGGCGCGACGAGCGCGTCCCGTGCCAGCTCCGCCTCGGTGTGCAGTCGTACCGGCGGCAGGGTGGGACGCTCTGCGGACATCAGGTGGTTCTCCTCGGGCGTACGGGTTTCAGTCCGGCCGGCGACAGGGGGCGGGGTCATGGGGGCTTGGGCACGCACCCTCTCCCACCCCTCATGTGCCGGTCGGACTCGGGCCTCTCAAGCGTAGACGCTTTTCGCCCGATGCCGCCCGGTTCACGCAAAGGACGACGAACGGCCACCCGGGAAACCTTGACAACTCCCGTACTCGACCTGGAGATTGACGCAGAACTCGGCGTCGCTCCGGCTACCGCCCTTCATGGTCATGAGCAGCCCCTGAGCGTCCTTCTCGTCCGCTGTCGGCGCGTACCGCGTGATCGGATTCGTGGCGCCGGGTCAGCTCTGCCGGTTCTCGGTCCACAGACGGAGCTTCTCCGGGTTGCGGATCGCCCAGATGCGAGTGATACGGCCGGCAGCGAGGCCGAACGCCGCCACGGTCACGGAGACGCCGGCGTGCTGGGCGACCAGGCCGGGCCGGCCGTTGACCGTCCGCTCCAGGAGCGTCAGCCCAGGGGCTTTGTCGGCGATGTGGATCAAGTACTGGGCGATGCGCTCGCTGCCCTCGACCGGGCGGAGGGCGGCGCCGACCAGTCCGCCGCCGTCGGCGATCATCGTGGCGTCGGGGTCGAGGAGGTCGACGAGGGCTCCGATGTCCCTGGCCTCCCACGCCTCCTTGAAATGCCGCACCAGACCGGCCTGCCCGGCCGTCGGAACCGCCGGAGCCTGCGCGGCGCGAATGCGTCGACGGGCGGAGGACGCCAGCTGCCGACAGGCAGCCGGCGTCCGGCCGACGATCTCGGCGACCTCGGCGAAGGGGTACCGGAAGACGTCGTGCAGGATGAACGCCACGCGTTCGGCCGGCGTCATCGACTCCAGTACGACGAGGAAGGCCATGTTCACCGACTCGTCCAGGGTGACCCGGTCGGCGGGGTCGGCCGGCTCGGCCCTGCCGCCGCCCGCCGGCCCGCTGATCCACTCCGCACGGTCGGGCAGCGGCTCGGGTATCCATTCGCCGACGTAGCGCTCGCGCCTGACCCGCGCGGAGCCGAGCAGGTCCAGGCAGATGCGGCTGGCCACCGTCGTCAGCCAGGCGCCGGGCGAGTCGACGGCCTCCTGCTGCTGCCGCGACATCGCGTACCAGCGGGCGTAGGTCTCCTGCACGGCGTCCTCGGCCTCGGCCAGCGAACCGAGCAGCCGGTAGGCGAGATTGATCAGCTGGCGCCGCTCGCCGACGATCGCGCTCAGGCCCGGCTCGGACCAATCATTCCCTGGCTCGGACGGGGTGCTCATGGTGGCGGCCGCTCCCTGGTTCTTCTCGTTCGCTTCCGCTTTCGCCACTTCGGCGAAACACCGCACGGGACGGCGAGGTCGGCGCTCGGCCTCACATTTCGCGGGCCCACGTCGTCGGACTGTCGAGACACTACCGATCCACCGCCGCGAGGCAGAAAAGGGGACCGCGTCATGGCCACCCGGACGACAGCAGCGACGACGGCAGAGACGACGGCAGTACAGCGCAGCCTCACGTTCCTGCAGGTCGCGATCGCCCTGCAGACCTTGGCCATCTTCTTCCAGGCGGTCACCGCCGGGCTGCTGCTGTCCTCGTCCTACGGCGAGGAACTGCACAGCGCCGGAGCGCGCGTGATGTATGCCGCATCGATGTTGTACGTGCTCGCCGCGATCCTGGCGTGGCGGCCGGGCGGCGGTACGCCCCGCCCCATCCTCTACGCGTCCGGCTTCCTTGTGCTCGCTTCGGTGCAGGTGGTGCTGGGCATCGCGCACGTGCCGTCGCTCCATGTCCCCCTGGGCGTCCTGATGTTCGGCCTGAGCGTGCTGGCGCTGGGCCAGGTGCTGTTCGCCCGCTTGTCGCAGCGCCCAGGCACCCGGTCGTAGTAGCAGCGCGAACCACCGTCGCCACCGCCACCGCGGCCAACCATCCACAGATCGGATACACCTTCTGCCACGTGGGTCTTCATGCACCTGCTCCGGCGTGGGCGCGAGAGCGGCGAGGACATCGATGGCCTCGCGCAAGGTCGGGCGGCCGCACCGGTATCCGGCCACCGGCCTCTCCGGCGCACGTGCCAGACTCCTGGTCGTGATCCTTCGCGTCGCCACCCGCCCCGACCTGCCCGCCGTCCTCGCGCTCCTCGCCGACGAGGAGCAGGTCGTCGACCCGGCCTCGGTCGTGGTCGACGAGGCGTACGAGACCGCCTTCGCCGCCATCGAGAGCGACCCGCGCAACGAGATGCTGGTGCTGGTGGACGGCGACACCGTGCTGGGCTGCCTGCAGGTGACGTACATACCGGGGCTCGGCAAGCACGGCGAGGAGCGGGCGCTGATCGAGGCGGTGAGGATCAGGGCGGACCGGCGGGGCGGCGGGCTGGGTCGGGAGCTGATGAAGCAGGCCGTCGACCGGGCCCGGCTGCGGGGGTGCGGGCTGGTGCAGCTGACCAGCAGCAAGCGGCGCACGGACGCACACCGGTTCTACGAGTCGCTGGGCTTCGCCCGCAGCCACGAAGGCTTCAAGCTCGCCCTCTGATCCCCGCCCGGGGCACTACGGGGGCGAAACGGCGCGCCAGGCGGTCATGTTCAGCTCGTCGAGCAGCCGTACGTCACTCCCCTTCAGCGGGAACGTGCGCGCCTCCAGCCCCGGGGCCGGTGCGATCTCCAGCGCGTCGCCCTCGATGAGGTCGCCGCCGGTCGGGGTGGACACCCAGGCGAGCAGCGCGTTCAGCGTCTTCCCCGGCTTCAGCATGACCTCCTTCGGCCCGCGGTCGGTCCCCATGTACGAGGAGCCGGGGTTCACCGGAACCGGCAGCGGATCACCTTCGTCGTCGAGGGCCCGCACGGACGGGTAGCCGTCCACCCGGAACGGCTTGCTGCCACAGTTGGTGAGGGTGAGCGACACGGCCCGGTGGCCCAGCGCCGCTTGCACCTCACCCATGTCCACGACGACGCCGGAGGACGGGCAGTCGCCGGTGGCGACGGCGCTCGGGGTGGGTGTGGAGCCGGACACGTCCCCCGCGGGGGGCCGGTCGGCGGACGGGGCGACGGCCAGGTCGGACGGATCCAGCTTGTCCGCGTGCACATCGGGCGTGTACGAGGTGCTCGGAGTCGGCTCCGGCTCGCCCTCGCCCGCCGGGACGAGAAATCCGGCGCATCCCGACAGTGTCAGGGCCAGCGCCCCGGCGAGGCAGGCGGCCACCGCCCCTCTCCGTGCTCCGGTGCCCGTCCTCGTGCCCGCCGGTCCTCGCATACTCGTGCACCCGCCCCCGCATCGGCCTGCCGCATAGGCGTTCGATCATGCCAGACCGCGCTTCCGGGCCCACGTCAATGGTTGAGCATTTCTTCTCCATCACCTCAAGCAGAACTAAGTAGACCTTCACGGTCGGGGCGGCGGACACTTCGGACATGACAGTCCCTGAAGCCCCTGCAACCCCCGCAGCCCCGTTCGGCCGCGCTCTTTGCGCCATGATCACGCCGTTCACCTCCGACGGAGAGCTGGACCTGGATGCCGCCGGCACCCACGCCGCCGGTCTCGTCGCCGACGGCTGCGACGGCCTGGTGCTCAGCGGCACCACCGGTGAATCCCCGACCACCACCGACGCCGAGAAGACCGCGCTGCTGCGCGCGGTCCGTGCGGCGGTCGGCGACGGTGTGCCGCTGGTCGCCGGGGTCGGCAGTGCGGACACCCGGCACACCGTCGAGCTGGCCCGACAGGCCGAACGGGCAGGCGCAGACGGCCTGTTGGTCGTGACGCCCTACTACAGCAGACCGCCGCAGCCCGCCGTCGAGGCGCACTTCCGGCGCGTCGCCGACGCGACCGGCGTTCCGCTGATGCTGTACGACATCCCCGGCCGCACCGGCACCCGCATCGAGCCGGAGACCCTGCTGCGGCTCGCGGACCATCCGCGCATCGTGGCAGTGAAGGACTGCGCGTACGACCTGCTCGGCTCGACAAAGGTGATCGGGGCCGGCTCGCTCTCGTACTACTCGGGCTGCGAGGAGCTCAACCTGCCGCTGTACGCGGTGGGCGCGGCGGGCTATGTGAGTACGGTCGCCAATGTGGCACCCCGGCAGCTGCGGGCGGTCCTGGACGCTTTCGACGCCGGGGACACCGCCGAGGCGGCCCGGCTCAACCGGCTGACCATTCCGCTGGCCGAGTTGATGATGTCGTCCGGGCTGCCCGGCACCGTGACGGCCAAGGCGCTGCTCGGCGCCGGACCGGTCCGGGAACCGCTGCAGCCCGCCGGGCGCGAGGCGGCCGACGGGCTGCGGAAGGCGTACGAGGAACTCCTCGCCGCTACGAGTCAGCTCCTCCTGGTGCCGTGACCGGCAATGTCTGCCCCATGAGGAGCGACGTCCGGTGCGGCCGGGCGGGGCTGGTGCCGTGACCGGCAATGTCTGCCCCGTGAGGGGTGGTGCGACGGGGCAAGGCTTGCCGGGAGGGGCACTAGTTGTGGCTGTGCAGGACCTCGTTGAGGCCGCCCCACACCGCGTTGTTCGGGCGGGCCTCGACGGCGCCGGTGACCGAGTTGCGGCGGAAGAGGATGTTCGAGGCACCGGAGAGCTCCCGCGCCTTGACGATCTGGCCGTCCGGCAGGGTGATGCGCGTACCCGCGGTGACGTACAGCCCCGCTTCGACGACACACTCGTCGCCGAGTGCGATCCCGACGCCCGCCTCGGCGCCGATCAGGCAGCGCTCACCGATGACGATGCGCTCCTTGCCGCCGCCGGAGAGGGTGCCCATCGTCGAGGCACCGCCACCGATGTCGGAGCCGTCGCCGACGACGACGCCCGCGGAGATGCGGCCCTCGACCATCGACGTGCCGAGCGTGCCGGCGTTGAAGTTGACGAAGCCCTCGTGCATGACCGTCGTACCGGCGGCGAGGTGCGCCCCGAGCCTGACCCGGTCGGCGTCGGCGATCCGGACGCCCTTCGGGGCGACGTAGTCCGTCATCCGGGGGAACTTGTCGACCGAGGTGACCTGGAGGTGCAGGCCGTCGGCGCGGGCGTTCAGCCGCACCTTCTCCAGGTCGTCGACGGCGACCGGACCGAGCGACGTCCAGGCGACGTTGGTCAGGAGGCCGAAGACGCCGTCCAGGTTCTGGCCGTGCGGCTGGACGAGACGGTGCGAGAGGAGGTGCAGGCGCAGGTACGCGTCGTGGGCGTCGAGCGGCTTGTCGTCGAGCGAGGCGATGACCGTGCGCACGGCGACGACCTCGACACCGCGGCGGGCGTCCACGCCGACGGCCTTGGCCGCGCCCTCGCCGAGGAGGTTCACGGCCTGGTCGGGGGTGAGCCGCTCGGTTCCGGCCGGGCCGGGCTCGGCGGAGAGCTCGGGGGCGGGGAACCAGGTGTCGAGAACGGAACCGTCGCCGGCGATGGTGGCGAGGCCGGCGGCGACGGCGCCGGTGGTGCGGGAAGTCGTGTCGGTCATGACACGAAACCTAACCGGCCGGGCCCCGCCGGAGCCAACCGGTCTCGCCGGATGGTCGCGGCGGGGCCCCACCCGCCCCGACCGCCCGGTCAACCGGGCTGCGCCTGCCGCTCGGGCACCGGAGTCCGCGCCGGGGCCACCTCTCGCACCGGCCCCCGCAGCCGCCGCGCCGCCAGCACCGCCACCCCCGCACAGCCGGCCAGGACCGCGCACACCGGCCAGAGCAGATCGGGCGCGGCTGCGTAGAGTGCGCCGCCGAGCGGCGGGGCCAGCACCTGGCCGCTGATGGACGCCCCCGCGTAGAGGCTCTGGAAGCGGCCCTGCACATGGCTGGGTGCCTGGTCGGCGACGTACGCCGTGGCGGTGGACTTGTACAGGACCTCGCCGGCGGTCAGCGACACCATCATGGTGACGGCGAACAGCACGCCGGCCCCCGGGATCAGTGCCGCGTATCCCAGCCCCACCAGCAGCAGCCCGGTACCCACGATGCTCAGCGGAGCCCGTCGGCGCAGCGCGTGCGCCACCGGGAGTTCGAGGCAGAGGATGACGCCGCCGTTGATGGCGAGCAGCCACCCGTAGAACTGGGCGCTGCGGCCGTGATCGGCGAGGAACACGGGCAGGGTGGAGTACTGCTGCCGGTAGACGAAGTCGACACAGAGGATCGCGGCGAGCAGCACCGGCACCGCGGGTCTGACCCGCAGCTCCCGCCAGAGCCCTGGTGCGCCGGGGTCGTGCGCCGGCCGGGTGTGTACGGTGCCGCGAGCCGGGAGCACCTTCGATGCGTATGCGGCGAAGAGCAGCGTCCCGAGGCCGTCGGCGACGAACAGCGGGCCGTACGAGAAGTGGGCGGCGATCAGTGCGCCGAGCGGTGGGCCGACGGCGAAGGCGGCGTTGCTCCCGGCGCGCATCAGGGCGAAGCTCTGACGCCTGCCGCCCTCGGGGACGGAGACGGCGACGAGGGCCGCGTTGGCGGCACGTACGACGCCTGCCGCGTACTGTGCGAGCGGCAGCACCCCGTACATCGCGGCGACCGGCAGGACCGGCAGGATGACGAGCGCCGCGCCGCTCACCAGCGCGCCCGTCAGGAGCATCCGGCGGTGACCGTAGTGGTCGCCGAACCAGCCGCCGGTGAAGTTGCCGGCGACCAGACCGATGCCGCCGATGCCCGCGATCACTCCGGCCTGCGGCACGGTGAGTCCGCGCGGTCCGGTCAGATAGACGAAGAGATAGACGAAGGTGAAGCTGACGACTGCGTTGAGGAAACCTCCCAAGGCCAGCAGCCGTACCGTCCGTGGTACGTCCCGCACCATCCCGAAGATCCTCATCCGCAGCACCCTCCCCCAGTGAGTTCCTTTTGGGAACGGACTATGGCAGCATGCACTCCGCAGGTCAATCCGGTAAGGGGCGGCCTCGGCACGAGCAAGAACGGAAGAAGACGAAGTCATGCCGCAGCGCACCAGCCTGTCCGACGCCGACTGCGCGATCGCCCAGGCCCTCGATGTCGTCGGCGACTGGTGGACCCTGCTGATCGTGCGCGACACCGCGCGCGGGGTGCACCGCTTCGACGCGCTCCAGCACGAGCTGGGCATGTCCCGCAAGGTGCTCACCGAGCGGCTGCGGCTGCTGGTGGACGCGGGCGTACTGTCCCGGGATCCGTACCAGGACCGCCCGGTCCGGTACGAGTACCGGCTCACCCCGCGCGGCCGCGCGCTGCTGCCGGTACTGATCGCGCTCCAGGACTGGGGCGACACCTGGGTGATGGGAGACGGGGAGACGATGGCGACGGCCACGGAGGCGTCCAAGGAGGCGGCGCGGGTCCACGCCCTGGTAGGCACCCGACTGCCGGAGCTTCAACTCCTCGACTACGACGGCGTGTTGCGCGACCCGGTCGCCGACACCCCGCACACCGTCCTGTACTGCTTCCCCGGCGCGTACGCCCGCCGGGACGCCTACCCGCCGGGCTGGGCCGAGATCCCGGGCGCGAGCGGCTGCACCCTCGAATCCTGCACGTACCGCGACCAGTTGGCCGAGTTCACCGCAGCGGGGGCGACGGTGCACGGAGTTTCCACCCAACGCCCCGACGAGCAGCGGGCGTTCGCCGACGCGGAGGGGCTGCGCTTCCCGCTCCTGTCCGACGCGGAACTGGAACTTGCGGCGGCGCTTCGACTGCCGACGTTCCGGGCGGCGGGAGTCAGCCGGCTGAAGCGGCTGACCCTGGTCGTGGACCGGGACCGGACAGTCCGCGAGGCGCTGTATCCGATCACGGACATCGCGGCGAGCGTGCAGGCGGCCTTGGCGGCGGTCCGCCGCTGACATCCCGACGCCCGCCCGGGGCCGCCCCGCCGCCGAACCCGTCGGCGCCGGGGCGGCCGACGCTGTCAGCCGATGATCCGCGCCAGCATCTCCCGCGCGTACGCCGCGTCGTAGGTCCCGCCCGTCAGCAGCACCTGCAGACAGATCCCGTCCATCAGCGCGATCAGTGCCCGCGCGGTGGCCGGGTCGGTGCGCCCGGCCAGCAGCTCGGCGGTGACATCCGTCCACTCGGCGGCGACCGGCTGCAGCACGGGCCGGCGCAGCGCCGCCAGGTAGAGCTCGTACTCCAGCTCCAGGCGCCCGCGCCCGCCGGAGAACCACTCCCCCAGCAGCCGGGCCAGCGCCTCGGCGAGATCCGCGTCCGGGGCGAGGAGCGCCTCGCTCTCCCGCATGGCCCGGGAGAAATTCTCGTTCGAGCGGCGCAGCGCGGCGACCAATAGCTCGTCGAGCGAGGCGAAGTGATACGTCGTCGAGCCGAGCGGCACATCCGCCTCGGCGGCGACGGAACGATGACTGAGCCCCGCGATGCCCTTGGTACCGACCACCCGGATCGCCGCATCGATGATGCGGCCGCGCCGCTCGGGGTCGTACCGGCGGGCCATCAGTGCGCTCCGCCCAGGTTGAGCACGACCACACCGGCAATGATCAGCGCGATACCCACCACCTTGACCAGGTTCCCGGACTCGCCCATGAAGAGGACCCCTATGCCGGCGACCGCCGCCGTGCCGATCCCGGCCCAGATGGCATAGGCGGTACCCATGGACAGCGTCTTCAGGGTCTGCGCGAGCAGCGAGAAGGCGAGCAGATAGCCGACGACGGTGATGAGCGAGGGCCAGAGCCGGGTGAAGCCCTCGCTGTACTTCATGGCCGTCGTCCCGGCCACCTCCGCCGCAATGGCCGCGGCCAGCAGTCCGTATCCCATGTGTACGAGTGTACGCATCGTTGCGTACACTCGTACACATACCCGGGCGCACAGAAGGGATCCGCTGCCCCACCAGGAGCGCTACCGTGTCCCGACCAGCACATGGACCCCGACACAACGGAGCAGCAGTGGCGCAGGACGCAGGGTGGGGCGGCGGACCCGGGGGCCCGCCGTACGGAGGACCCCCGTACGGAGGACCCCCCGGACCACCGGGATGGGGCGGGTGGATGCCGCCGCCGAAGCCGGGGGTGATACCGCTCGCGCCACTGAGCCTCGGGGACATACTCGGCGGCGCGTTCTCCACGATGGGCCGCTACTGGAAGCAGCTCTTCGGCATCGGCGCGGCCGTGTACGGCGGGGCCGTCGTCGTGGTCGGCGCGGCGGTCGCGATCGCGTACTCCGCGGTCAGCGACCATCTGCACCGGGTCGTCGAGCTCTCCGCCGAGGAGAGCGCGTCCACGGAGGACATCGCCCCGCTGGTGATCGCCTTCGGCGCCGTCTGGCTGGTCGCCCTCGTGTCGCTCATGATCGGCACCGCCATGATGTACGCGACCGTACCGGCGGTCCTGCAGGACGCTGTCCTGGGGCGGCGGACCACGTTCGGCATCATCTGGCGCCGGGCCTGGGCCCGCGTACCGGCGGTCATCGGCACGGTGATCCTGACCGGGCTGATCACATTGATCCCATTCGTCTTCATGATGGTCGCCATGGTGTCCGCCATCGTCGCGGCCGTCGGCCTGGATGCCGGGTCCGGCGCCGCGGCGCTGATCTCGCTCGGCTTCCTCGGCGCCCTGGCGACGTTCCCGCTGGCGGCCTGGCTCTGGGTGAAGTTCTCCCTGGCCCCGTCCGCCGTCGTCTTCGAGGGACAGAGCCCGATCTCGGCGCTGCGCCGCTCCTCGCAGCTGGTACGCGGCGACTGGTGGCGGATCTTCGGCATCTCGCTGCTGGCGCTGATCATGGCGGCGGTGGGGAGCTACATCATCCAGATACCGTTCTCGTTCCTCGGCCTGTTCCCGGGCATGGTCAGCACGGCGAACCTGGACTCCGACCCGAGCGTCGCGGCCGTCATCGTCGCCGTGAGCGGCTACCTGGTGGCCATGCTGCTGGGCCAGCTGATCGGCCAGCTCGTCTCGGCGACGTTCCCGCAGCTGGTGACCGGGCTGCTGTACGTGGACCGGCGGATGCGCAACGAGAACCTGGGCCCGGTCCTCGCCGAAGCGGCCGCCGCGCCCCCGCAGTTCGGTCCGTGAGCGCGGGTCGCGCCGCTCAGTCGATGAGCGAGTTCTTCGGGCTCAGCACGCAGAACTCGTTCCCCTCGGGGTCCGCCAGCACCACCCAGCCCACATCGGCCGCCTGGCCGACGTCCAGCCGGGTGGCCCCGAGGCCGATGATGCGCGCGACCTCCACGGCCTGGTCGTCGGGGGCGAGATCGATGTGCAGCCGGTTCTTGACCGCCTTCTCCTCGGGTACGGGGACGAAGGTGATGCCGGGCACGGCGTCCTTGTCGGCGCCGATGACGATTTCGTCGTCGGCCTCGAACAGCACCGTCCAGTCCAGCACCCGGCACCAGAACCGGGCCTGCGACGGCAGATCGTGGGCGTCGACGACGATGGAGTAAAAGGAAACGGCCATGACCGCCAGTCTGCCCGGCGGTCATGGCCGTTCGCCACACGATGACGGCCTTCACCCCACTGCCGGCCACCTTGTCGAAGTCGGTGACGGGCACGATCAGCGTCTTGCCGCCGCCCTTCGGAGGTACGAGCGGCGCCCGGAAGCCGAGGTACGCGGTGGGGGTCGAGCCGGGTGCGTACTCCAGTCCCTCGATGTTGAACCCGTCGATCTGCTTGGGCACTTGACCGCTCGCCGTGCCTGCGGCCGAACGGCTGTACAACCGGAGCGTGTTGGACTCGTCGTCGGCCGCCACCGCATATCCGCCGCCGACATCGACGGCCGCCGAGGCGTCGGAGGACCCGGTGAGATAGCGCGTGTCGGTGGGGTTCCGCACGGCGGCGGACGCGGCGCAGGGCAGCGTTTTGGCGGCAGTCCTGCCGCCGAGCCCGCGTGACCTCGACGGTGAGGTCCGTGTGACCGCGGACGTGCGCGGCGACCGCGAGCTGCCGGGTGGCGCCGGTTCCCGTCACGGTCGCATCACCGGTTCCGGCGACGGACGACGTCGTACTGGTAGGAGGCAGACAGCATGAGCGTCGGCGTCCCGTGACTCGCCGCGTGCGCGGGGGCGTTGCCCCCCGAGGGCGGCGAGCGCGAGAACGCCGGCCGCGGCGGCGGTCGCCCGGCGGCTCCGGGGCGAAAGCCGATGCAGCACAGCGTGCCTCTCGTCGGCGTGATGTCGACGAGCAGGTTCCGGCTCCCGCACCAACGGCGGACCCACATCATGCGACCGGCGGACGAACGACGCCGAACGGCCCCCGGCTCGAGCGGGGGGCCGTTCGGAAGCACAGAGGATCAGACGTTGAAGCCGAGCGCGCGCAGCTGCTCGCGCCCGTCGTCCGTGATCTTGTCGGGGCCCCACGGCGGCATCCAGACCCAGTTGATCCGCAGCTCGTTGACGAGGCCGTCGGTTGCGGACTTCGCCTGGTCCTCGATGACATCGGTCAGCGGGCAGGCCGCGGACGTCAGGGTCATGTCGAGGGTGGCGATGTTGGCGTCGTCGATGTGGATGCCGTAGATCAGGCCCAGGTTGACGACGTCGATGCCCAGCTCGGGGTCGACGACGTCGTACAGCGCCTCCCGGACCTCCTCCTCGGAGGCCGGCTTGGTGGTAAGAGTCTCGTTCTCGCTCATGCGGTCTTCCCTTCGGACAGCGCCTTCGCCGTCGCGTCCTTCCACGCCATCCAGCTCAGCAGCGCGCACTTGACCCGGGCCGGGTACTTCGAGACACCGGCGAACGCGACCGCGTCCTCCAGCACCTCCTCCATCGCGTCGTCCGGCTCGAGCTGACCCTTCGACTGCATCAGCTCCAGGAAGGCCTCCTGGATCTTCTGAGCCTCGCCCAGCTCCTTGCCGACCAGCAGCTCGTTCAGCACGGAGGCGCTGGCCTGACTGATGGAACAGCCCTGACCCTCGTACGACACATCGGCGATGGTCTCGCCGTCGTACTTCACCCGGAGCGTGATCTCGTCTCCACACGTCGGGTTGACGTGGTGCACCTCGGCGTCGCCGTCCCGCAGGCCGCGCCCGTGGGGGTGCTTGTAGTGGTCCAGGATCACTTCCTGGTACATCGAATCAAGCTTCACCAGTCAACCCTCAGCCGAAGAAGTTCCGTACGTGCTCCAGACCGTCCACCAAGGCGTCGACCTCGGCAGGCGTGGAGTACAGATAGAACGACGCTCGCGTCGTCGCAGGAATTCCGTACCGCAGGCAGACCGGCCGTGCGCAGTGGTGTCCGACCCGGACCGCGATGCCCTGCTCGTCGAGGACCTGGCCCACGTCGTGCGGGTGGATGTCGCCGAGCGTGAAGGAGATCGTGGCGCCGCGATCCTCCGCGGTGGACGGGCCGATGATCCTCAGGTCCGGGACCTCCAGGAGGCGCTTCACCGCGTACTCGGTGATCGCGTGCTCATGCTGGAAGATCTTGTCCATGCCGATCGCCGAGAGGTAGTCCACGGCCGCGCCGAGGCCGACGGCCTGCGCGATCGGGGGCGTACCCGCCTCGAACTTGTGCGGCGCCGGGGCGTATGTCGACGAGTGCATCGACACGGTCTCGATCATCTCGCCGCCACCGAGGAACGGCGGCAGGTCCTCCAGGAGCTCCTGCCGTCCCCAGAGCACGCCGATACCGGTCGGGCCGACCATCTTGTGGCCGGTGAAGGCCACGAAGTCGGCCTGCAGTGCCTGCACGTCGAGCACCATGTGCGGGGCGGCCTGCGAGGCGTCGATGCAGACCAGCGCGCCGACCTGCTGGGCGCGGCGGATGATCTTCTCGACCGGGTTGATCGTGCCCATGATGTTGGAGACCAGCGTGAAGGAGACGATCTTCGTCTTCTCCGTGATGATCTCATCTATGTCGGACAGGTCGAGGCGGCCGTCGTCGGTGATGCCGAACCACTTCAGCTTCGCACCGGTGCGCTGCGCGAGCAGCTGCCACGGCACGATGTTGGAGTGGTGCTCCATCTCCGTGGTGACGATCTCGGTCTCGTGGTCCACCCGGTAGGGCTCGTCGGCCCAGCCGAGCATGTTGGCCACGAGGTTGAGCGACTCCGAGGCGTTCTTGGTGAAGATCACCTCGTTGCGGCTCGGCGCGTTGATGAAGGCGGCGACCTTGTCGCGGGCGCCTTCGTACAGCGCCGTGGCCTCCTCCGCGATCGTGTACACGCCGCGGTGGACGTTGGCGTTGTGCCGCTCGTAGTACTCGCTGAGCGCGTCGAGGACCTGGCGCGGCTTCTGCGAAGTCGCCGCACTGTCCAGGTAGACGATCTTCTTCCCGTCGTGGACCGTACGATCCAGCAGGGGGAAGTCCTTGCGGATCGCCTCGGTGTCGAGGAGGCCCGGCAGCTGTGTCACGCGGAAGCGCCACCCTTCACATATGCCTCGTAGCCCTCGTTCTCCAGCTTGTCGGCGAGCTCGGCGCCGCCGGACTCGGCAATACGACCGTTGGCGAAGACGTGCACGAAGTCGGGCTTGATGTAACGGAGGATCCGCGTGTAGTGCGTGATCAGCAGCGTGCCGACCTCGCCGGTCTCACGGACCCGGTTGACGCCCTCGGAGACGACGCGCAGGGCGTCGACGTCCAGGCCGGAGTCGGTCTCGTCGAGGATCGCGACCTTCGGCTTGAGGAGCTCCAGCTGAAGGATCTCGTGGCGCTTCTTCTCACCGCCGGAGAAGCCCTCGTTGACGTTGCGCTCGGCGAACGCGGGGTCCATCTGGAGGTCGGCCATCGTCTCCTTGACCTCCTTCACCCAGGTACGCAGCTTGGGCGCCTCGCCGCGGACGGCGGTGGCGGAGGTACGCAGGAAGTTGGAGACCGAGACACCGGGGACCTCGACCGGGTACTGCATGGCCAGGAAGAGACCGGCGCGGGCGCGCTCGTCGACGGTCATCGCCAGGACGTCCTCGCCGTCCAGGGTCACCGTGCCGCTGGTGATCGTGTACTTGGGGTGGCCTGCGAGCGAGTACGCGAGGGTCGACTTGCCGGACCCGTTGGGGCCCATGATGGCGTGGGTCTCGCCCTGCTTCACGGTCAGGTCGACGCCCTTGAGGATCTCCTTCGTGGCGTTGTCGGCCTCGACGGAGACGTGCAGGTCGCGGATTTCAAGCGTTGCCATGGGTGACTCAGGACTCCTGGGTGACGGAGACGAGCACATCGTCCCCTTCGATCTTGACGGGGTATACGGGGACGGGGCGCGTCGCGGGAAGGCCGGACGGCTTGCCGGTGCGCAGGTCGAAGCTGGAGCCGTGCAGCCAGCACTCGATCATGCAGTCCTCGACCTCTCCCTCGGACAGTGAGACGTTCGCGTGCGAGCAGATGTCGTTGATCGCGAACACCTCGCCCTCGGTACGGACGAGAGAGACCGGCGTTCCGTCGAGTTCCACCCGCTTCGGGGTGTCCTCTTCCAGCTCGCTCAGCGCACAGACTTTGACGAAGGCCATCAGACGGAAGCCTTCAGCTCGGCCTCGATCTTGTCGAGCAGACGGGCCTCGACGTCCGGCAGACCGATCTGCTGGACCAGCTCGGCGAAGAAGCCGCGCACGACGAGCCGGCGGGCCTCCTCGGCCGGGATGCCGCGGGACATCAGGTAGAAGAGCTGCTCGTCGTCGAAGCGGCCGGTCGCGGAGGCGTGGCCGGCGCCGACGATCTCGCCGGTCTCGATCTCCAGGTTCGGCACCGAGTCGACCCGCGCGCCGTCCGTGAGGACGAGGTTGCGGTTCATCTCGTAGGTGTCGGTGCCCTCGGCCTTGGCCTGGATGAGCACGTCACCGATCCACACCGCGTGCGCGCCGTCGCCCTGGAGCGCGCCCTTGTAGACGGCGTTGGACTTGCAGTGCGGGGTGTTGTGGTCGACGAAAAGGCGGTGCTCCTGGTGCTGGCTCCTGTCGGTGAAGTACAGACCGAAGAGCTCCGCCTCGCCGCCGGTGCCCGCGTAGGAGACCCGTGGGTGGAGGCGGACCAGGTCGCCGCCGAAGGTGACGACGATCGACTTGAAGGTGGCGTCCCGGCCGATCAGCGCGTTGTGCTGAGCGGCGTGGACCGCGGTGTCGTCCCAGTCCTGGACGGAGACGACGGTCAGCTTCGCACCGTCACCGAGGACGTAGTCGACGTTGCCCGCGACGACCGCGTCACCGGTGTGGTCGATGACGACCACGGCCTCGGCGAAGGCTCCCAGCTCGATGACCTGGTGGGCGTAGGCCACACCGCCCTCACCGTGCACGGCGATCCGGATCGGCTCGGCGAGCACGGCCTCCTTGGCGACCGTGATGACCGAGGCCTTCTCGAAGGACGAGTACGCCTGGGCGGCGATGCGGTCCACCGGGGTGCCCGCCCTGCCGAGCCGCGCGTCGTCGCGACCGACGGTCTCGACGGTGACGCCCTCGGGGACGTCGACCTCGACCTTGACGGCGCCACCGGTCGCGACGGCCGTGCCGTCGTGCAGGCCGCGCAGCCGCTCCAGCGGAGTGAACCGCCACTCCTCCTCGCGGCCGTGCGGGACCGGGAAGTCCGCGACGTCGAAGGACGGGGGCGCGCTCATGCGCGTGGCGACGGTCGACTCGGCGGCCACCGCGATGGACCCGGTGGTGGTGGACCCCGCCGGAATGTTCTGAGCCTCAGCCATGGCTGTCGTAGTGCTCGCTTTCTCTGTCAAAAGTCGGGGATTCGGTCATCAGGCTGTGTTAGCCGACCGAACCCTCCATCTGCAGCTCGATCAGCCGGTTGAGCTCAAGCGCGTACTCCATGGGCAGCTCGCGTGCGATCGGCTCCACGAAGCCGCGCACGATCATGGCCATGGCCTCGAACTCGGTCAGACCGCGGCTCATGAGGTAGAAGAGCTGGTCCTCGGAGACCTTGGAGACAGTGGCCTCGTGCCCCATGGACACGTCGTCCTCACGGACGTCCACGTACGGGTACGTGTCGGAGCGGGAGATCGTGTCGACCAGGAGCGCGTCGCACAGCACGTTGGACTTGGAGCCCGCGGCGCCCTCGCCGATCTCGACCAGACCGCGGTACGAGGTACGGCCGCCGCCTCGCGCCACCGACTTGGAGACGATGTTGGAGGAGGTGTTCGGCGCCATGTGGACCATCTTGGATCCGGCGTCCTGGTGCTGGCCCTCGCCCGCGAAGGCGATGGAAAGCGTCTCGCCCTTGGCGTGCTCGCCCATCAGGTAGACGGCCGGGTACTTCATGGTGACCTTGGAGCCGATGTTGCCGTCGACCCACTCCATGGTCGCGCCCTCGTACGCCACGGCGCGCTTGGTGACCAGGTTGTAGACGTTGTTCGACCAGTTCTGGATCGTCGTGTAGCGGCAGCGGCCGCCCTTCTTCACGATGATCTCGACGACGGCGGAGTGCAGCGAGTCCGAGGAGTAGATCGGCGCGGTGCAGCCCTCGACGTAGTGGACGTAGGCGTCCTCGTCGACGATGATCAGCGTCCGCTCGAACTGGCCCATGTTCTCCGTGTTGATACGGAAGTAGGCCTGCAGCGGGATGTCGACGTGGACACCCTTCGGCACGTAGATGAACGAGCCACCGGACCACACGGCCGAGTTCAGCGAGGCGAACTTGTTGTCGCCGACCGGGATGACGGTGCCGAAGTACTCCTTGAAGAGCTCCGGGTGCTCCTTCAGCGCGGTGTCCGTGTCGAGGAAGATGACGCCCTGTTCCTCCAGGTCCTCACGGATCTGGTGGTAGACGACCTCGGACTCGTACTGCGCGGCGACACCGGCGACCAGGCGCTGCTTCTCCGCCTCCGGGATACCGAGCTTGTCGTACGTGTTCTTGATGTCCTCGGGCAGGTCCTCCCAGGACTCCGCCTGCTTCTCGGTGGACCGCACGAAGTACTTGATGTTGTCGAAGTCGATGCCCGACAGGTCCGAGCCCCAGTTCGGCAGGGGCTTCTTGTCGAACAGCCGCAGGCCCTTGAGGCGGAGCTTCAGCATCCACTCGGGCTCGTTCTTCTTCGCCGAGATGTCACGTACGACAGCCTCGGAGAGGCCGCGCTTGGCCGCCGCGCCTGCCGCGTCGGAGTCGGCCCAGCCGAATTCGTACGTACCCAGACCTTCGAGCTCAGGGTGGGCAGTCTCCGTGGGGAGCGTCATGCGGGGTTCCTCCCGGCCGTGCTTGCAGATGCTGATGTGGTGGTCTGTGCGGTTGGGGGTCCGCCGCGCGGTACGAACGTCGTGCACACCCCGTCGCCGTGGGCGATGGTGGCCAGACGCTGCACATGGGTCCCGAGCAAGCTGGAGAAGACCTCCGTCTCCGCCTCGCACAGCTGCGGGAACTGCTCGGCGACATGGGCGACCGGGCAGTGGTGCTGGCACAGCTGCTCGCCCTGCTGAGGGCCGGGCGCGCTTCGCGCCGTAGCAGCGTACCCGTCGGCGGACAAGGCCTTGGCCAGCGCCTCTGTGTGCTGCGCGGGCTCCGCCGCGTCGATCGCCTCGCGGTAGGCCACCGACTGCGCGGCGGCCCTGGCGCGGACGAAGGCGACGACCGCTTCGTCGCCCGCGGTCTCGGCGATCCAGCGAAGAGCGTCGGCGGCAAGCTTGTCGTAGGACTGGTCGAAGGCGTCCCGGCCACAGTCGGTCAGGGCGAACACCTTGGCCGGACGGCCGCGGGTCCGCGCCCCGTACACCCGCTGTTCGCGGGCCTCGACGACACCGTCGGAGACGAGGGCGTCGAGATGGCGGCGGACGGCGGCCTGGGTCAGCCCGAGGCGCTTCGCCAGGTCGGCGACGGTGGACGGGCCGTGGTCCAGGATGGAGCGCGCGACCCGGTTGCGCGTCGAGCGCTCGCCGGTCGCGAGTTCCTCCTGCGGAGCCTCGCCCTGGTATTTCACAACGCCATTGTTGCGTAATTCCTCCGGCCCTGACAACCACGGTCCGAAACGATCAACGGTGGAGTTCGTCACTAAGGGTTACCTAATCCGGCCCCCGGGGACTCGCCCGCCCGGCCGCTGCCTAGACTTACCGGCCATGAAGAACGAGCCGGTCGTGCAGATCCGTGGCCTGGTGAAGCGGTACGGCGCCAAGACCGCGGTGGACGGCCTCGACCTGGACATACGCACCGGTGCGGTCACCGCCGTCCTCGGTCCCAACGGCGCCGGCAAGACCACCACCGTCGAGACCTGCGAGGGCTACCGCCGCCCCGACGCCGGGACCGTACGCGTCCTCGGCCTCGACCCGGTCGCCGCCGCCGCGGAGCTCCGCCCCCGGATCGGCGTGATGCTGCAATCGGGTGGCGTCTACTCCGGAGCGCGCGCCGACGAGATGCTCCGCCACATGGCGAAACTGCACGCCCACCCGCTCGACGTCGACGCGCTGATCGAGCGTCTCGGCCTCGGCAGCTGCGGCCGGACGACGTACCGCCGGCTCTCCGGCGGCCAGCAGCAGCGCCTCGCCCTGGCGATGGCCGTCGTCGGCCGCCCCGAGCTGGTGTTCCTGGACGAGCCGACCGCGGGCCTCGACCCGCAGGCCCGCCGCTCCACCTGGGATCTCGTACGGGAGCTGCGCGCCGACGGCGTGTCGGTCGTCCTCACCACCCACTTCATGGACGAGGCCGAGGCGCTCGCCGACGATGTCGCCATCATCGACGCGGGCCGGGTCATCGCTCAGGGCAGCCCGGAACTGCTGTGCCGCGGCGGCGCGGAGAACACCCTGCGCTTCACCGGCCGCCCCGGTCTCGACCTCGGCTCGCTGCTGAAGGCGCTGCCCGACGGCTCGCAGGCGGCCGAGCCCACCTCCGGCACGTACCGCATCACCGGCCAGGTCGACCCACAGCTGCTGGCCACCGTCACCTCCTGGTGCGCGCAGCACGGCGTGATGCCCGACGGCATCTCCGTCGAGCGTCACACCCTGGAGGACGTCTTCCTGGAACTGACCGGCAAGGAGCTGCGCGCATGAGCGCCGGTACGTACGCCCCGCGGCCCGGTGCCGCCCCGCTGCCCCGCATGATCGGTGCGCAGACCGCGCTGGAGACAAGGATGCTGCTGCGCAACGGCGAGCAGCTGCTCCTGACGGTAATCATTCCGACGCTGCTGCTGGTGCTGTTCAGCGCCGTCGACATCGTGGACACCGGCGCGGGCAGGTCCGTCGACTTCCTGGCGCCGGGCATTCTCGCGCTGGCCGTGATGTCCACCGCCTTCACCGGCCAGGCCATCGCGACGGGCTTCGAGCGGCGGTACGGCGTGCTCAAGCGCCTCGGCGCCTCACCGCTGCCCCGCTGGGGGCTGATGACCGCGAAGACCCTCGCGGTACTGGTCACCGAGGTGCTGCAGGTCGTGCTTCTGACGGTGATCGCGTTCGCGCTGGGCTGGTCGCCGCACGGCAACCCGCTCGCCGTCCTGCTGCTGCTCGTGCTCGGCACCGCCGCGTTCTCCGGGCTCGGCCTGCTGATGTCCGGGACGCTGAAGGCGGAGGCGACGCTCGCCGCCGCCAACCTGGTCTTTCTGCTGCTGCTGGTCGGCGGCGGGGTCATCGTGCCGCTGGACAAGTTCCCGGACGCGGCGCAGTCCGTGCTGGGGCTGCTGCCGATCGCGGCCCTGTCCGACGGGCTGCGGGACGTGCTCCAGCACGGCGCCTCGATGCCGTGGGGCGATCTCGGCATCCTCGCGGTCTGGACGGTGCTCGGGCTGGGCGCGGCGGCAAAGTTCTTCCGCTGGGAATGACCGGCGGCGACGACGTGCGGCATGACGTTTCGAGGTAACTCGTCCCCCTCGTGAAAGCTTGCACAAGCCGCCGCTTACGATGGTGCGCGTGCCCAAGCTGACCCGAGCCGAAGTCGCTCAAGCCGCGCGGAACCCGCTCCTCTTCATCGCCGAACGCTGGACCCCGTCCCCCCGGACGGTCCGCCGCGCGGCGATGTCTGCCGTCGTGATGGCCGTCGTCATCGTGGTCACCGGCGGTGCGGTGCGGCTGACCGGCTCCGGTCTCGGCTGCCCCACCTGGCCCAAGTGCACCGACGAGTCCCTGACGGCAACGAGCGCGATGGGCTTCCACGGCGCCATCGAGTTCGGCAACCGGATGCTCACCTACGTGCTGTGCGCGGCGGTCGGCTGGGCGATCATCGCCGCCCGCTCGGCGAAACCGTGGCGGCGCAGCGTCACCCGGCTCGGCTGGGCGCAGTTCTGGGTGGTCATGGGCAACGCCGTGCTCGGCGGCATCGTCGTGCTGGTCGGCCTCAACCCGTACACCGTCGCGGCGCACTTCCTGCTCTCCACCGCGCTGCTCACGGTCGCCGTCGTGACCTGGCAGCGGGTTCGGGAGGGCGACGCCGAGCCGCGTCCGCTGGTCGGCAAGGCGGTCTCGCAGCTGACCTGGCTGCTGGCAGTCGCGGCCGGTCTGCTGATCGCCGTCGGCACGGTCGTGACGGGTGCCGGACGGCATGCAGGCGACTCCAGCGACGTCCACCGCATCCCGCTCGACTGGAAGATGATCGCGCAGCTCCACGCCGACCTGGCCTGGGTCGTTGTGGCACTGACGGTCGCGCTCTGGTTCGTACTGAAGGCCGTCGACGCGCCGGTCGGTCCGAGGCACCGCACCCGTGATCTCTTCCTGGTACTGATGGCGCAGGGCGTGATCGGGTACGTGCAGTACTTCACCGACACCCCGGAGATCCTGGTCGGGCTGCACATGCTCGGTTCGTGCCTGGTGTGGTTCGCCGTCGTGCGGGTGATGCTCTCGCTGCGCGAGCGCCCGGGGGCGACCGCCCCGGTGCCCGCCTCCGCTGCGGAGACGCCGGAGCCCGCAGCCGCCAGCTGAGCCCTGCTACGCGGGCCGCCGGTCCAGCCCGTACACCCGGCGCGCGTTGCCGGACGCGATCATCGCGGCCACCCGCATGGCGTCGGTGCGCGACCACGCGCCGTCCGCCACCCAGCCGCCCAGCACCCTGCCCAGCGCCTCACAAAACTGCCGCGCGCCCACCACATGCAGTTCCGGCAGTCCCTGAGCACCGCTGGAGAACAGCAGTTTGCCGAACGGGGCGAGCTCCAGGACCTCCGCGAGGACGGCCGCGGCGCGTGCTCCCGTACGGGTCGGGGCGGCGCCCGCGTCGGCGTACACATGCGGGTGGATGCTCGCCAGCTGTGCGGCGTACCGGTGGTGCGGATAGCTGTGCAGCAGCACGAGATCGCTGCCGAGCCCGGCCGTCGCGGCGGCGAATCCCGCCATCCGCCGGGGGTCGGTGGAGCGCAGCTGCAGTTGCAGCGGCCGCCCGCAGGCGATCGCGGTCCACAGCAGATGCCGCAGCAGCACCGGGTCGTCGGGGGCCGCGCACGGCGTACCCGGGCCGCCGGCACCGGACCGTGCCGCCCGGCGTTCCGCCGCCCGCCCCGCCAGCCACCGTCCGGCCGCGCCGCGCACCTCGCCCGGCCACGGCGGCCCCGGATCGGCTGCCAGTCCATGGCGTACGGCCGCGGCGGAGGTGAAGGCGACGGCGGAGGCCGCCGCGGTGTGCACGGCCGCTGCGAGGTCGGCGAGGAAGCTCCCGACGGTGGCCGAGGTGTCGGCGACCCGCTCGGCCAGGGGCTCCAGCCGCACGATCTCTCCGGCGTCGACCCCGGCCGCAGCAGCGATCTCTGCCGGGCCGGTCAGGTCGCCCGGAAGCCCGGTGTCGACGAGACAGGTGGAGACGCCGGTGGCACGGAGCAGCCGTCGGCCGGTCTCCGCGACGCCCAGTTCCCGGCGGCGGGCCAGATAGCGGGCCGGTGGGCAGTGGGGTTCGAGACCCAGCAGCGGAGGGCACCAGCGGCGTACGGCGAAACCGGTCTGGGTGTCGAAGAAGGTGGTGCCGGGCGCGGGCGTCCCCGCTGCCGTGGCCAGCCGGGCCTCGAAGGTGCCGAGGCCCAGCTCGGTGCGGAGCACCCCGTGGCAGTGCTGGTCGACCAGATCCGCCACGGGCAGTATGTCGGTCATCGGGAGCTCCCTGCGACGACGTGGGTGTACCCGTCCTAACGGGTGACCCCGGTGTCAGGTGTTGCTCCTGCCCCGCGGGATGGGCCCGGAGATGTCCCCGGGCGGCGGCTCAGCCCTTGTTGGAGGGGCCGCCGACCTGGATCCCGGCCATCCGCGTCCACTCGTACGGGCCGGTGCGGACCTTGGCGGCGAACTCTCCGTCGAAGGACTCGTGCATCGTGATCCCGGCCTTCGCGGTGGCGCTCTCGGCGACCGCGTACGAGGGTGCGACCAGGTCGCCCCAGCCACCGTCCTCGCCGACCAGCACGATGCGGGTGCCCATCTGCCCGATGTAGGCGAGCTGCCCCTCGGCGCCGCCGTGCGCCTTGGCGAAGGCACCGATCTGCTTGGCGAGCCTGGCTGCCCTGCGCTCGGCGCGGGCGGCCTGCTTGCTGTCGTCAACCTGCTGGGTCTCTGCCGTGTCTGCCATGCAACGGATGCTACCGATGGGTAGATCAACTGGCGACGGGCGGGGCACGTGGCATGGGCCACGTACCCCGCCCGTCGGCAGGAGCGAAACGGTGTCAGCGCAGGAACGGGTCGACCGCGACGGCGACGAACAGCAGCGACACGTAGGTGATCGACCAGTGGAACAGTCGCATTTCCTTGAGCTTGGGGCCGGACACCCCGGCCTTCGCCCGGTTCTGCAGGCCGTGCGCCTCCCAGAGCCAGAACCCGCCGGTCAGCAGCGCCACGGCCGTGTAGAACCAGCCGGTGTAGCCGAGCGGGGTCAGCAGCAGCGACACCGCCACCATCACCCAGCTGTAGATGACGATCTGGCGGGCCACCACGCGGTTGGACGCGATGACCGGGAGCATCGGTACGCCGACACGGGCGTAGTCGTCCTTGACCTTCATCGACAGCGGCCAGTAGTGCGGCGGCGTCCAGAAGAAGATGACGGCGAAGAGGATGACCGCGGCCCAGGACATCGAGTTGGTCACGGCGGACCAGCCGATGAGGACCGGCATGCAGCCCGCGATGCCGCCCCAGACGATGTTCTGCGAGGTGCGCCGCTTCAGCAGCATCGTGTAGACGACGACGTAGAAGAGCAGCGCGCCCAGCGACAGTGCCGCCGACAGCCAGTTGACCAGCAGCCCGAACCAGACCGTCGAGATCACCGCGAGGGCGATACCGAAGGCCAGGCACTCGCGGGGGCTCACCATGCCGGTGACCAGCGGACGCTGCGACGTACGGTCCATCAACGCGTCGATGTCGCGGTCGATGTACATGTTGAGCGCATTGGCACCACCCGCGGAGAGATATCCGCCGATGGTGGTAGCGAGTACAAGCCATAGGTTGGGCACACCCTGAGCGGCGAGGAACATCACCGGAACAGTGGTGATCAGCAACAGCTCGATGATCCGCGGCTTGGTCAGTGCCACGAATGCCTTGATACGGGCCCCGAACGGGCGATGGCCCCCTGGGCTCGGAGTCAAGGCGACCCCTGCGGGTCGGGACTCGACGGCCGTCACGCACACCCCTGACAGAGAAATCCCAGCAAGCTCCAGGCATGAAGGCCCAGTAAAGACTTGCGCGAACCAGACCACTGTAGACGTTGGAGACAGGCCGTTCTTCGCGGGGGTGGGGTCGTGTTGGAGTCGCGCCGAAGCACCGTGTCCGATGAGCCCATAAGTAAGGAGTGGCGCTCATCGGAGTAGCGCAGAAGTGAGCCGTTGCGCTCATACGGGAGGCGAACTCCGCGGGTCGCCTGCACCCTGGAAAGCAGCCGGAAAATGCGTGTTGCGTCGGGGGTAGGCTCGACGATGCCCGGTGCGGTCACCAGTCACCGGTTTACAACAGTGGAGAGGAGCCCTGACTCAGGGTGAGCACCAAGCCGACCACCACAGACCTCCAGTGGACCGAATTGGACCAGCGGGCCGTGGACACTGTCCGCGTCCTTGCCGCTGACGCCGTACAGAAGGTCGGAAACGGCCACCCGGGTACGGCGATGAGCCTCGCTCCCGCCGCGTACACGCTCTTCCAGAAGGTGATGCGGCACGACCCCGCCGACGCGGACTGGACCGGTCGCGACCGGTTCGTGCTCTCGGCGGGTCACACGAGCCTGACCCTCTACATCCAGCTCTACCTGGCCGGGTACGGCCTGGAGCTCGATGACCTCAAGGCGTTCCGCACCTGGGGCTCGAAGACCCCGGGTCACCCGGAGTACGGCCACACCACCGGTGTCGAGACGACGACGGGCCCGCTGGGCCAGGGTGTCGCCAATGCCGTGGGCATGGCCATGGCCGCCCGCTACGAGCGCGGCCTGTTCGACCCGGAGGCGGCCCCCGGCACCTCCCCGTTCGACCACATGGTCTGGGTCATCGCCGGCGACGGCTGCCTCCAGGAGGGCATCTCCGCGGAGGCCTCCTCGCTGGCCGGGCACCAGAAGCTCGGCAACCTGGTCCTGCTGTGGGACGACAACCACATCTCCATCGAGGGCGACACGGAGACCGCGGTCTCCGAGGACACCCTGAAGCGGTACGAGGCGTACGGCTGGCACGTCCAGCGCGTCGAGCAGCTGCCGAACGGCGACCTGGACCCCGCGGGTCTCTACAAGGCGCTGCAGGCGGCCAAGGCCGAGACCGAGCGCCCGTCGTTCATCGCGGCCCGCTCGATCATCGCCTGGCCGGCCCCGCACGCACAGAACACCGAGGCCTCGCACGGCTCGGCACTCGGCGAGGACGAGGTCGCCGCGACCAAGAAGGTCCTGGGCTTCGACCCGGAGAAGACCTTCGAGGTCTCCGACGAGGTCATCGCGCACACCCGTGAGGCGCTGGACCGCGGCCGCGAGGCCAAGGGCGAGTGGGAGAAGACGTTCGCCGCGTGGCGCACCGCCAACCCGGAGCGCGCCGCCGAGTTCGACCGGATCTCCGCGGGCGAGCTGCCCGAGGGCTGGGAGGACAGCCTTCCGGTCTTCGAGCCGGGCAAGGGCGTCGCCACCCGCGCCGCCTCCGGCAAGGTGCTCCAGGCGCTCGGCGAGATCATCCCCGAGCTGTGGGGCGGATCCGCCGACCTCGCGGGCTCGAACAACACGACGATCGACAAGACGTCGTCGTTCCTCCCGGCGGGCAACCCGTTGCCGGGCGCGGACCCGTACGGCCGCACGATCCACTTCGGTATCCGCGAGCACGCCATGGCCGCGGCCATGAACGGCATCGCACTGCACGGCAACACCCGCATCTACGGCGGCACCTTCCTGGTGTTCTCCGACTACATGCGCAACGCCGTGCGACTGTCCGCGCTGATGCACCTGCCGGTGACGTACGTGTGGACGCACGACTCGATCGGTCTCGGCGAGGACGGCCCGACCCACCAGCCGGTGGAACACCTGGCCTCGCTGCGCGCCATCCCGGGCCTGAACATCGTCCGCCCGGCCGACGCCAACGAGACCTCCATCGCCTGGCGCGAGATCCTGCGCCGCTACACGAAGGTGTTCGGCAAGGGTGCCCCGCACGGCCTGGCGCTGACCCGTCAGGGCGTGCCGACGTACGAGGCGAACGAGGATGCGGCCAAGGGCGGCTACGTGCTGTTCGAGGCCGAAGGGCCCGAAGGGCAGAACACAGAGCCGCAGGTCCTCCTGATCGGCACGGGCTCCGAGGTCCACCTCGCCGTCGAGGCGCGCGAGGAGCTGCAGGCGGCCGGCATCCCGACCCGGGTGGTCTCGATGCCGTCGGTCGAGTGGTTCGAGGAGCAGGACCAGGCGTACAAGGACAGTGTTCTGCCGCCGTCCGTGAAGGCGCGTGTCGCCGTCGAGGCAGGCATCGGCCTGACCTGGTACCGGTATGTCGGAGACGCCGGCCGGATCGTCTCGCTGGAGCACTTCGGCGCCTCGGCCGACGCCAAGGTCCTCTTCCGCGAGTTCGGTTTCACCGGTGAGCACGTTGCCGCCGCAGCGCGGGAATCTCTCGCCGCCGCCGCGCGCTGACGCCGTTATACGACTAGTAGGAGATGCAATTCTCATGACAGACGCACTCAAGCGCCTTTCCGACGAGGGCGTGGCGATCTGGCTCGATGACCTGTCGCGCAAGCGGATCACCTCCGGCAACCTCGCCGAGCTGATCGACCAGCAGCACGTCGTGGGCGTCACCACCAACCCGTCCATCTTCCAGAAGGCGATCTCGCACGGAGACGGCTACGAGCAGCAGCTCACCGACCTGGCGACCCGCAAGGTCACGGTCGACGAGGCCATCCGCATGATCACGACGGCGGACGTCCGCGACGCCGCCGACATCCTGCGCCCGGTCTTCGACGCCACGGGCGGCCAGGACGGCCGGGTCTCCATCGAGGTCGACCCGCGTCTGGCCCACCACACCCACGCCACGATCGCCGAGGCCAAGCAGCTGGCCTGGCTGGTCGACCGGCCGAACACGCTCATCAAGATCCCGGCGACGAAGGCCGGTCTGCCGGCGATCACCGAGGTCATCGGCAAGGGCATCAGTGTCAATGTCACCCTGATCTTCTCGCTGGAGCGCTACCGCGAGGTCATGGACGCCTACCTGGCGGGCCTGGAGAAGGCACAGGCCGCGGGCCTGGACATCTCCCGGATCCACTCGGTGGCCTCGTTCTTCGTGTCCCGTGTGGACTCCGAGATCGACAAGCGCCTCGACGCGATCGGCACCGACGAGGCCAAGGCGCTGAAGGGCAAGGCGGCGCTCGCCAACGCCCGGCTGGCGTACCAGGCGTACGAGGAGGTCTTCTCCTCCGACCGCTGGGCGGCTCTGGACAAGGCGCAGGCCAACAAGCAGCGTCCGCTGTGGGCCTCCACCGGTGTCAAGGACCCCGCGTACAAGGACACGCTGTACGTCGTCGACCTGGTCGCCCCCGGCACGGTGAACACCATGCCCGAGGCAACCCTGGAGGCCACGGCCGACCACGGCCAGGTCACCGGCAACACCGTCGCCGGCACCTACGAGCAGGCGAAGGCCGAGCTCGACGCCGTCGCGAAGCTCGGGATCTCCTACGACGACGTCGTGCAGCTCCTCGAGGACGAGGGCGTCGAGAAGTTCGAGGCGTCCTGGATCGATCTGCTCAACTCCACCGAGGCGGAACTCAAGCGCCTCGCCCCTTCGGAGGGCTGACCACTTTGTCTGGTGTTCCCGGAGCCAACCCGCTCCGTGACGCCCAGGACCGCCGGCTCCCGCGTATCGCGGGGCCGTCGGGCCTGGTCATCTTTGGCGTCACGGGCGATTTGTCCCGTAAAAAGCTGATGCCCGCTGTCTATGACCTGGCCAACCGCGGCCTGCTGCCACCGGGCTTCTCGCTCATCGGCTTCGCGCGCCGCGAATGGCAGGACGAGGACTTCACCCAAGAGGTCCACGACGCCGTCAAGCAGCACGCCCGCACGCCGTTCCGCGAGGAGGTCTGGCAGCAGCTCATCCAGGGGATGCGCTTCGTCCAGGGCAACTTCGACGACGACGAGGCCTTCGAAACGCTGAAGGCCACGATCGAGGAGCTCGACAAGGAACAGGGCACGGGCGGCAACTTCGCCTTCTACCTGTCCGTGCCGCCGAAGTTCTTCCCGAAGGTCGTCCAGCAGCTGAAGAAGCACGGGCTGGCCGAGCAGACGGAGGGGTCCTGGCGGCGCGCCGTCATCGAGAAGCCGTTCGGCCACGACCTCACCAGTGCGCAGGAGCTCAACCAGCTCGTGCACGACGTGTTCCCGCCCAACGAGGTCTTCCGGATCGACCACTACCTGGGCAAGGAGACGGTCCAGAACATCCTGGCGCTGCGGTTCGCCAACACGATGTTCGAGCCGATCTGGAACCGGAGCTACGTCGACCACGTCCAGATCACGATGGCCGAGGACATCGGCATCGGCGGCCGGGCCGGCTACTACGACGGCATCGGCGCCGCCCGTGACGTCATCCAGAACCACCTGCTGCAGCTGCTGGCGCTGACCGCGATGGAGGAGCCCGGCTCCTTCCACCCGAAGGCCCTGGTCGCCGAGAAGCTCAAGGTGCTCACGGCGGTCGAACTGCCGGAGGACCTGGGCAAGCACACCGTGCGCGGCCAGTACGCGCACGCCTGGCAGGGCGGCGAAGAGGTCCTCGGCTATCTGGAGGAGGACGGCATCGACCCCAAGTCGAAGACCGACACCTTCGCCGCGATCAAGCTGACGATCAACAACCGCCGCTGGGCGGGCGTGCCGTTCTACCTCCGTACCGGAAAGCGGCTCGGCCGCCGGGTCACGGAGATCGCGGTCGTCTTCAAGCGCGCCCCGTACCTGCCGTTCGAGTCGGGGGCCACGGAGGAGCTGGGCGGCAACGCGCTGGTCATCCGGGTCCAGCCGGACGAGGGTGTGACCGTGCGGTTCGGCTCCAAGGTGCCCGGCACCTCCATGGAGGTGCGGGACGTCACGATGGACTTCGCCTACGGCGAGTCCTTCACCGAGTCCAGCCCGGAGGCGTACGAGCGGCTCATCCTCGATGTGCTGCTGGGCGACGCCAACCTCTTCCCCCGCCACCAGGAGGTCGAGCTCTCCTGGAACATCCTCGACCCGATCGAGGAGTACTGGGACAAGCACGGCAAGCCCGCGCAGTACCCGGCGGGCACCTGGGGTCCGGCAGAGGCGGACGAGATGCTCGCACGAGACGGACGGAGCTGGCGTCGGCCATGAAGATCGATCTCACGGAAACCACCTCCAGCAAGATCAACCAGGCGCTGGTGTCGGCTCGGCGTGCCGTCGGCACGCCGGCCATCGGCATGGTGCTGACCCTGGTCATCGTCACCGACGAGGAGAACGCGTACGACGCCCTCAAGGCGGCGAGCGACTCCTCCCGCGAGCACCCCTCGCGGATCATCGCGGTGATCAAGCGGGTCAGCCGCTCGCCGCGCAGCCGGCGCGACGCGCGGCTCGACGCCGAGGTACGGGTCGGTTCCGACTCGGGCTCCGGCGAGACCATCGTCCTGCGCCTCCACGGTGAACTGGCCAACCACGCCCAGTCGGTGGTCCTGCCACTGCTGCTGCCGGACGCCCCGGTCGTGCTGTGGTGGCCCGAGGACGCACCGTCCGACCCGGCGAAGGACCCGCTGGGCGCGCTCGCCCAGCGCCGGATCACGGACGCCTACTCGGCGGAGGCGCCGAGCGCCGAACTCGCGGCGCGCGCCCAGTCGTACACCCCGGGCGACACGGATCTGTCCTGGACCCGCATCACCCCGTGGCGTTCGATGCTGGCGGCGGCGCTCGACCAGAAGCCCGTCGAGGTGCTGTCGGCGACGGTCGAGGGCGAGTCGGAGAACCCCAGCTGCGAGCTGCTCGCCATGTGGCTCGCGGACCGGCTCAAGGTACCGGTGCGGCGCACGCAGTCCGCCGGTCCCGGCCTGACGGCCGTACGGATGGAGACCAAGGGCGGCACCATCGTCCTGGACCGCCCGGACGGTTCGCTGGCCACGCTCTCCATGGAGGGACAGCCGAACCGTGCGGTGGCGCTCAAGCGGCGGGAGACCGCCGAGCTGCTCGCCGAGGAGCTGCGCCGTCTGGACCCGGACAACACCTACGAGTCCACGGTGAAGTTCGGTGTGGAGAATCTGGCCGACCCGGCGGCGCCCGAGCCCGCCGCACCGAAGGCCGCCGAGCCCGCCGACACCCCGACCGCGGCGAAGAAGACCGCGGCGAAGAGGGCGGCAGCGAAGTGAGTGCCCCTCAACTTGTCGTGCATCACGACAAGGAGCTGATGGCGCAGGCCGCCGCGGCCCGGCTGATCACGAAGATCGTGGACGCCCAGGCCGCGCGCGGCTACGCCTCGGTGGTCCTCACCGGTGGGCGCAACGGCAACGGCCTGCTGGCCGCGCTCGCCGCCGCGCCCGCCCGGGACGCGATCGACTGGTCGCGGCTCGACCTGTGGTGGGGCGACGAGCGGTTCCTGCCGGACGGCGATCCGGAGCGCAATGTCACGCAGGCCCGTGAGGCCCTGCTGGACTCGGTGCCGCTCGACCCGTCCCGGGTCCATGCGATGCCCGCTTCGGACGGTCCCTGCGGCAACGACGCCGACGCCGCCGCCGCCACGTACGCCGCCGAACTGGCCACCGCCTCCCGTCCGGAGGACCACGGCCCGGTCCCGACGTTCGATGTGCTGATGCTGGGCGTGGGCCCGGACACGCATGTCGCGTCGCTCTTCCCGGAGCTGCCCGCGGTACGGGAGACCGAACGCACCGTCGTCGGTGTGCACGGCGCTCCCAAGCCGCCGCCCACCCGCATCTCGTTGACGCTGCCCGCGATCCGGGCCGCGCGCGAGGTGTGGCTGCTCGCGGCGGGCGAGGACAAGGCGGAGGCCGCCGCCATCGCGCTGTCGGGCGCCGGGGAGATCCAGGCCCCGGCGGCGGGCGCGTACGGACGCAGCCGCACACTGTGGCTGCTGGACTCGGCGGCGGCATCTCAGCTGCCGCGCGCGCTGTATCCGCCGGCCTCTCCCTGAGTGGCCGTCAGCGCGGCTGACGACAGGCCCGGTTCGCTCCCAGGAGCGGACCGGGCCTGTCTGCTGTCCGGCGCCCGTGGGAGCGATCGCCGAACCGGGGCCGCGCCACGGGACGTCTGCGGTGCCGCATCGGCGCACTCGATCCCACCCGGAGACAAACCCGGCTCAGGGTGGCGTCACGTGCTACGGCGAGGGCGCGACACCCGGGACGGCCGGACCGTCGCCGAGGGCGAGCGTGTCGAGTCCCGGTCGTCGACGGCCCGAAGGGTCCGCAGGCGGAGGACGTCCGATCCGCCCGGCACCGGAGCGGGGTCACGCGTGCGGCAGCGTGCGCTCCAGGAAGGGCTCCAGCAGGCCGGGGACGGCCTCGGAGGCGAAACCGAGGCCCTCGCTCGTACCGGCGTCGTACACCGTGTAGGCGCCCGCTCCGGCCGCCGTCGTGGCGGTCACGCTCAGCAGCCCCGCCCGCCGCTGGAAGTACGACTGCCTGACCGTCCAGCCGATCACTCCGGCCCGCTCCAGTGCGGCGGTGGACCGCCGTACGGTGCCGGAGCGGGTCACCAGATAGTCGCCGCTGAGGGCGTGTCCCAGGCCGCGGTACGCATCACGGGCCAGGAACACGCCGGCCGGCAGCCCCACCACGGCGCAGCCCAGGGCAACCCACAGCAGGACGGGCGTCAGCAGCACGCCCAGGACACCGAGGATCAGCACGGGTGCCAGGACGGCCAGGGCCGCCCGGCGCAGCCGTCTGCCACGGGCCGCGAGGGGGTGCCGGATCAGCGGGGCACCGGTGGGGGCCGTGGTCTCGCGCAGCGCGTCGGCGGCCACGGCGTCGGCGACGCTGCGGGGCGCTGCGGGCAGCAGGGTGTTGTGGTCGCCGTGCTGCTCCTCGTCGTCCTTGGCGAGGCCGGTGGTGATCGCGTCCACCCGGGCGGCGCCGAACAGCCGGATGCCGAGCGGTTCGACGATGTCGACGCCGCGCAGTCGGCGCTCCTCGATGGTGACGGACCGGGAGGTGAGGAGCCCGCGCCGGATCCGCAGGGTGCCGCCGGGTTCGCGCTCCAGGCGGTAGCTCCACCACATCTCGACCCAGAGGCCGAGCGCGCCGAAGACCCCGGCGACCGTCACCGTGACGACGAGGATCACGGCCATCGTGAGCAGCGAGGTGTCCCGGAATCGGTCGCCGATCCAGTGGAGCACCTGGCCCTGTTCCCCGAACCAGTCGCTGACCTGCAGCACCGCCCCGGCCGCCGCACCGCCGAGGGCGGGGGTGACGAACGAGACCGGTGCGTAGCGGATCCAGCGCGGGTCGAGTGCGGCGAGCTCGCCCTCGCGGTGGGTGCCGGGCACACCGGTGGCCGGGCGGGTCAGCAGTTCGTGGCGGAGCCGCTCGCCCTCGCTCCTGCGGACCGGGTCGAGCTCCAGGGTGGCCTCGGTGCCGGTGTGCTCACCGGTACCGATCCGGACGGTGACGAGACCGAGGATCCGCAGCAGGGGGTGGGCGGTGAGGTCGACGCTGCGGATGCGTTCGCGGGACAGTGAGCGCTTCTTGACCAGCAGCAGCCCGGTGTGGAGCTCGATGCGCTCGGTGCCGATGCGATAGCGGGTGCGGCGCCAGCGTATGTAGTCGCCGCCCGCACCGCAGCCGATCAGTGCGAGCGCGCCGGCCAGCACCCAGGCGACGGCGGCCGCGAGGCCGAGCCGTCCGGCCAGGCCGAGCGTGGTGGGCACAGCGGCGCCTGCCGCCACGCCGGCCGAGACGAGCGCGGTGACGAGGACCGTACGCCGGTCGAGCTGCCGCCAGCCGGCTCCGGCGGTCGTCCCGGGGTCCGTACGGTCCCGGTCCGATGTGCCGGCCGGTGGGGCGGGCCGCTCACTGCCCGTGCCGTCCGCGACCTCACTCATGTGGCGTCCCCGGGCGTGTCCTGGGTGATCCGGGTCAGCCGCTCGGCCAGTTCGGCGGCGAGCTCGTGGTCGAGGCCCTCGATCTTCAGGGCCCCCTTGGAGGAGGCGGTGGTCACGGTGACCGAGGCCAGCCTGTAGAGCTGCTCCAGCGGGCCGCGCACGGTGTCGACGGTCTGGATCCGGGACATCGGCGCGATCCGCCACTCCTGCCGGATCACGCCGGTCCTGACGTACACCGCCTCGCCGGTGACCTCCCAGCGGTGGGTGCGGTACCACCAGCGGGGGAAGAGGACGGCGCAGGCCGCACCGAGGACCGCGAGGACCACGGCGGGCAGCAGCAGCCAGAACCGGGCGGGCGCGATGAGCGCGCCCAGCACGGCCAGGACGGCCACCGGCGCCGCGGTCACTAGCAGCCACTGGGTCCGCCACCAGCCGACGGCCCTCGGGTCCAGCGTGTTGTTCGGCGGCCGGAGCCGCACCGTCCTCTCCCCCGTGGTCATCGGATCAGCGGCCCCGCCGCGTGCGGTACGCGGCGACGAGGGCGGCGGTCGAGCTGTCCAGCTGCTCGCCCCCTGTGCCCTCGGTCAGCACCGGCTCGATCTTCTTGGCGAGAACCTTGCCGAGCTCGACGCCCCACTGGTCGAAGGAGTCGATGTTCCAGACGGCGCCCTGGACGAAGACCTTGTGCTCGTACAACGCGATGAGCTGGCCGAGCACGGACGGCGTCAGGCTGTCCGCGAGGATCGTCGTCGTGGGGTGGTTGCCCTGGAACGTCTTGTGCGGCACCAACTCCTCGGCGACGCCCTCCGCGCGGACCTCGTCCGGCGTCTTGCCGAAGGCCAGCGCCTGGGTCTGGGCGAAGAAGTTGGCCATCAGCAGATCATGCTGGGCGACGAGGCCGGGCAGCAGGTCGGCGACCGGCTCGGCGAAGCCGATGAAGTCGGCCGGGATGACCTTGGTGCCCTGGTGGATCAACTGGTAGTAGGCGTGCTGCCCGTTGGTGCCGGGCGTGCCCCAGACGACCGGTCCGGTCTGCCACTCGACCGGATTGCCGTCCCGGTCCACGGACTTGCCGTTGGACTCCATGTCCAGCTGCTGCAAGTAGGCGGTGAACTTGGACAGATAGTGGCTGTACGGCAGTACGGCATGCGACTGGGCGTCGAAGAATCCGCCGTACCAGATGCCCAGCAGGCCGAGCAGCAGAGGGGCGTTGGCCTCCGCCGGGGCGGTGCGGAAGTGCTCGTCGACGAGGTGGAAGCCGTCGAGCATCTCGCGGAACCGGTCCGGTCCGATGGCGATCATCAGCGAGAGACCGATGGCCGAGTCGTACGAGTAGCGGCCGCCGACCCAGTCCCAGAACTCAAACATGTTGGCGATGTCGATGCCGAAGTCCGCGACCTTCTCGGCGTTGGTCGAGAGCGCCACGAAGTGCTTCGCGACCGCGTCCTGCTCGGCCCGAAGGCCGGTCAGCAGCCAGTTGCGGGCGGAGGTGGCGTTGGTGATCGTCTCGATCGTGGTGAAGGTCTTCGACGCGACGATGAACAGCGTCTCGGCGGGGTCGAGGTCGCGAACGGCCTCGTGCAGGTCGGCGCCGTCGACGTTCGACACGAAGCGGACGGTGAGCGAGCGGTCCGTGAAGGAGCGCAGCACCTCGTACGCCATGGCGGGGCCGAGGTCGGAGCCGCCGATGCCGATGTTGACGATGTTCTTGATCGGCTTGCCGGTGTGGCCGGTCCACTCCCCCGACCTGATGCGGTCGGCGAAGGCCGCCATCTTGTCGAGCACGGCGTGCACGGCAGGCACCACGTTCTCGCCGTCGACCTCGATCACGGCGTCGCGCGGGGCGCGCAGCGCGGTGTGCAGGACGGCGCGGTCCTCGGTGGTATTGATCTTCTCGCCGCGGAACATGGCGTCACGCAGCTCGGCGACTCCGGCGGCGTCGGCGAGCTCGCGCAGCAGTCGGAGCGTCTCGTCGGTGACCAGGTGCTTGGAGTAGTCGAGATACAGATCGCCGACCCGGAGGGTATATCCGGCCCCGCGCTCCGGATGGTCGGCGAACAGCTGCCGCAGATGCGTCTGCCCGAACTGCTCGCGATGCTTGCCGAGAGCGGTCCACTCGGGCGTGTGATTCAGCTTGGTTCGGCTTTGTGCGTTCATCCCGGATATCAGCCCACTTCTTCTCGTACGTGCCCATGCCCCGCTGCCCCTCCAACTTAATTGATCAGAGGGGTTGACGAGGCGACGGAGAGCTGCGGCGCCGACAAATGCACTCCGGCCGGGCACCCATGGGTGCCCGGCCGGTGAACAAAAACTAGATTTCGCCCCGGAGTTTGGCCAGGGCCTCGGCGAGGATGGCCTCGCCGTCCGCATCGCTGCGCCGCTCACGTACGTACGCAAGGTGCGTCTTGTACGGTTCGGTGCGCGGCGGGTCCGGCGGGTTGTCCCGGTCCTGACCGGCCGGGAAGCCGCAACGCGGGCAGTCCCAAGTGTCCGGTGTCTGCGCGTCACTGGCGAAGCTCGGCTGCGTCTCGTGCCCGTTCGAGCACCAGAAGGAGATGCGGAGACGCGGCGCGGACTCGCCCCGCTCGGCCTCCCCCATCGGCCCCGCTCCGACCCGGCTTCCCCGGATCGCGTTGCCACTTGCCACGGTCGTAACTCCCTGCGTGATGGTGCTCGAAGATGCCCCAGTCTACGTAAGGCCCAACGCGCGTCCAGTGAAAGGAGTTACACCCTCACCGGGAATCGCGGACGCCGGGTCAGTTGTCCAGCTTCATCAGCAGACCAAGCACAACAATGCATGCGAACCAAGCCAGACCGACCACCACGGTGATCCGGTCGAGGTTTCGCTCGGCGACCGAGGAGCCACCGACGGACGACTGCATACCGCCACCGAACATGTCGGAGAGGCCGCCGCCCTTTCCCTTGTGCATCAGCACCAGCAGCATCAGCAGCAGGCTGAAGACGATCAGGGCGATCGAGAACCCCATAACCACGGCTGGTCCCTACTTTCCGGAATTCCCTTGGACTGCTCTAACGGATCTGACGGACAACGGGGGCCGGGAGGACGCACCTCCTCGGCCCCCGCAAGGGTACGACGGATCGGCGCTACCGCATACTCACTGGTCGCGGAAGCGGACGATCTTGACGAATTCGTCCGCGTCGAGAGCGGCGCCACCGATCAGCGCACCGTCGATGTCGGGCTTTGCCATGATCTCGGCAACATTCCCGGACTTCACCGAGCCGCCGTACTGGATACGGACCGCGTCGGCCAGCTCCTGGGAGTACAGCTCGGCGAGCCGGCCACGGATGGCCCCGCAGACCTCCTGCGCGTCGTCGGCGCCGCAGACCTTGCCGGTCCCGATGGCCCAGACCGGCTCGTACGCGATCACGATGGTCTCGGCCTGCTCGGCCGGGATGTCCTTGAGCGCCCCGTCCACCTGCGCGAGCGTGTGCGCGACGTGGCCGCCCTCCTCGCGGACCGACTCCTCCTCGCCGACGCACAGGATCGGGGTGAGGCCGTGCTTGTACGCGGCCTTGATCTTGGCGTTGACGATCTCGTCGGTCTCGTGGTGGTACTGGCGGCGCTCGGAGTGACCGATGGCCACAAAGGTGCACTTCAGCTTGGCGAGCATGGGGCCGGAGATCTCACCGGTGTACGCGCCGGAGTCGTGCGCCGAGATGTCCTGGGCGCCGTACTTGATCTTCAGTTTGTCGCCGTCGACCAGCGTCTGCACCGAGCGCAGGTCGGTGAAGGGCGGCAGGACGGCGACCTCGACGGCGTCGTAGTCCTTGTCGGCCAGGGCGAAGGCGAGCTTCTGGACGTGTGCGATGGCCTCGAGGTGGTTGAGGTTCATCTTCCAGTTGCCCGCCATCAGCGGGGTACGGGTGCTCATGAAAGGTCAGTCCTCCAGTGCGGCGAGGCCGGGAAGCGTCTTGCCCTCGAGGTATTCGAGGCTGGCGCCGCCACCGGTCGAGATGTGGCCGAATGCGTTCTCGTCGAAGCCCAGGATGCGGACGGCAGCGGCGGAGTCGCCACCGCCGACGACACTGAAGCCCGAGGAGTCGACGAGGGCCTGGGCGACGGCCCGGGTGCCCTCGGCGTAATCGGGGTGCTCGAAGACGCCCATCGGGCCGTTCCAGAAGACGGTGACGGCGTCGGCGAGCTTCGAGGCGTACAGCTTGTTGGTCTCGGGTCCGTTGTCCAGACCCATCACGCCGGCCGGGATGGCGTGCGCGGGCACGGTGCTGTGCTGGGTCGGCGCCTTGGTCTTGAGGTCCGGGAACTGCTCGGAGACCACGACGTCGACGGGGAGCACGAACTCCACGCCCTTCTCCTCGGCGCGCCTCAGGTACTCCAGCACCGCCGGGATCTGGTCCTCCTGCAGGAGGGAGCTGCCGACCTCGTGGCCCTGGGCCTTGAGGAAGGTGTACGCCATGCCACCGCCGATGAGGATGCGGTCGGCCCGCTCCAGGAGGTGGTCGATGACGCCGAGCTTGTCGGAGACCTTGGAGCCGCCGAGCACGACGGCGTAGGGACGCGCGACGTCCTCGGTGAGCTTCTTCAGGACGCCGACCTCGGTGGCGATCAGGTCGCCCGCGGCGTGCGGCAGCCGGGCCGGGAGGTCGAAGACCGAGGCGTGCTTGCGGTGGACCGCTCCGAAGCCGTCGCCCACGTACACATCGGCGAGTTCGGCGAGCTGGTCGGCGAACGCGCCGCGCTCGGCGTCGTCCTTCGACGTCTCGCCGGGGTTGAAGCGGAGGTTCTCGATGACGGCGACCCGGCCGTCGGTGAGGGCTGCGACCGTGGCGCGGGCGGACTCGCCGACCGTGTCGGTGGCGAAGGCGACGTCGGCGCCGATCAGCTCGCCGAGCCGGGCGGCGGCGGGGGCCAGGGAGAAGGCCGGGTCCGGGGCGCCCTTGGGGCGGCCCAGGTGTGAGGCGACGATGACCTTCGCACCGGCCGCGGCGAGCTTCTCCACGGTCGGCTGAACGGCGCGGATGCGGCCGTCGTCGGTGATGGTGGTGCCGCTCAGCGGCACGTTGAGGTCGGCGCGGACGAATACGCGCTTGCCGGCGACCCCTTCGGCGAGAAGTTCGTCGATCGTCTTCATCTTGCTGGACTCCTTGGAGGGCGGAAAAGCATGCAACGGGGCTCGAACGGCGCTGCGTTGCGCCGTCCGAGCCCCGTGCTCACATCGAGGTGCCTGCCGATTCGACGGTCAGAGCTGGCTGCCGACGAACACGGTCAGGTCGACGAGGCGGTTGGAGTAGCCCCACTCGTTGTCGTACCAGCCGATGACCTTGACCTGCGTACCCTCTGCCATGGTCAGCAGGGAGTCGAAGGTGCAGGACGCCGGGTCCGAGACGATGTCCGAGGACACGATCGGGTCCTGGGTGTAGACGAGCTTGCCCTTGAGGGGGCCCTCGGCGGCCTTCTGGAAGGCGGCGTTGACCTCGTCGCGAGTGACCTCGCGCTCCAGCGTGATGACCAGGTCGGTGACCGAGCCGGTCGGGACCGGAACGCGCATCGCGATGCCGTCGAGCTTGCCCTTGAGCTGAGGGAGCACCAGAGCGGTGGCCTTGGCGGCACCGGTCGTGGTCGGGATGATGTTCTCCGCGGCGGCGCGGGCGCGACGCAGGTCGGAGTGGGGGAAGTCCAGGATGCGCTGGTCGTTCGTGTAGGCGTGAACCGTCGTCATGAGGCCCTTGACGATGCCGAAGTTCTCGTCCAGAACCTTGGCCATCGGCGCAACACAGTTGGTGGTGCAGGAGGCGTTGGAGATGACGTGGTGGTTGGCCGCGTCGTACTTGTCCTCGTTGACGCCCATCACGATGGTGATGTCCTCGTCCTTGGCCGGAGCCGAGATGAGGACCTTCTTGGCACCACCGGCGATGTGCTTCTCGGCATCGGCCTTCTTCGTGAAGATGCCGGTCGACTCGATGACGACGTCAACGCCCAGCTCACCCCAGGGGATGTCGGCCGGGTTGCGCTCGGAGAGCACCTTGATGGTGTGGCCGTCGACGGTGATGCTGTCGGCGGTGTGGCTGACTTCGGCCTTCAGACGACCCAGAATGGTGTCGTACTTCAGAAGGTGGGCCGTGGTCGCAGTGTCACCCAGGTCGTTGACAGCCACGATCTCGATGTCCGCACCCTGCTCCAGCAGCGCGCGGAAGTAGTTACGACCGATGCGGCCAAAGCCGTTGATGCCTACGCGGATCGTCACGAACCGATCTCCTCGTTAGGTACGCCGGTTTTCGACGCCGGCGAGTTGTATAGGGATGTCCCCGACCGCCTCCGACCCTACCTCTCCAAGGGCCCGTGAGTGACATCGAGCGGTGCCGGAAGCGCCGCGGAGGCCCGTACTCTCCGGTTTGAGTACGGGCCTCCGGATACTCGGCTGTACACGCAGCGGTGATTACTGTCCGTCAACACCTGCGAGTATGCCGCGCGTTCCGATTTCGGCCGACTTTCGCCGCCGTTTCCGCTCAGCCCACCAGGCCGTCGGCGAGCTCCTCACTCAGGGTGGATTCCGTCCCCGGGATACCGAGGTCCTGGGCCCGCTTGTCGGCCATGGCCAGGAGCCGGCGGATCCGGCCGGCCACCGCGTCCTTCGTCAGCGGCGGGTCGGCGAGCGCGCCCAGTTCCTCCAGGGAGGCCTGCTTGTGCTCCATGCGCAGCCGTCCGGCCGCCGCGAGGTGCTCGGGCACCTCTTCGCCCAGGATCTCCAGGGCACGTCCCACGCGGGCACCCGCCGCCACCGCGGCCCGTGCGGAGCGGCGCAGATTGGCGTCGTCGAAGTTGGCCAGCCGGTTGGCGGTGGCGCGGACCTCGCGGCGCATCCGCCGCTCCTCCCAGGCCAGCACCGACTCATGGGCGCCGAGCCGGGTGAGCAGGGCACCGATCGCGTCGCCGTCGCGGACGACGACCCGGTCGACGCCGCGCACCTCGCGTGCCTTCGCCGCGATGGAGAGCCTGCGGGCCGCGCCGACCAGCGCGAGCGCCGCCTCCGGGCCCGGGCAGGTCACCTCCAGCGAGGAGGAGCGGCCCGGCTCGGTGAGCGAGCCGTGGGCCAGGAAGGCCCCGCGCCAGGCGGCCTCGGCATCGCAGGTCGCCCCCGAGACCACCTGCGGCGGCAGACCTCGGATCGGGCGGCCGCGGCCGTCCACCAGACCCGTCTGGCGGGCCAGCTGGTCGCCGCCCGCCACCACCCGTACGACATAACGGGAGCCGCGCCGCAGACCGCCGGGGGCCATCACGATCAGCTCCGAGCTGTGCCCGAAGATCTCGAGAATGTCCCGCTTCAGCCGGCGCGCCGCCATTGCGGTGTCCAGCTCCGCCTCGATCACAATCCGGCCACTCACCAGGTGCAGCCCGCCCGCGAACCGAAGAATCGCCGAAACCTCTGCCTTCCTGCAGCAGGTCCGGGTCACGGGAAGCCGAGAGATTTCGTCCTTCACCGCTGGCGTCATCGCCATGGGCCGATCCTTCCATGCATCCGAAAAATACGGTCGTACGCGGCGGCCAACAGCTCCGGATCATGGATCGGAACGCCGTCGGGTGAGGCCACCGGCGCCAGCTCGACCGCGGCACCGAGCCGCTTGGCGGCATCGGCGAGGGACTCGCGATCGGGCACGGCGGCTTCGTCGGCCAGCACCACGTCCAGGGCGAGTTTAGGGGCGTGTCGTCCCAAAACCTCCAAATGACGCTGCGGAGAGAAGCCATCAGTTTCACCGGGTTGCGGTGCGAGGTTGAGCGAGAGGACCTTGCGGGCCTTCGTCACGACGAGCGCGTCGAGCAGTTCCGGTACGAGCAGATGCGGGATCACGGAGGAGAACCACGATCCCGGGCCGAGCACCACCCAGTCCGCGTCCAGGACCGCTTCGACCGCCTCCGGGACGGCCGGCGGGTCGTTCGGGACGAGGTGCACGGACTGCACCTCACCGGGGGTGAGCGCCACCGTCGCCTGGCCGCGCACCGTGTCCACCTGGTCCGGACGGGCCGGGTCGTGGCCCCGTACGAGCGCCTGGAGCTCCAGCGGCACGGCGGACATGGGCAGCACCCTGCCGTGCGCGCCGAGGAGCTTGCCGACCAGGTCCAGGGCCTGCACATGGTCGCCGAGCTGCTCCCACAGGGCGACGATCAGCAGATTGCCGACCGCGTGCTCGTGCAGATCGCCCTTGGACTGGAAGCGGTGCTGGATGACCTGGGCCCAGGTCTGGCCCCAGTCGTCGTCGCCGCAGAGCGCGGCGAGCGCCTTCCGGAGGTCGCCGGGCGGCAGGACGCCGAGCTCCTCGCGGAGCCGGCCGCTGGAGCCGCCGTCGTCGGCGACGGTGACCACGGCGGTGAGATCGCCGGTGATCCGGCGCAGCGCCGCGAGCGACGCGGACAGGCCCATTCCGCCGCCGAGGGCGACGACCTTGGGATGCGGGGCGCCGCGCTTGCGGGCGGAGAGCGCGGACGTGGCTCTGCGCAGCCGCCTCAGGCGCAGATTACGGCTGGTCACTCGCGCCCCATGTCCCGGTGGACGAGGACGGTCTCGATCCCTTCGGTGGCGAGCCGCGCGGCGAGCTTCTCCGACATCGCGACGGAGCGGTGCTTGCCGCCCGTGCAGCCGACGGCGATCGTCACATAGCGCTTGCCCTCGCGGCGGTAGCCCGCGGCGACGAGCTGCAGCAGCTCGGTGTACTGGTTGAGGAACTCCTTGGCGCCCGGCTGGTCGAAGACGTACGCCGACACCTCCTCGTTGAGCCCGGTGAACGGGCGCAGCTCCGGGACCCAGTGCGGGTTGGGCAGGAAGCGGCAGTCCACCACCAGGTCGGCGTCGACCGGCAGGCCGTACTTGAAGCCGAACGACATCACCGTGGCCCGCAGCTCCGGCTCCTCGTCGCCGGCGAACTGGGCGTCCATCTTGGCGCGCAGCTCGTGCACGTTGAGGCTGGAGGTGTCGATCACCAGGTCGGCGTCGCCGCGCAGCTCGCGCAGCAGGTCACGCTCGGCCGCGATGCCGTCGACGATGCGGCCGTCACCCTGGAGGGGGTGCGGGCGGCGGACCGATTCGAAGCGGCGGACCAGCGCGTCGTCGGACGACTCCAGGAAGACGATCCGCCGGGTGACGTGCTTGGCCTCGAGGTCGGCGAGGGATTCCCGGAGGTTGTCGAAGAAGCGGCGGCCGCGGACGTCGACGACGACGGCGATCCGGGCCACATTGCCCTGCGACCGGGCGCCCAGCTCCACCATGGTGGGGATCAGCGCGGGCGGCAGGTTGTCGACGACGAACCAGCCGAGGTCCTCCAGACATTTGGCGGCGGTGGACCGCCCGGCACCCGACATACCGGAGATGATCACCAGTTCGGGGATGGCCGCACCGGCGTCGCCCGTCTCGATCGTGGTGCCCGTACTCACGTGTCCTGCTCCGTCTGCTCGGTCTGTCCGGTCGTGCTCGTGCTGCTGGTTGTGCTCTTGTTCCTGCTCGTGCTCAGTCATGTTGCGCTGCCCCCGTCGTCCTCTTCAATGATCTCTCCTGTCGCCGTGTTCACGGCGGGCGCGGCCGGAGCGGTCGAGGCGAGGGCGGCAGCCACTGATTCCGCCGTCCTGCGGCCTATTCCCGGAACCTCGCAGATCTCGTCGATTGTCGCCTGCTTCAGCTTCTTCACGGAGCCGAAATGCTTGATCAACGCCTGCTTCCTGGTCTCGCCGAGTCCGGCGACCGCATCGAGAGGGCTGGAGCGGATGCGCTTGGCCCGCTTGGCGCGCTGGTAGGTGATGGCGAAACGGTGGGCCTCGTCGCGGACGCGCTGCAGGAGGTAGAGGCCCTCGCTGGAGCGGGGCAGGACCACGGGGTCGTCGTCCTCGGGCAGCCAGACCTCTTCGAGACGCTTGGCGAGGCCGCAGACGGCGATGTCGTCGATCCCCAGCTCGTCGAGGGCCCGCATGGCCGCGGCGACCTGCGGCTGGCCGCCGTCGACCACCACGAGCTGCGGCGGGTAGGCGAACCTCTTGGGGCGGCCGTCGTCCTCGCGGGACCCGACCTCGAAGGGGTCGGCATCGGAGGCTTCCGGGGCCGGGACGGCTCCGGTGGGTGCAGGGGTCTCCTCCCACTCCCCCGTCCGTTCCTTCTCCTGCAGGTACCGCTTGAAGCGGCGGCCGATCACCTCGTGCATCGAGCGGACGTCGTCCTGGCCCTCGAAGCCCTTGATCTGGAAGCGGCGGTACTCGCTCTTGCGGGCCAGACCGTCCTCGAAGACGACCATGGAGGCGACCACGTCGTCGCCCTGGAGATGGGAGATGTCGAAGCACTCGATGCGCAGCGGAGCCGAATCGAGGCCGAGCGCCTCGGCGATCTCCTCCAGGGCGCGGGAGCGTGTCGTCAGATCGGAGGCGCGCTTGGTCTTGTGCAGCCCCAGGGCCTGCTGGGCGTTGCGCTGGACCGTCACCATCAGGTCCTTCTTGTCGCCGCGCTGCGGGATGCGCAGGCTGACCTGGGAGCCCCGGCGGTCGGCGAGCCACTGGGACACCGCTTCCGGGTCCTCCGGAAGCGCCGGGACGAGGACCTCCTTGGGGACGGAATCGCCCGTCTCCTCCCCGTACAGCTGCTGCAGGGCGTGCTCGACGAGGTCCGAGGTGTCGACCGCCTCGACCTTGTCGGTGACCCAGCCGCGCTGGCCGCGCACCCGGCCGCCGCGGACGTGGAAGATCTGCACGGCGGCCTCGAGCTCGTCCTCGGCGAGCGCGATCAGGTCGGCGTCGGTGGCGTCGGCGAGGACGACGGCGCTCTTCTCCATGGCCCGCTTGAGGGCCTCCACGTCATCGCGGAGCCGGGCCGCCCGCTCGTACTCCATCTCCTCGGCCGCCGCCATCATGTCCTTCTCCAGGCGGCGGATGTACGTGCCCGTGCGGCCGGCCATGAAGTCGCAGAAATCGTCCGCCAGTTCGCGGTGTTCCTCGGCGGTGACCCGGCCGACGCAGGGCGCCGAGCACTTGCCGATGTAGCCGAGGAGACAGGGGCGGCCGGTCCGCGCGGCGTTCTTGAAGACACCGGCGGAGCACGTACGTACGGGAAAGACCCGGAGCATCAGGTCGACCGTCTCGCGGATCGCCCAGGCGTGCCCGTACGGACCGAAGTAGCGCACGCCCTTCTTCTTGGCACCGCGCATGACCTGCACGCGCGGGAACTCCTCGTTGAGCGTGACCGCGAGGTACGGATAGCTCTTGTCGTCCCGGTACTTGACGTTGAACCGGGGGTCGTACTCCTTGATCCAGGAGTACTCCAGCTGGAGCGCCTCGACCTCGGTGGCGACGACGGTCCACTCGACGGAGGCGGCCGTGGTGACCATCGTGCGCGTACGGGGGTGGAGATTGGCCAGGTCCTGGAAGTAGTTGGCCAGGCGCTGGCGCAGGCTCTTCGCCTTCCCGACGTAGATCACCCGGCGGTGCTCGTCACGGAATCTGTAGACCCCCGGGGAGTCGGGGATCTGTCCCGGCTTGGGGCGGTAGCTGGAGGGGTCTGCCATGCCTCCCACCCTACTTGCGGGCAGTGACAGTGCGGTGACGTACGGGGGATGCCGGCCGCCGCGCCGCCGCCCGCCCTGCCGGAGCGGGCACAGCCGGAGCCGAGGAGCCTGTTCCGGTCATCCTCCTGTACCCGGGGCGGTGGGCGTCCGATGTCGGGCCACGGGCGCCGGCCGCCCGGGCCGCGCCCTGGTCCCGCGCGAGCACGCGGCTGCCTTTCCGGACATACCGGGCGCCGATCCGCGGCTCGTGGAAGAAGACCGCGCCGACGGGGAGCTTGCGGTCTCCCTCGGTCGCGTACCGCGTCTCGTCGTCGCCGACGATGTTCACCACCTGCCAGGCGCCGGCCGTCCCCGCCTCGGGGACGGCCCAAAGGGACGCCTTCCGACCGTCCGAGGAGACCGCCGTGCAGGCCAGTACCCCTCCCGGGCGAAGAACCGGGGCAGGGTGTCCAGGGCCGGTGGCGGCGTCGTGGGCGGCCGCCGGGGCGGGGCGACGACGGTGAACAGGGCGGGGGCGGGGCGATCGGAGCATCCGGACGCTGCCGAGGGAGCGTCAACTGTTGTCGGGGACGGATCAACTGTTGTCGGGGACGGATCAACACGCTTCAATGCGGGGGAACATTGCGGTGCGAGCGGTGAGGCGGGTGCGTGAACGGTCCGCCCCCGGCGACCTGCCGCCCCGCTCCCACCGGCGCTGGGGGTGACCCGACCCGGTGCGTCGAGGGTCAGGCGTCAGGACCGGCGATCAGCTTTCCGCCCTCGACCTTGACCGGGACGGAGGGCAGCGGCACGGTGGCCGGACCCTGCACCGCCTCGCCGGTGGTCGTGTCGAAGCGGCTGCCGTGGCAGGGGCAGTTCCCCTCGTTGTCCTCGACCTTGTCCAGCAGGCAGCCCGCGTGGGTGCACTGGGCGCTGAACGCCTTGAACTCGCCCTTGGCCGGGCAGCTGACGACGACCCGCTGCTCGCGGTAGAGCTTGGACCCGCCGACCGGCACCTCGTCCGGGGAGCCGAGCTCGACGGGGGCGGTGGGGGTCGGCGTCTGGGCGTGCCCGAGCTTCGATTCGGTCGAACAGGCGGCCACTCCCAGCCCGGCGACACCGGCGAGAGCGGCACCCTTCAGCACGGTGCGGCGGGCGGTGGGCTGGCCGGACATGCGGACTCCACGGGGTGAGAGGGGTGGGACGAAGAGGGGGCGTCGGGGAGACGTCGGGGGCATCAGGGGTACCGGAAGGCACCCGGGGCACCACCGGCATCAGTGACAGAACCGACGATACCGGCGGAGACGGGCGGCCCTGCGGCCGGGCCGGTCATGGACGGTCATGCCTGATCAGGACCGGTCGCGACCACGCCTGAGCAGCCATGACCGGCCCGCAGCGGCCGACGCGGGCAGGGTCGGCGGCGGGCCCGGCCATCCGCTCCTTGCGGCAGCAGGGCGGTGGCGGACCATCGCCGGTTACTGCCGTCCGCACCCGGCCGTCACCCGTCGGCAGCCGAGCGTGGCCGGACTCGACCGGTCGGGGCCACCCACGAGGTGACGGCTCCCCGCCTGGCGGCCGGGAGCCGTCACCTCGACGCGCGGCGCGTCAGGCCTTGCGTGCGCGGGTCGTCTTCTTCGCCGCAGCCGTCTTGGCCGACTTGGCCGCCGCGCTCCCGCCGATATCCGTCTTGGCCGTCGCCGTCCTCCGCGCAGGGGACGACTTCGCGGCCACGGTCTTCTTCGCGGCCGCCCTCCGCACGGGCTTCCGCGCTGCGGGCACCGCTGCCTCACTCACCCGGTCCGCGTCCAGGATGCCCTGGAGGAACTTGCCCGTGTGGCTCGCCGGGATCGTCGCGACCAGCTCCGGCGTGCCCTCGGCGACCACCATGCCACCGCCGTTGCCGCCCTCGGGCCCCATGTCGATGACCCAGTCCGCGGTCTTGATGACATCGAGGTTGTGCTCGATGACGATCACCGAGTTGCCCTTGTCGACCAGTCCGGACAGCACCTTGATGAGCTTGCTGATGTCCTCGAAGTGCAGGCCGGTGGTCGGCTCGTCCAGGACGTAGACCGTGCGGCCGGTGGAGCGCTTCTGCAGCTCACTCGCGAGCTTCACGCGCTGCGCCTCACCGCCGGAGAGCGTCGGCGCGGACTGGCCGAGCCTGACGTATCCGAGGCCCACCTCGTGGAGCGTGCGGAGATGGCGGGCGATCGTCGGGACGGCCTCGAAGAACTCCAGGCCCTCCTCGATCGGCATGTCCAGCACCTCGGCGATCGACTTGCCCTTGTAGTGGACCTCCAGCGTCTCCCGGTTGTACCGCGCCCCGTGGCAGACCTCGCACGGGACGTACACGTCCGGCAGGAAGTTCATCTCGATCTTGATTGTGCCGTCGCCGGAGCAGTTCTCGCAGCGGCCGCCCTTGACGTTGAAGGAGAAGCGGCCCGGCAGATAGCCGCGCACCTTCGCCTCCATCGTCTCGGCGAACAGCTTGCGGACATGGTCGAAGACGCCGGTGTACGTCGCCGGGTTGGACCGGGGCGTACGGCCGATCGGCGACTGGTCGACATGCACCACCTTGTCGACGAGGTCGTCGCCGTCGACCCGGGTGTGCCGCCCGGGGACCGACTTGGCGCCGTTCAGCTCGCGCGCCAGGTGGGTGTAGAGGATGTCGTTGACCAGCGTCGACTTCCCCGACCCCGAGACTCCGGTGACGGCCGTGAGCACTCCGAGCGGGAAGGAGACGTCGATGTCCTGGAGGTTGTTCTCCCGGGCTCCGTGCACCGTGAGCCTGCGCGCCGGGTCGACCGGGCGCCGGATGTCGGGCATCGCGATGGCCTTCTTGCCGACCAGATACTGGCCGGTGATCGACTCGTCGTTGCCGAGCAGCTCCTTGAGCGAGCCGGAGTGGACCACCTTGCCACCGTGCTCACCGGCGCCGGGGCCGATGTCGACGACCCAGTCGGCGACCTTGATGGTGTCCTCGTCGTGCTCGACGACGATGAGCGTGTTGCCCATGTCGCGGAGCCGGACCAGCGTCTCGATCAGCCGGTGGTTGTCGCGCTGGTGCAGGCCGATGGACGGCTCGTCCAGCACGTACAGCACGCCGACGAGTCCGGAGCCGATCTGGGTGGCGAGCCGGATGCGCTGCGCCTCGCCGCCGGACAGAGTGCCGGCCGCGCGGTTCAGCGAGAGGTAGTCGAGGCCGACGTCGACGAGGAACTTCAGCCGCTCGTTGACCTCCTTGAGCACCCGCTCGGCGATCTTCTTGTCGCGGGTGTTGAGCTTCATCCGGCCGAGGAATTCGGCGCACTCGCTGATGGACATCGCGGCGACCTGGGCGATGGACTTCTCCATCACCGTGACCGCGAGGACGATCGGCTTCAGCCTGGTGCCCTCACAGGTCGGGCAGGGCACCTCGCGCATGTAGCCCTCGAAGCGCTCCCTGCTGGAGTCGCTCTCGGCGTCGGAGTGCCGCCGCTTGACGAACTGCACCGCGCCCTCGAAGGCCGGGGTGGTGTACGCGCGCTCACGCCCGTACCGGTTGCGGTAGCGGACCTCGGTCTGGATCTTGTGGCCGAAGAGCAGGGCCTTCTTGGCCCGCTGCGGCAACCCGGCCCACGGGATGTCCGTACGGAATCCGAGGGCTGCGGCGAGCGCGTCGATCTGCCGCCCGAAGTACTCCTTGGTGTGGCCGTGCGACCAAGGGTGGATCGCGCCCTCGTCGAGGGACTTCTCCTCGTCGGGGACGATCAGTTCCGGGTCGACCTCCATCCGCGTACCGATGCCCGTGCAGTCGGGGCAGGCGCCGAAGGGGGAGTTGAAGGAGAAGGAGCGCGGCTCCAACTCTTCGAAGGACAGGTCGTCGTACGGGCAGTAGAGGTGCTCGGAATACATCCGCTCACGCTCGGGGTCGTCCTCCGGGAGGTCGACGAAGTCGAGCACGACCATGCCGCCGGAGAGCCCGAGCGCGGTCTCGACCGAGTCGGTCAGCCGGCGCTTGGCGCTGTCCTTCACCGTGAGGCGGTCGATGACCACCTCGATGGTGTGCTTCTCCTGCTTCTTCAGCGTGGGCGGCTCGGCGAGGTGGATGGTCTCGCCGTCGACCCGGGCCCTGCTGTAGCCCTTGGTCTGCAGATCGGCGAAGAGGTCGACGAACTCGCCCTTGCGCTCGCGCACCAGCGGCGACAGCACCTGGAAGCGGCTGCCCTCGGGCAGGCCGAGCACCTTGTCGACGATGGCCTGCGGCGACTGCCGGGAGATGGGGCGGGAGCACTCGGGGCAGTGCGGCTTGCCGATCCGGGCGAAGAGCAGCCGGAGGTAGTCGTACACCTCGGTGATCGTGCCGACCGTCGAGCGCGGGTTGCGCGAGGTCGACTTCTGATCGATGGAGACGGCGGGCGACAGGCCCTCGATGAAATCGACGTCCGGCTTGTCCATCTGGCCGAGGAACTGCCGGGCGTACGAGGAGAGGGACTCCACGTACCGGCGCTGGCCCTCGGCGAAGATCGTGTCGAACGCGAGAGACGACTTGCCCGACCCGGAAAGCCCGGTGAAGACGATGAGGGAGTCGCGGGGGAGGTCGAGCGAGACGTTCTTGAGGTTGTGCTCGCGAGCGCCACGGACGATGAGACGGTCGGTCACGCCGGTCCGCACCTTTCTAGAGAGAAATGGGGGAACTGAGCCCCTGTCCCAGGGTATGGGGGGCGCCACAGCGGTGTACGAAGCTTTTCGATTCCGAGCGTATAGCACGCGCATTCGATTTACGGACGGTCAATGACTCCTTCACCCGAACGAGTGCCGAGGCTAGGCTCAGCCGCATGATTGATCACGCGCACGACCTGGCAGCCCTACGTGAAGCGACGGATCGACTCCTCAGCGCGACGGTGAAACTGGACGACGTCGCCGCTGCCGAACCGTCACGGCTGCCCGGCTGGAGCCGGGGCCATGTCCTTGCACACCTTTCCCGTAACGCCGACGCGCTCGTAAATGTTCTCCAGGGCCGTCCCATGTACGCAGACAGCGAAACCCGCGATCGGGACATCGAGCGCGACGCACCCCGGCCGCTCGCCGAACAGCTGGCCGACCTGCGCGAGAGCGCGGCCCGCTTCCTGGCCGCCGCCGCCGAGCCGGCCGACTGGTCCCGCACCATCACGATGCGCAACGGCGTGACCGACTCCGCCTCCCGGGTCCCCTTCCGCCGCTGGATCGAGGTCGAACTGCACCATGTCGACCTGGGGATCGGCTACGAGCTCGAGGACCTTCCGGACGAATTCGTGACCCGCGAGATCGACTTCCTCGCGGAGCGGTTCGGCCGTCACCCGGAGGTGGTGTCCACGGGTCTGGCCGCCGACGACGGCCGGTTCTGGACCACGGGTGGCGGCGCCGAGGGCCCGGCCGTCGCGGTCCGGGGCCCGGCGCCGGAGCTGCTCGGCTGGCTCGCCGGACGCCGCGACGGCTCGGTGCTGGAGGTCGACGGCGGCCCTCTTCCCGTACTGCCGCCGCTATAGGCTGAGACGTATGACGTACAGCGGAACGGTCAAGGTCGGCGGACCTGCGGATGTACACGAGTTGACGGACCTGATGATCTCCAAGGTCGCCGTCGGCCCGATGAACAACAACGCCTATCTGCTGCGCTGCCGGGCCACCGGCGAGCAGCTCCTGATCGACGCGGCCGCCGAGGCCCCCACCCTGCTGCGGCTGATCGGTGACGACTCCATCGCGTCCGTCGTCACCACCCATCAGCACGGCGACCACTGGCAGGCGCTGGGCGAGGTGGTGGCGGCCACCGGTGCGCGTACCTATGCGGGGCGGTACGACGCCGAGGGCATCCCGGTCCCGACCGACGTGCTGGTCGACGACGACGACACGATCCGGGTGGGGCAGGTCACCCTGACCGCGCGCCATCTGGTCGGTCACACCCCGGGCTCCATCGCGCTGGTCTACGACGACCCGCACGGCGCCCCCCACCTGTTCACCGGGGATTGCCTCTTCCCCGGCGGGGTCGGCAATACCCGCAAGGACCCCGAAGCGTTCGCGAGCCTGCTCCACGACGTGGAGACCAAGCTCTTCGACGTGCTGCCCGACGAGACCTGGGTCTATCCGGGCCACGGCCACGACACGACGCTCGGCGACGAGCGTCCGCAGCTGCCCGAGTGGCGCGCACGCGGCTGGTGACATGAGAGTGCGGGTGAGCGGTTGCACCGCCCACCCGCACCGCCGCATCAGGCCTCGACGCGGGAACTCTCCTCCGCCTCGCGCTCGGCCTCGGCCGCGGCCTGCTTCCTGGTGGCGATGAGGCTGGTGATCGTGGTGATCACCAGCACGCCGCAGATGACGCCGAGCGAGACCGGGATGGAGATCTCGGGGACATGCACCCCGGACTCGTGCAGAGCGTGCAGCACCAGCTTGACGCCGATGAAGCCGAGGATGACCGAGAGCCCGTAGCTGAGGTGGACCAGCTTCTTCAGCAGACCGCCGATGAGGAAGTACAGCTGCCGCAGCCCCATCAGGGCGAAGGCGTTGGCGGTGAAGACGATGTACGGGTCCTGGGTCAGCCCGAAGATCGCGGGGATGGAGTCCAGCGCGAACAGCACATCGGTGGTGCCGATGGCGAGCATGACGACCATCAGCGGGGTCAGGACGCGCTTGCCGTTGTTCCTGATGAAGAGCTTGGTGCCGTGGTACCTGTCGGCGACACCGAAGCGGCGTTCGATCGACTTGAGGAGGCGGTTCTCCTCGAAATCGTCCTCCTCCTCATCGGCCCGCGCCTCCTGGATGAGCTTCCAGGCGGTGTAGATCAGGAACGCGCCGAAGATGTAGAAGACCCACGAGAAGTTGGCAATGACCGCCGCGCCCGCGGCGATGAAGATCGCTCGCAGAACCAGCGCGATCAGCACGCCGACCAGCAGCACGCGCTGCTGGAGATGGGACGGCACCGAGAACTTCGCCATGATCAGGACGAAGACGAAGAGGTTGTCCACGCTGAGCGACTTCTCGGTGATGAAGCCGGCGAAGAACTCGCCCGATGCCTGGCTCTCGCCGAACACGAGCAGACCGAGCCCGAAGAGCACGGCCAGCGCGATCCAGATGATCGTCCAGATTCCGGCTTCCTTGGTCGTCACGTCATGAGGCTTGCGCCCGATGAAGAAGTCGACGGCGATAAGGGCTGACAGACCAAAAATGGTCAGTGCCCAGAGAGTCCATGAAACGTCCACTGCGCCTCCGGCAGTTCGCTACGGCTACTGATCAGCGTCGTCGCTGCCGGAGGTCTCTTCCACCCCGGCGCACGGGATGCGCGCCACGGGCCGACGCCCCGGGACCGGTCACAGTCCGTACTGACGGGCGCGTCGCGTATGGGAGTACTCCCCTCCGTTCGAAGAACAGTACAGGGAACACCAAGAAAAGGTAAAGGCCAGCAAAAAGATCTTTCAAAAGCGCAGGTCAGGGATGGTCCGATGGGTCAAGGCCGCCCGCGACGAGCGGCGGCCACCTGGACGAGCACGTTCTGCAGCACCCGGCTGCCGGGCGGAGTCCTCAGCGGCTCGTACGTCCAGGCGTGGCCGACCCAGGGATCGGCCAGGTGATCGTCGGCGACCGGGGTGATCCGCAGCAGGGAGCGCCAGAGCGGGTCGAGCACCGGCCCGTACGCACTCGCGTCCTCCCGGTCCGCGACCATCAGCAGGTGGACGCCGACCGAGGGACCCTCGTCCGCGAGGTAGCGCAGCTGGGTGACGGCCCGGTCGTCGAAGCCGTGCGGGAAGTCGTTGACGATCAACAACTGCTCGGCGGTGTCCAGGTCCGGCGGGAGCGAATCGGCGGCGCCGGCCCGGATCGCCATCTGCACGAGGTCGACGCGCCGGGTGAGGTGGGCGAGGACCGAGGCCACTCCCTGGGCGCCGGCGCCGGGGGGCGCGGCAAGCACCCCGGAGTCGACCAGGGGCGCGAGCGCCGCCGCGGCCGAGCCCGCGGGGTCGATGACATGGACGGTGAACTCGTCCGCCGGGTAGACGGCGAGCAGCCGGGCCGCGTGCGCGACGGCGTTCTCCATGGCGAGTCGGCGGAGCTGGTCCGGACCGGTCAGGGACGCCGCCTCGGAGGCTGTACGCCCGCTGTCGACCCAGATTCCGCGCTCCAGCGGCAGCCGTACGAGCAGCGGGATGCGCAGGTCGGTTTTCTCGGGCAGATGGAGGTCACCGATCCGCAGGGCCATGGGGATCTCCATGGGGACGCGGTAGGCGTGCCAGACGGGGTTGTCCCAGCCCGCGTACGCGGCGGGGAGTGCGGGTTCGACGACGGCGGACTCGGCGGCGAGCTGGGCGAGATCGCGGTCGAGCGCCTCGCGGGCCCGGTCGGTCAACTGGTCGCGCTTGGCACGGGCCTCCTCGCGGGCCCGGTCGCCCGCTCCTCCGATCCGGTTGCGCGGGTCGGACAGGGCCCGGTCGAGCTCCTGGTCCATGCGGGACTCGGCGAAGTCGACGGCGCTGCGGTAGGCGGCGGTGGTGCGGGCCAGATCCTCGAACATGCCCCAGACCTGGTTGTAGAGACGCTCCTCCATGGACCAGCCGGTCGCGTCCCCGGCGACGGGCCGGGCGGGCCGGCCCGGTTCGGCGGGCGGTGCGGTGGGCGGGGGCGGCGGGGGCGCCGCGGACTGGCGGCGCGGGTGTGCGTAGTTGATGGGGCCACTCGTGGCGGGACCCGGGGTGGGCCCCGCGTCGCCTGCCGGTCGGGGTTGGGCGGGGCCGGGCAGCGGGGTGGCTGCCGGGGCCGGGTCGCCGATCGGTACGGCGGGAGGTGTCGCGGGCGGCTGCTGGCCGGAGGCCGTGCCGGCGTGGCGGACCCGGTCGCCTTCCGGGGTGCGGGGCGGGGGCGGCGCCACCGAGCGGGCCAAGCCCCGGGCGACCGCCTCATGGACCGACCGGGCCAGCTCCTGCGCACCGGACACCCCCTGGTCGGCGAGCATCGCGGCGAGACCGCCCGCATAGCCCTGGCCGACCGCGCGGACCTTCCACGCGCCCTGACGGCGGTAGAGCTCCAGGGCGGCGACCGCGGACTCGCTGTCGAGACCGGTGAGGGTGAAGGTGGCGATCTCGGTGCCTTCGAGACCCGTGACAGCGACGAAGGGTGCGGCGACCGCACCGAACCTGACCGGGCCACCGACGCCCATGGGCAGCGCCAGTAGCACGGTGACGCGGTGCACCGAGGCGGGCAGGGCGTCGAGGTCCACGGCGAGCCGGTGCTCGGCGGCGGCCTGCTTGGACACTTCGAGTCCGGGCAGCTGGGGCGAGCCCGGGTGGGCGATCCACTCGATGCCGTGCACCGTGCCCTGCTCGTCGCCGAGCGTGGCACCGGCCACGACGGGCGTACCGGCCGACACCCGGATCTCCAGACGGGTCTGGGGCAAGGTGTGGTTCTGCCCCCGGACCAGCTCGGCCGTCATTGCCCTGTCCCCTCGACGAGTTGATGCTGCGCGGTGCGCTGTCTGTCGGCGTGATGCCGTGGTGCGGTGCCATGCGGGGCAGCTCCCGGCGGCCGTTGCCTCCGGGAGCTGCCCCCACCGATACGGACCCGAGCGGTCCGGCTGTGCCTACAGGTGCGGCAGGATCGCCGGCATCAGGTCCTGGAAGGTGCGGCCGTTGGCCGGGTTGCCGAGAGCGGTCATCTGCCACCCGGCGCCCACGCGGTGCACCTTGGCCATGATCTGGGCGGTGTACTGGCCGCCGCCGTCCAGCGTGTAGCGGGCGAGCTCCTGGCCGTTGGTCTCGTCGACGATGCGGCAGAACGCGTTCTGCACCTCCTGGAACGTCTGGCCGGTGAAGGAGTTCACCGTGAAGACGATCTGGTCGATGTGAACCGGCACCCGCTGCAGGTCGACGAGGATCGCCTCGTCGTCTCCACCGGAACCGGCGCCGCCGACCAGGTTGTCGCCGGTGTGCTTCACCGAGCCGTCGTCGCTGACGAGGTGACGGAAGAAGACCACGTCGACCGGCTGCTTGTCGGCGAACAGCACCGCCGAGGCGTCCAGGTCGATCTCCCGTGTGCGCGAGCCGAACAGACCGCGGCGCGGCGCCGCCTGCCAGCCGAGCCCCATCCGTACCGCGGTCAGGGTCCCCCCGTCGCTCTTCTGCAGGCTGATGGCCTGGCCCTTGGTCATGTTGACCGTCACGCGCTGTCCCCTCTCCGCTGCCCCGCACCCGTCCGTGCGGCTGCCCAGCACCCTACGCAGTCACGCCGAAGGCGCAGCAGCTTCGGAGCATTTTTGTGTCGGTCTTGCAACACACCGGCTGCGGTGGGTCAGGCGAGGCCCGCCTCCCGCATCTGGCGCAACTCCTTCTTCAACTCGCCCACCTCGTCGCGCAGTCGGGCGGCCACTTCGAACTGCAGGTCCGCGGCAGCTGCCCGCATCCGGTCGGTCATCTCCTCGATGATCCCTGCGAGCTCGGTGGCGGGCCGGTCCGTGACCACCGCGTCGGCCTTCTTGGCTCCGGCCGCCTTGGCCGCCTTGCCCGCCTTGCCACTGAGCGCGGGAACGGGGGCCTTGACGGCCTTCCCCTGGCGGTAGCCGGTGCCGAGCAGCTCCTCGGTGTCGATCTCCTCGCGGGCGATCGTCGCCACGATGTCGTTGATCTTCTTGCGCAGCGGCTGCGGATCGATCCCGCGCTCGGTGTTGTACGCGATCTGCTTCTCCCGGCGCCGGTTGGTCTCGTCGATGGCCTTCTCCATCGCCGGGGTGATCTTGTCCGCGTACATATGGACCTGGCCGGACACATTGCGGGCCGCGCGGCCGATGGTCTGGATGAGGGACGTCCCGGAGCGCAGGAAGCCCTCCTTGTCGGCGTCGAGGATGGCCACCAGGGACACCTCGGGCAGGTCGAGGCCCTCGCGGAGGAGGTTGATGCCGACCAGGACGTCGTACTCCCCGGCGCGCAACTCGCGCAGCAGCTCGATGCGGCGGAGCGTGTCGACGTCGCTGTGGAGATAACGGACCTGGATGCCCAGCTCCAGGAAGTAGTCCGTGAGGTCCTCGGACATCTTCTTGGTGAGGGTGGTGACCAGGACCCGCTCGTCCTTCTCAGTACGCCTGCGGATCTCGTGCACCAGGTCGTCGATCTGGCCCTCGGTGGGCTTGACGACGACTTCCGGGTCGACAAGGCCGGTGGGGCGGATGATCTGCTCCACGAACCCGTCGCCGCGGGACAGCTCGTACTTGCCCGGGGTGGCGGAGAGATAGACGGTCTGACCGATCCGCTCCGTGAACTCCTCCCACCTCAGGGGGCGGTTGTCGAGGGCGGACGGCAACCGGAAGCCGTGGTCGACGAGGCTGCGCTTGCGGGAGGCGTCACCCTCGTACATCGCGCCGATCTGCGGCACGGTGACATGCGACTCGTCGATGACGAGCAGGAAGTCCTCGGGGAAGTAGTCGAGGAGGGTGTTGGGAGCGGTGCCGGGCTCGCGGCCGTCCATGTGCATCGAGTAGTTCTCGATGCCGGAGCAGGTGCCGATCTGACGCATCATCTCGATGTCGTACGTGGTGCGCATCCGCAGCCGCTGGGCCTCCAGCAGCTTGCCCTGCTTCTCCAGCTCGTCGAGGCGCTCCTGCAGCTCCCGCTCGATGCCGTTGACCGCCTTCTCCATGCGCTCCGGACCCGCCACGTAATGGCTGGCGGGGAAGACGTAGAGCTCGCGGTCCTCGCTGATCACCTCGCCGGTGAGCGGATGGAGGGTGGAGAGCGCCTCGATCTCGTCGCCGAACATCTCGATGCGGACGGCGAGCTCCTCGTAGACCGGGAAGATCTCGATGGTGTCGCCGCGCACCCGGAAGGTGCCACGGGTGAACGCGACGTCGTTGCGCGTGTACTGGATCTCTACGAAGCGGCGCAGCAGCTGGTCGCGGTCGATCTCCTCCCCCACCGTGAGCGGGACCATGCGGTCCACGTACTCCTGCGGCGTACCGAGGCCGTAGATGCAGGAGACCGAGGCGACCACGACGACGTCGCGGCGGGTGAGCAGCGAGTTCGTCGCGGAGTGGCGCAGTCGTTCGACCTCGTCGTTGATCGACGAGTCCTTCTCGATGTAGGTGTCCGACTGCGGGATGTACGCCTCGGGCTGGTAGTAGTCGTAGTACGAGACGAAGTACTCGACGGCGTTGTTGGGGAGCAGCTCGCGGAACTCGTTCGCCAGCTGGGCGGCGAGGGTCTTGTTCGGCGCCATCACCAGGGTGGGGCGCTGCAGCTTCTCGATCATCCAGGCGGTGGTCGCCGACTTACCGGTGCCGGTCGCGCCGAGCAGCACGACATCCTTCTCACCCGCCCGGATACGCCGCTCCAGCTCGGCGATGGCAGTGGGCTGGTCACCGCTGGGCTGGTAGGGACTGACGACCTCGAAAGGCGCCACCGAACGTTCGATCTTCGAAACGGGCCGCATGGAACCACGGTACGACCCCCCACTGACAACCGGGCCCGGTCACCGGTCCCGGGGGCGCGGAGAGTCCCGGTGCTGCGACTGGAACGACGCCGGGTCGGCGTGGGTACCGAAGCGTGGGACCTGGCGCTGGGCGGGGATGCCGGGGGGCCGACCGGCGCCGACTCCGTTCCGGGGGTCGTCCCACTCCGGGGAGCCCAGCACCACCAGGGGATCGAACATGACGACCACCGCGGCGAGCAGGAGGAAGCAGGCCGGGCCGATCATCAGCGGGATCAGGGCCGAGGTCGGCCCGCTGTCGGTCACGGACTCCGCGACGGCCGCGGGGTGCAGATGAACACTGAGTGCGGCCATGCCCGTGTAGTGCATCCCGCTCACGGCCACGCCCATCACCACGCTGGCGCCGAGGCTCGGCAGGAAGCCGTGGACGGAGACCGCCGACCACAGTGCGGTCGTGGAGGCGACGACGGCGATGACGACGGAGAGCGAAACGGTGAGCGTGTCGTACTCGAGCTGTCCCTCGAGGCGCATGCCGGCCATGCCGAGATAGTGCATGGTGGCCACGCCGAGTCCGGTGATGGTGCCGCCGGTGACCAGGGCCATGGGGGTGGCGCCCCGATAGCCGACGATGAAGATGCCGATACCGACCATGACGATCGCGATGGCCAGGCTGGCGAACGTGATCGGGGTGTCGTAGCCGATCGACGTCTCGTCGACGCTGAAGCCCATCATCGCGATGAAGTGCATCGTCCAAATGCCGGAGCCGATGGAAGTGGCCCCGAGGGCGAGCCAGCCGGCCTTGAAGGAACGCTCGGTGCGCAGCGACCGTGTCGTGCAGCGCAGCCCGAGGGCCGCGCCGAGGCACGCCATGAGGAACGCCGCGACGGGCGTCACCACTCCATAGCTGAAACCGTCGATTGTGCCCTGCATGCTCGCACGCCCTTCGAGAAGCCCGGGTTCGGGGTGACCCTAAGGCGCAAGTCCCGGCAGACAAACAGAAGAGCTGCATTTTATCGACTCGGAAACCGGCCCGTGACCCCGTCCTGCCTGCCGCGTTCACGTGATGGCCATCCTTCGCCCGCCCCTGGTCGGGAGACGGCTGTCGCACTCGGCCCGTCCGTCGCTCTGCCGCAAGGAGTACACGTGCACGCACGCACCGCAACCGTCTCCCTCGCCGCCGCCGCCCTGCTGGGCGTCGGCGCGCTGCTGCTTCCGACCCCCCGTTCACCGGCCACGGACACCGGCTCAGCCACCGGAACGGAGACAGTGACCGGCATCCGGACGGTCGGCGCGCAGGCCGGCGGGAGGTCCGACGCCGCCCCGGTCGTCTTCGCCCACCGGGGCGCCTCGGCGTACGCGCCGGAGAACACCCTGGCCGCCGTCGACAGGGCCGACCGTCTCGGCTTCGACTGGGTGGAGAACGATGTCCAGCTCACCAGGGACGGTGTGCCGGTCGTCATCCACGACACCGATCTGAAGCGGACCACCGACGTCGAGGACGTCTTCCCTGACCGTGCGCCGTGGGCGGTCAAGGACTTCACGGCCGCGGAGATCGCCCGGCTGGACGCGGGCAGCTGGTTCGGTGCGCGGTACACCGGGACCCGGGTCCCCACGCTCACGCAGTACCTGGACCGGATCGGGCGCAACCGGCAGAAGCTGCTGCTGGAGATCAAGAGCCCGAAACTCTATCCGGGCGTCGAGAAGGAGACCCTGCGGGTGCTGCGCCGGGCCGGGTGGCTCGACCGCGATCACGTCAGGAGCCGACTCGTGATCCAGAGCTTCGACGCGGGCAGTCTGAAGAAGGTCCATCGGCAGCGTCCGGACATCACCACCGGCTTCCTCGGCACCCCCGCGATCGCCGATCTGACGTCGTACGCGGCGTTCACCGACCAGATCAACCCGTCGTACACGTCGATCGGCGCCGACTACGTCGCCGCCGTGCACGCGCTGAACGGCGCACACGGCAAGAAGCTGAGGGTCAACACCTGGACGGTCAACGGCGCGGCGACCGCTGTGAAGGTGGACCTCCTCGGCGTGGACGGGATCATCACCAACACCCCCGACGTGGTGCGCGAGGCCACCGGCTGACGACCGGAGGGAGCATCCCGCCCCCCGTTGTCAGTGGCCGGCCGTACGGTGGATTCCATGAACAACAACGGGGATGCCGACGGAGGCGATGCCGACGGCAGGGTCGAGTGGGCTGTCGTCGGAAGCGACATCGGGCCGCTGCTGCTTGCCGCGACCGACGCGGGGCTGGTGAGCGTGGTCTTCCACGCCGGACCCGCCGTGCGGGACAGGGCGGTCGGGCTGTTGCGCACCCGTCTCGGGACGGAGCCGGTGGAGGCGCCCGGTTCCGGGCGCCTCACCGAGCCGATACGCCAGCTCGTGGAGTACTTCGCCGGTTCGTTGCGGGAGTTCTCGCTCGACCTGGACTGGTCGCTGACCTCAGGCTTCAACCGCCAGGTGCTCCGCGAGCTGGCGACGGGCGTGCCGTACGGAACGGTCGTCGGGTACGGGGATCTCGCCGCGCGGGTGGGGCAGCCGGGGGCCGCGCAGGCGGTCGGGGCGGCCATGGGGTCCAACCCGCTGCCCGTGGTGGTGCCCTGCCACCGGGTGGTGGAGAGCGACGGCGGACTCGGCGGGTTCGGCGGCGGCCTGGAGACCAAGCGGCAGCTGCTGGCGCTGGAAGGAGTTCTGCCGCAGCCGCTGTTCTGAGCCCGCGTACCCCGACCGGCCCGGAACCCGTTTTCGTACCCACGTCCGAGCTGGCACACTCCGTCAGTGACCAACACCCTCGATGCACCTGACTCCCCCACCGGACCCGGCGAACCGGGCGGGCCGGGCGGGCCCACCGGGTCGGCACCCGTCACGGCGGCGGAGCTGCCCGCTCTTCGGCGCAGGACGTCCGCAGTGCTGATCGCCTCTCAGATCCTCGGCGGCCTCGGGGTGCCCATCGGCATCGCCCTGGCCCCCGTGCTGGCAACACAGGTGAGCGGCTCCGAGGCGCTGTCGGGTCTCGCGCCGACCGCGTCGGTGACCGGCACGGCGCTGCTGTCGTTGCCGCTGGCCGCGCTGATGACCTCGCGGGGCCGACGCCCCGGCCTCGTTCTCGCGTATCTGATCGGTGCGCTGGGCGCGGGGCTGGTGGTCGTGGCCGCCGTCGTGGGCAGTTTCCCGTTGCTGCTGCTCGGCATGGCCGGGTTCGGTGCCGGTTCGTCGGCCAATCTGCAGGCGCGGTTCGCCGCCGCCGACCTGGCCGAGCCGGACCGTCGCGGCCGGGCGATCTCCACCGTCATCTGGGCCACCACGATCGGTTCGGTCCTCGGCCCCAACATTGCGGCTCCGGCGGGCCGGGTCTTCCGGTCCTCCTCCATACCCGAGACGGCCGGACCGTTCCTCTGGGCTGCCGGGATCTTCCTGCTCGCCGCGGTGGTGGTCGGGGTGCTGCTGCGGCCCGATCCGCTGCTCACCGCGCGTGCGCTGGCCCCGCAGGACAGCCGCTCCGCGGGCGGCCGTTCGCTGCGGGCGGGCATCGCGGCGGTGCGGGCCTCGCCGATGGCCCGGCTGGCGCTGGTGACGGTGGCCGGATCGCACACCGCGATGGTGTCGATCATGGTGATGACCCCGGTCGATCTGGGCCACCACGGCGCGGACCTGCAGCTGATCGGCCTGGTCATCAGCGGCCACATCGCGGGCATGTACGCGTTCTCACCGGTGATGGGCTGGCTCTCGGACCGCTTCGGACGGCTCGCCGTGATCGGTCTGGCCGTCGGGCTGCTGTCCTGCGCAGCGCTGCTGGCCGGCACGGCCGGTCCCAGTCATGGCCAGACGGCCGTCGGCCTGTTCGTACTCGGGCTCGGCTGGTCGGCGGGTCTGGTGGCCGGTTCGGCGCTCCTCACCGACTCTGTGCCGCAGCCCGCCCGCGCCGCCGTGCAGGGTCTGTCGGACCTGACCATGAACACGGCTGCGGGCATCGGCGGCGCGGTCGCCGGGGTGATCGTCTCCCAGGCGGGTTACGGCTGGCTGAACGCGGCCGGCGCCTGTCTGTTGCTGCCGATGGCGGTGCTGGCGCTGCGCCGGGCGCTGTCCCGGCCCGCCACCACCTGACCGGGTCGCGGGACCTGGCAGCGGCACCGGACCGCAGGCGCCCGCCGGGCAGGCGCCGGGCGCTCAGAGGCTGATGTGGTAGGCCTTGCGCAGTGTCTCGTGCACCGTCCACGTCGTACGGTCGCCCTCGCGCAGGACGCAGGCGTCCCCCGGGCCGATCTCCAGCGTCTCGCCGTCCTCGACCGCGACGGTCGCACGCCCGCTGACGACCACGAACAGCTCGTTGGCCTCGGTGTCGGTGACCACGCCGGGCGTGATCTGCCAGATCCCCCGCAGTTGCTTGCCGTCCGGTGACTCCCAGAGCACCTTGCCGGTCACCACGGGCTCGCCCGAGACGATCTGCGCGGGGTCGAGCGGTTCCGGTTCGAGGTCGGCGTCCGGGATGTGCACGGCGAAGGAGGCGGGAACTTGATCAAGTGTGGTCATGGTCGGTCACCCTAGCGGCCGCATCGGACCGTCGTGCCACCAGGACCGACTGGAAGAAGGCCGGCCGGTCCTTCTCGTGCGGGTGCGCCGTCCGGCTGCCGCGATGGCGTCGCCGTGGTGCTCGTGGCGTGCACGACGACGTCGAACGACGCGTCGCGGAAGGGAAGGGCCCACAGCCGGTGGCTGTTCGGCTCCCGGGACACGTTTGAGGCCGGACCGCCTGCGACAGGGATGTGGACATGTCACCGAACGCGCCGCACCGCGCCCACCCGTACGCACCGGCCCTCTCCACCGAGGTACGGGAAGCTCTCGCCGCGCACCGCCCCGTCGTGGCACTGGAGTCGACGATCATCGCGCACGGTCTGCCGCGCCCCCGGAATCTACGGGTCGCGGAAGAGCTGGAAGAGCTCGTACGGTCCGCGGGGGCGGTCCCCGCGACCATTGCCGTACTGAACGGCAGGGCCCATGTCGGCCTGGACAAGTCCGAGTTGGAGCGGGTCGCCGAGGATCCGACGATGCGCAAGCTCGGACACCGGGACCTCGCTCCGGCGCTGGCGGCGGGAGCGAGCGGGGCGACGACCGTGTCCGCGACAGCGTTCCTCGCGGCCCGCGCCGGGCTGCGCGTCTTCGCGACGGGCGGCCTCGGCGGTGTACACCGGGAGTGGACCGAGACCCAGGACGAGTCCGCGGACCTCCGGCTGCTCGCACGGACCGACATCACCGTGGTGTGCGCGGGCGTGAAGTCGATCCTGGACGTCCCCGCGACACTGCAACGCCTGGAGACACTCGGGGTCGGAGTGCTCGGCTACCGCACGGAGCACTTCCCCGGCTTCTATCTCAGCAGTTCGGGGGAGCCGGTGGACTGGACGGTGCGTACGCCCGAGGATGTCGCGGAAGTGATGCGGGCCGGGGACACGCTCGGCGGTCCCCCCGCGGCTCTGATCGTCGCCAACCCCGTACCGCAGAAGGACCAGCTGGATCCTGCCCTCCACGACCGCGTACTGGCGGAGGCGCTGGACGCGTGCCGGGAGCGCGGCATCACGGGCCAGGCCGTCACACCCTTCCTGCTCGACCATCTGATGCGGCAGACCGAAGGGGCGTCGCTGGACGCCAACGTGGCGGCGGTGCGCGGAAACGTATCGCTTGCGGCGCGGATCGCCATCGCCTGGGCCACGGTCCAGGAGGGGCCGCTGGAGCGGGAATCGGCAGGATCCCAGTGACCGGCGGCGGCCTGCTCGTCATCGGGGACGTGGTCACAGATGTGGTGGCCCGGCATGTCTCGCCACTCGTCCACGGCACGGACACGGCGGCCCGGATCAGCACACTGCCGGGCGGGGCCGGCGCCAATGCCGCCTGCTGGGCGGCGCGTTCGGGCTGCCGGGACGTGCGCCTGGTGGCACGGGTGGGCGCGGACTCCGCGGCCTGGCACGAGGACGTGCTGCGGCGGGCGGGGGTGCGTCCTCTGCTGGTGGTGGACGACGGAGCGCCGACCGCCACCGTCGTCGCGCTCGTCGATTCCGCGGCCGAACGCACCTTCCTCACCGACAGCGGCGCCGTGCTGCGCCTCTGCCCCGCCGACTGGTCGCCGTCCCTGCTCGACGGCATCGCGCATCTGCATCTGTCCGGCTATCTCCTCTTCGCCGCGACGAGCCGCGCGACGGCCCTGCTGGCCCTGCGGGAGGCCCGGCGGCGGAACATCCCGGCGAGCGTGGATCCAGCCTCCGCGGGCTTCCTCGCCGAACTCGGCGTCGACACGTTCCTGACGGCCGTGGAGGGAGCGGAGCTGCTGCTGCCGAACGCGGACGAGGCCCGGCTGCTCACCGGACTCCCCGAACCGGCCGACGCCGCCGCCAAGCTGAGCCTGATGTTCCCTCGGGTCGTCGTCACCCTGGGCGAGGAGGGTGCCCTGCTCGCCGCCGGAGGGACGGTGACCGGACGTGTTCCGGCCGTTCCGGTGCGCGCAGCGGTGGACTCCACCGGGGCGGGCGACGCGTTCACCGGAGGGTTCCTCGCGGCGCGGCTGGCGGGGGCGGACGAGGCCACGGCCGCGGCGGCGGGCTGCCGCTCGGGGGCCGAGGCGGTCGCAACGGTCGGCGGCCGACCCGGCGGGTGACCTACCCGCCCCCGGGCAGCCCGGTCCAGGCGGGGTGGAGCGGATCGTCGGCCCGGACGATCGCGTCCGCACGCCCGGCAGGCTCCACCTCCTCCTCGTACCGCGCGAAAGCGGGCAGAGTCCACCACTCGCTCTCCTCGGTGCGCCGCCGCAGCGCACCCGGCGAGAGCCGCAGATGGAGACTCAGGTCGAACGGGAACCAGTGCCCGAGCAGCAACGGCCCGTGCATCACCAGCACACCGCCTTCAGGAAGGTGTTGATACGGGCTGCGGGTGGCCCGATCCGTCACCGGGTCCCAGAGATCGGGCAGCACACGCCCGCTGCCGCCCGCCTCCAGCGGCCCGAGGACCTCACGCCAGAGGGCTCCCGTGTCGAACCAGCTGTCGACGTACGAGTCGGGGTCCTGCTTGCCGTACTCGTAGCGCAGGCTCGCCGGGCGCAGGAACCCCTCGGTGGACACGACGAGCACGGCGCGGCCACGGATCCTCAGCTCCTGTGCGACACGCTCGGCCAGCTCCCCGGTGCGGGCGGCCGGAGCGCCGTCGACGCCGACCTTGAGCCACGGCCCGCCGTCGGACGGCTTCAGCCCGTCGGCGTACCCGGCAAAGGTTTCGGCCAGCCGTTCCCAGGTGATCGCTTCGAATCGCATCCGACCATCATCGCCTCAGGACCGGTGCGCCGGCGTCGGCCGTCCCACCAGCGGGGTGCCACGTCATGGCCGGGCGGGGGCGGCATGCGATCCCCCCGGTCCGGCGGGGAAGCCGGGGCGTCTTGTGCCGAGCGTCTGCAGCAGTTCCTGCGCGAGGGCCGCACGGCGCGCCGGGACGGGACCGCGCGTGCCCGCCCCGTCCTCCGCCTCCGGATTCTCCCCGTCCATGACCCTTCGCTCCGGTCCTCGTGCGGGAAGACGCTCGCCGGTCGGCGTCGGCGGCCGGCGAGCGTCACGCGCCACGTCACTTCCGCGCGCCGCATTCCACCGCTTCGGCGTCGTCGGAGAGCGCGCTTCCCTCGGGCAGCAGATAGGTCACCCAGAGCACGACCGGCTCGGTGCCCAGGTTCCGTCCGATGTGGCGGTGCTTGGACCCGGACGGTTCGATGAACGACGTGCCCGCGGGCGTCACCTCGACCGAGCAGTCGTCCAGAGTGCGCGTCAGCGTCCCCGACTTGACCACGGCGATCAGTTGGCCGCTGTGGGTGTGCCAGCCGGTGGAACCGCCCGGCTCCACCGTGATCGTCCGGAAGGTCACGTCCGTACGGTCCTTCGGCGTCTTCACCTTCAGCTTGCCGGCCGATGTGCCCTTCGCGACAACCGTGCCGCTCACCCCGCTGCCGGGAGTGGCGAGTGCCGCCGACGGCACGAAGCCGAGCGCCGCGACGCAGCCGCCGATGACCAGGGCCTTACCCACTCGCCCCTGCGGCCCCTGCTGTTCCGGTGCCCCTTGCAGATCCTGCTGTTCGTGCTGCCCCTGCCGTCTGCCGAACCTCACGCGCATCCCCTCCGCCTCGGTGTCCCGGGCATCTCAAATGCCCCGACGCTACCCGGGAGTTGAACCTCGGAACCACCCGGACACAGAGGTCTTCCGGAAGGTCCTCGCCAAGGCCGCCGCGACGGCCCCGCAAGCGTCACGCGCCGCGCAGCTCAGCGGCCAGCGCCCCCTCGCCCGCGACCTCGATCCGCCCGTCCTTCACGGCCTCGGCGAGCGTGAATTCGCCTCGCCCGAGCGCAAGACAGACCTCGTCGTCGAGCACGATCCGGGCATCCGCGTGAGCGGCGGGTCCGTCCCCATACACCCCCGTACCGTCGGCCGGTCCACTCGATCCGTCCACGCGCACGTGGAACTCCCCCTCATCGAGGCGGACTTCGACAACTCCCGCGTGGGTCAGCCCGTCCAGCGCACGAAGCAGCGGCAGCGCGAACCAGTGTGCCCGCACCGCGTCGGTCGGCCGCCGCTCGCCGATCGCCGGCGCGCCCCACTCGGCGAGCGCGGCGAGGACCGGCAGCAACCCGTGTCCGCGCTCGGTCAGTTCGTACACCGATGCGGCGGCGGGCGGCGGCAGCCTGCGACGGGTGGCCAGTCCACCCTGCTCCATGTCCTTGAGCCGGGACGCGAGGACGTCCGTGCTGACGCCGGGAAGGTCGGCGTGCAGATCGGTGTAGCGGCGCGGCCCCGCCAGCAGTTCACGGACGATCAGCAGGGTCCAGCGGTCCCCCACGGAGTCGAGGGCCCGGGCGGTGGCACAGAACTGGTCGTAACTCCGGCGGCGCACGGGGCGTGCGGGTGGCTGCTGCTGACGTGGCATGCGACGCAGTCTAGACATGTTGTTGGACTTTCCAAGCCCGAGCTTGGTAAAACCAAGTATCGCAATCGGGTCGGGGAGGCACCGCATGGAATTCCGGCAGTCCAGCAAGCTCAACGAGGTCTGTTACGAGATCCGTGGCCCGGTCATCGAGCACGCCAACGCCCTGGAGGAGGCGGGCCACAGCGTGCTCCGCCTCAACACGGGCAACCCCGCACTCTTCGGATTCGAGGCGCCGGAGGAGATCGTCCAGGACATGATCCGGATGCTCCCGCAGGCCCACGGCTACAGCGATTCGCGCGGCATCCTCTCCGCCCGCCGCGCGGTGGCGCAGCGCTACCAGGCGATGGGGCTGACCGATGTCGGGGTGGACGACATCTTCCTCGGCAACGGGGTGTCCGAGCTGATCTCCATGTCCGTACAGGCGCTGCTGGAGGACGGCGACGAGGTGCTGATCCCGTCGCCCGACTATCCGCTGTGGACCGCGGTGGTCACCCTCGCGGGCGGCAAGGCCGTGCACTACACCTGCGACGAGGCGTCGGACTGGAATCCGGACCTCGCCGACATGGCATCGAAGATCACCGACCGCACCAAGGCCGTCGTGATCATCAACCCGAACAACCCGACCGGCGCCGTCTATCCGCGCGAGATCCTGGAAGGCATCCTCGACCTGGCGCGCAGGCACGGTCTGCTGGTCCTCGCCGATGAGATCTACGACCAGATCCTGTACGACGACGCCGAGCACCACAGCGTGGCAGTCCTCGCCCCCGACCTGGTCTGTCTCACCTTCAGCGGCCTGTCGAAGACGTACCGGGTGGCGGGGTTCCGCTCCGGCTGGATGGTGGTGTCCGGCCCGCAGCAGCACGCCCGCAACTATCTGGAGGGCCTGACGATGCTCGCCTCCATGCGGCTGTGCCCGAACGCCCCCGCGCAGTACGCCATCCAGGCCGCGCTCGGCGGCCGGCAGTCCATCCGGGAACTGGTGGCTCCGGGCGGCAGGCTGTACGAGCAGCGCAACCGGGCCTGGGAGAAGCTCAACGAGATCCCCGGAGTGTCGTGCGTGAAGCCGAAGGGCGCGCTGTACGCGTTCCCGCGCATCGATCCCAAGGTGCACAACATCGTCGACGACGAGAAGTTCGTCCTCGATCTGCTGCTGCGGGAGAAGATACAGGTGGTTCAGGGCACGGGCTTCAACTGGCCGCGTCCCGACCACTTCCGGATCCTGACCCTCCCTTACGCCGACGATCTCGACGCGGCGATCAGCCGCATCGGCCGCTTCCTGAACGGATACCGCCAGTGACCTGTCCCACCTGCCGGTTCGCCGTCCATACGCAGTTCGCCTCGCCCGAACTCGTGGGCTCGATCGTCGAGGGCGGACTCGATCCGGCCGCCGACCCGGGCTGGGCGGACTCGGGAGCGGAATCGCCCGCCGAGTACGCGCGCTGGGCAGGTCACCTGTGCGGTGTGACCTGTCTGCGCATGGCGCTCGGTGCCGGCGCCCCTCCGCTGTTCGCCCTGCGTGACGGAGCGCTCAAGTACGGCGCGTACACGGAGGATGCCGAGGGGGCGATCCGGGGCCTGGTCTACGCGCCCTTCGCACAGTACGTGCGAGAGGTGCACGGCCTCGATGCCACCGTCCACCGCCACCTGTCGACGGACGAGATCGTGGCCCTGCTGGACGAGGGGCGGACGGTGATGGCGTCGGTGCACTACGGGATCCGACATCCGGAGCGGCCGGCTCCGGGCCGGGGCGGTCATCTGGTGCTGCTGACGTCCCGTACGCCGGACGGCTACGGGGTCCACTTCCACAACCCGTCGGGCACGACGGCCACGACGCGGGCCGCGGAACTGCCCCTGCCCGACTTCGAGCGGTTCTTCGCCGGGCGCGGGGTATCGCTCGCCGACGGAACGCGGCAGGGACCGGAAACGGGAGCGGGCCCGGGGGCGTAGCCGGCCCCCGGGCCCTGAGTGTTGCCGCCCATTCGGCACGCCGGCACTTTTAAGAGCCCGGGTCAGTCGTAATGTCGCCGCGTCCTTCCTTTAGACGACCGCAGATCGAAGCTCCGCGGGTTGGAGTCGAACCAACATCTCGACGCGCATGGGCCCGAGCCCGTTTGATCCGGCGATCGGCGGCGAATGCTGAGTCTGGAGCAAGAGTCTGAGATTGATCGCGGTCTGCCTCTGCCAGTTGGGCTACCCCGGCCCGCCCGCGTACAGGGAATGTACGCAAATGCCGGGGGGAGGAATCGAACCTCCACTGGAACCGCGTCGTCACGACAAGCTTCAGTTTCAGCTTGCGCTCCTCGCGCACCCCGGCCGTGACAATGTGGCCGGGGAATCCGTGGTCGGCTACCCGAAGAGGTAGCCGAATACCGCATCACCCACCCGCTGGTCGGTGACGTCCACGCCGTTGGCCTCCTCGCGGGCGAACTTCACGGCCTGCTGGAGCTTCTCCACCCGGTCCAGGAGTTCGTTGATGCGCCGCGCGGGAAGTGCCCCGGAGAACTTCACGGTCGTCCAGTAGCCGATCGGGACGTCCTCGTAATACACCTCGACCTGCGCCGGGTGCTTCTCGGTGGCCTCCGCCTTCACGTGGTTGCGGGGCACCTTCTTCGTGCGGAGGGTGCGGACCGGTTCGGTCTTCCAGGAGTCCGTCGACGGGTCCTGGGTCCACGCCTCGGCGGCGTCGAGCACCGGCAGCTTGCGCACGAACGTATTGATGTCCGTCAGCTGCTTCTCCAGGAAGAGCAGATACGACACCGGCACCTCGGCCACGAGCACGCGGCCGTCGACCTTCACGTCCGCGCGGGCCGCACAGTTCGCCCAGTCCTTCGTGGCGGTCACATCGAAAAGCCGGGTCAGCGTCGCCGCGGTGTTCCGCAGCACGTCCTCGGCCTTGATCTGCACCAGCGTCGACTCGGGCGGAAGCTGCTCACCCTCCTCGTCCTTCGGCTGGTAGGTCCGGGAGATCCCGGCCAGCAGCCCGGCCTTCTGGAGGCCGTGATGTGCCGCCGTCAGGTCCTGGTGAGCCTTGGACTTGACGCCTTTCTCCACTGCGATGATCTGGTTGAGTTTCGCCACGCGAGGGAAGTTAGCACCGCCAACCCGACCGGAACGAAGGGTTTTTGGCGAAGATCGGCTCCCGGGCTACTCCGTCTCCCACGCCTGCCCCGTCACCGGTACGGGTGATTTCCCCCGCGCCGCCATGTCCCGCCGCTCTCCGGTGGGAGCCCCTTGTCACAGTGAGCCGCGCGCGGTCCGCGCCCACCCCCTCCTCCGAACGAAGGCCACCCCCTTGTCGCTCCTCCCCCACTCGACCAGCCGCCCCGGCCACCCGAGCCCGGACACCTTCAGCAACGACAGCCGGCACGGCCCGAGGCGGCCCATCGCACTCACGGTGGCAGCCGCCGCCTTCGCCGTACTGGCCGTGGGCGAACCTGTCGCGAACGCCACCCTCGGCGGCGGCACGCCCGCGGCCTCGCAGCCCGCCGCGTCGACCGCTCTCGCCCGCGGCAAGGCCTACATGGAGACCCGGCTGCTCTTCGGTACGGAACGCCCGGAAGGCGGGCCCGGGGTGACCGACCAGCAGTTCCTCGCCTTCGTCGACGAGGAGATCACCCCACGCTTCCCGAAGGGCCTGACCATCCAGGACGGCCGCGGCCAGTGGCGCGACTCCCACGGGATGATCGCGCGGGAGCGCAGTTACGAGGTGATCCTGCTCTACCCGGCGACCGAGTCACGCGTGCGCGATTCGCAGATCGAACGGATCCGCAACGCGTACGAGAACGCATACGCCCAGAACTCGGTGGGCCGCCTGGACGAGCGTACGACCGCCGACTTCTGACGACACCGCCCGTCCTGGGCCGCACGGCCGCCGCGACGACTGCGGCCATGTGGCCGATCGCAACGTCGGGTTTCCCGTGCGAGAGCTCCTTCCGCACCCGCACCCGCTCGCCCGGCATCCGCTCCGGCAGTACGCACGGCGACTGGTCGCCGTCGCTGCCGACCATGAAGACGATCACCGACAGGACCGGGGAGCATCCGGCGACGGCGCACGGCGCCGACCGCGGGCCGGCCCAGCAGGAGAACGAGTCGTTCCGGAAGGCGCGACTGATCCTTCTTCCGGTCGCCGTCGCGCTGCTGATCGCTGTCTTCGTCCACCTGCGGAGCCGACAGGCCGCCGGGGAGTCCGGGCGGAGCCGGTGTCAGCGGCCGAGCAGAGCCATGAGTGCGCCCACCGGGTCGGTGTCCGGCATCGCGCGGGGCCACCAGTCGTCCTTGTCCCGGTCCGATTCGTAGCCGTACCAGCGGCCGTCGTGGCCGAAGCGGAGCTGGAGTGTGCCGTCGGGGTGGGTGAGGTGGTTGCGCCAGGGCTGGAAGCGGGGAAAGTCGCCGGCCGCGAGGGCGGGGCGGGCCCGGTCGAAGGGACCGGCCGGGGGGTCCCAGGGATTCTCCAGGACGTCCAGCCCTTCGGCGCCGCCCTGGCGCCAGGCGGCGACGGCGCGGGCCAGGTCGGTGGTGGTGCGGCCGGTGGCGTAGGCGAGCTCGCGGTAGAGGGCGCGGGTGGTGGCGGTGAGCCCGGCGGTGGGGCGAGCGGCGGCCAGCCGGACGGCGTCCTGCCAGGGGGTGAGCCCGGCGATCGGATCGTGTCCGGTGGTGAGGAGCGTGAGCGCGCGGGCCGCCGCGTCGGTGGCGAGGTGGTCGAGGGCGAGCGGGTCGCGGGCGCCGGGCAGTTCGGGGTACGAGGGCGGCTGGCCGGGATGCGAGGGTTCCGGGAGCGGGGAGGGCAGCGGCGGCAGGAATCGGTCGGCGAACGCCTCACGCGCCGGCACGGAGGGGGTGGCGGCGGCCGTGGGCCGTTCCCGGGCGGAGTGCGCGGCGTTGCGCCGGCCCAGCTCCTCGACGAGTTCGCGCTCGCCCCGGCCGCGCAGCAGCAGGAGGACGAAGGGGTCGGTGTCGAGCAGGCGGGCCATCTGGTAGCAGAGGGCGGCGACGTGCTTGCAGGGCCAGCCGTGGTCGGGGCAGGAGCAGCTCGGGTCGAGGTCGTCCGCGGCGGGCAGCAGTCCGATGCCGGTCTCGGCCGCCGTGTCGACCAGGCCGTGCGGCATCTCCTTGGCGAGCAGCGCGGAGAGATGGCCGGGCCGTTCGGCGACGGCGTCGAGGAAGGTGTCCCAGCCGGTGTCGGTGAGGGTTCGCAGCCGCAGTTCGGTCCGGTACGGGCGGGGGCGGCTGCCCTGGACGTAGGCGACGACGCGGCCGGGAGTCACGGTGATCGCGGCGACGTGGCCACTGTCGGCATACGTACGGCCGCGGGCGAGGCGCCCCTCGTCCATCGACAGGGACTCCAGCGCCGCCACCCAGGACCGGCCCCACCAGCTGTCCGCGAACGGTTCGCCGCCCTCGGACGTGCGGGGCGGCACGGCGTCGAAGGTGCGCCGCAGGTCGTCGGGGCCGGGGCGGGCGCGGACGTACGACGCGGGCCGGGAGCGGGGGCTCATGACGGCCTCCGGAGCGAGACGAGGTCGGCGAGGTCACGGTCGCTGAGTTCGGTCAGCGCGGTCTCTCCGGTGCCGAGCACCGCGTCGGCCAGGGCCTGCTTGGCCGCCAGCATCTCACCGATCCGGTCCTCGACGGTGCCTTCCGCGATCAGCCGGTGCACCTGGACGGGCTGGGTCTGGCCGATGCGGTACGCGCGATCGGTGGCCTGCTCCTCGACCGCCGGGTTCCACCAGCGGTCGTAGTGGATGACGTGGGCGGCGCGGGTGAGGTTCAGTCCGGTGCCCGCCGCCTTGAGGGAGAGCAGGAAGACGGGTACCTCGCCGGACTGGAAGCGGTCCACCATCCGTTCCCGTTCGGCCACCGGCGTACCGCCGTGCAGGAGCTGGGACGGGACGGCACGCGAGGCGAGATGGGCCGAGAGGATCCGGGCCATCGTCACGTACTGGGTGAAGATCAGCACGGAACCGTCCTCGGCGAGGATCGTGTCGAGGAGTTCGTCGAGCAGGGCGAGCTTGCCGGAGCGGCCGATGAGGCGGGTCGGCTCCTCCTTCAGATACTGCGCGGGGTGATTACAGATCTGCTTGAGCGAGGCCAGCAGCTTCATGATCAGTCCACGGCGGGCGATGCCTTCGGAGGCCTCGATGAACGCCATCGTCTCGCGTACCGCCGCCTCGTACAGCGTGGCCTGTTCGCGGGTGAGGAAGACGGGGTGGTCGGTCTCCGTCTTCGGCGGCAGCTCCGGGGCGATGCCCGGATCGGCCTTCTTGCGGCGCAGCAGGAACGGCCTGACCAGCCGGGAGAGGCGCTCGATCGCTTCCTCGTTCCCGAGTCCTGCCGCGGTGCCCGTGTTCTCGACGATCCGGGCGTGCCGGGCACGGAACGCCTTGAGGGGGCCGAGCAGCCCGGGGGTGGTCCAGTCGAGCAGGGCCCAGAGCTCGGAGAGGTTGTTCTCCACGGGGGTGCCGGTGAGGGCGATCCTGGCCGGGGCCGGGATGGTGCGCAGCGCCTTCGCGGTGGACGAGTGCGGATTCTTCACGTGCTGCGCCTCGTCGGCGACGACAAGTCCCCAGCTGTGCTGCGCGAGTTCGGCGGCGCTGGACCGCATCGTTCCGTACGTGGTGAGGACGAAGCCGTCGTCCGGGTCGTCGAGCGTGCGGTCGGTGCCGTGGAAGCGGCGGACGGGAACACCCGGGGCGAAGCGGTTGATCTCCCGGTGCCAGTTGCCCAGGAGGGAGGCGGGGCAGATCACCAGGGTGGGTGCGGGGTGCGCGCGGCGCAGATGCAGCGCGATGACGGTGATGGTCTTGCCGAGTCCCATGTCGTCGGCGAGGCAGCCGCCGAGGCCCAGTGATGTCATCCGGTCGAGCCAGGCCAGGCCGCGCAGTTGGTAGTCGCGGAGCGTGGCGTCCAGCCCGGGCGGCGGTTCGACGGTGGCGTCGTCGGCGAGGATGCGGGTGCGGAGTTCGGCGAGGGCACCGGCGGGCACCGCCTCGACCTGTTCGCCGTCCACCTCCGCGCTGCCGGTCAGCGCGACGGCGAGGGCGTCCACCGGGTCGAGCAGGCCGAGCTCACGCTTGCGTGCCTTGCGTACGAGCGCGGGGTCGACGACGACCCACTGGTCCCGCAGGCGCACCACCGGGCGGTGGGCCTCCGCGAGGATGTCCATCTCCCGCTCGGTGAGCTGCTCGTCGCCCAGCGACAGCTGCCAGTCGAAGGAGAAGAGCTGCTCGGCGTCGAAGAACGAGGTGCCGTCGGTGGCCGAGCCGGGCGCGGGCCGTACGACGGCGGTCGCCGAGAGGGAACGGACGAGTTCGCGCGGCCAGTGGACGCTCACGCCTGCCGCGGCCAGCCGCGCCCCGGCGTCGCTCAGCAGCTCGTACAGCTCGTCCTCGGTGAGGGCGAGCACGTCGGGGACCGGCAGGTCCAGCAGCCGCTCCAGCGGCGCCCAGACGCGGGCGGCGCGGCGCAGTGCGAGCACGGCGTCGATCCTGGCCCGCGGCCCGAACGGTTCTCCGCCACCGCCGTTCCACAGTGCGGCGGCGTCGATGACGTACGTCGGGTCGGCCAGGCTGTGCACCTGCGTGATCGCCGCGGCGGCATGCCGCGCGGCGCCGCGGTGGATGTCCGCGGTGTCTTCGGTGGTGTCGTCGGCGTCGGGGCCGCCGTACGTGTCGGCGGTGTCGAAGAGTTCGTACGCCGACAGGTCGAGCCGGAGCGACACCCGTACCCCCGCGTCCAGACCGGCAGCGACCTCGGCGGCCCAGTCGCGGGCACGGGGCAGATGCTGGGCCTCGCGGGCCGCGAAGGGGGCCCCCATCGCGTACGCCGCCGCGGGTGTCCGGGGCAGGGTGTCGGCGACCGCGTCGAGGAACGCACCGACCAGCGACTCGGGGTCCGGGAGCTGGAGCGGTGAGCGGTCCGGGAGCGGGACGGCATGTGCCTCGGGCGGCATGGCAGCGGCGATCGCGCGCAGATGGGCGATGTCCTCGGCGTCGCGCGGACCGGCCCGCCAGGCGTCGTGGTCCTCGGCCGTCAGACCGGGGACCAGTCGGCCGCGTGCCACCAGGTTGAGCCCATGGAGCGCGGCCGCTCCCCAACAGCGGGCGGCCGGATGAGCGGACTGCCGGTGCCGGGCGCGGACCAGCAGCGGCAGGGCGTCGGCGACGGGCAGCAGGACGGCGGGCACGGCGCGAACACGCACCTCACCCTGCTGCCCGTGACGCCGCACGACAGTGATCTCGGCGCCCTCGGCCGGACCGGCCGGCTCGATCTCCGGAAGCGGACCGTCGTCCGGGTCCCAGAAGGCGACTCGCCCGTCCCTCGGCAGCGGCGCGGGCAGGAAGACGGCAGCGCACCGCAGGAAGCGAGCCGTGGCCACGTCCTGCGCGTCCAGTTGCACACGTCCCGCCGAGGTCATCGCTCCCCTCCCGTCCCGCACTCGGTCGTCTCGTCCCACTGACTACGCGAGTCTAGGCGGGGGGTCTGACAACCGGTCCCCGGCCGGCAGGCGCTCGGGTCAGTGCCTGGCGAGCGGCTTGGAGCGGGCGACCCGCGTGGGCCCGGAGACCACCGGCGCGCCGGCAGGCGGAGGCGGAGGCGCGGCCGCGGGCGCCACGGGCGGCGCCTGTTGCGGCTGAGGCTGCGGCTCCGGTTGTTGCAGTTCCTGCTGCATCGGTGCGGGCTGCTGCGCCCGCTCAAGGAAGCGGAGCAGCTCCACCGGGAACGGCAGCACCAGTGTGGAGTTCTTCTCCGCCGCGACCGCGACCACGGTCTGCAGCAGTCGCAGCTGGAGCGCGGCCGGCTGGGCGGACATCTCGCCGGCCGCTTCCGCCAGCTTCTTCGATGCCTGCAGCTCCGCGTCCGCGTTGATGACCCGCGCGCGGCGCTCGCGGTCGGCCTCGGCCTGGCGCGCCATGGAGCGCTTCATCGTCTCCGGCAGCGATACGTCCTTGATCTCCACTCGGTCGATCTGCACGCCCCAGCCCACCGCAGGGCTGTCGATCATGAGCTCCAGGCCCTGGTTCAGCTTCTCCCGGTTCGACAGCAGGTCGTCGAGGTCGCTCTTGCCGATGATCGACCGCAGGGATGTCTGCGCCATCTGCAACACCGCGAACCGGTAGTCCTCGACCTCCACGACCGCGCTCGCCGGATCGACCACCTTGAAGTAGATGACCGCATCCACCCGCACCGTCACGTTGTCCCTCGTGATGCCGTCCTGCGCGGGCACGGGCATCGTCACGATCTGCATATTGACCTTCCGCAGCCGATCGATGCCGGGAAGGATCATGGTGAATCCGGGGCCGCGCACATCGTTTCGCAGCCTGCCGAGCCGCAGCACGATGCCCCGTTCGTACTGCTTCACGACCCGCGCAGCCGCCGCCGCGTAGACCACACCCACGGACGCCGCCGCCACTATCGCGACCACCAGTTGTTCGACCATGACGGCCCCCTGAAAGCCGGAAATGCCTGATTCACGCCGCTATTACCACGTTATGCCCATTAAGTACACCGGGCGAACCCCGACCCACGGGATGATCACCCGGCAGGCCCCGCACCGGATGCCGGGGCGGCCGGGAGAGGGCAGGGTGACCATCGTCAGCACCTGATGTACGGACGAGCCGGACGAGACAGACGAGGACCCGCCCATGCCCGTGATCGATCAACGACGCCGCCGTCTCGGCATCGCAGCCGGGACCGCGCTCCTGACCCTCACCGTCGCCGGCTGTTCCGGCCTCGGTCGCACCGCGGTCGGGCCGGTCACCTACGTCACCGAGCGGGATGCCGTGATCATGTTGAACAGCCCCTCGGTGAAGGGCTGCCACCGGCTCGTTCCGGGTGCCAAAGCAGTGCAGAACGGGACCCTGATCGACATCATCCTGTACCGGACACGGGACTGCACGGGCCCGGGGACGACGTATGTCGCCACCACGCTCACCGATGTGAACGCAGCGACCTCCCTTCCCTGGCGCAGCTTCAGCACGGTCCACTGACCGCGGCGGCGAGCCTCCGCAGCCCGGCACCGAGGCGCGTCCGCGGGACGCTGTTCGGTGCCGGGCTGCGGCAGTGGACGTGCAGTGGACGCACGGTGGCCCGCTCGCCCTACGCGCGCCTGCGGATGAGCGCGACCAGCCGTGCCGTTCTGTCCCGCCGCTCCCGGGCGATCAGGACGACCAGCCCGATGAGCAGTGCGGGCATGATCGCGTTCACCGGGTCGAGCAGCGTCAGTTGGACGATGGAGGCGCCGGCCAGCAGCCCGGCGAAGGCCATCGCCGCGACGCCCGACAGCAGGGGCACCAGCAGGGCAATGGCGCCTGCCATCTCCAGGGCGCCGATGAGGTACATCGCGCCATGGCTCCAGCCCATGCGGTCGAAGGTCTCGATCGCGGTTTCATGGGCGATCAGCTTGGCGAACGCGCTGAAGGCGAAGAACAGGGCCAGTACGACCCGGGCGACGGTCAGCGCGACCGCACCACGGCTGCGTGTCGTGCTCTCCCTCGTGGCGTCAGTGGTCGTCGCGTTCGTCGCCGTCGTGATCTCGGACATCGGGGTCTCCTCGAAGAAGCGTCGCGTGGTGTCGCGTACACAGGGGTAGACCCCACCGCCCTCCGAAACTCATCGCATCTCCCGCACCTACGTGGGCCGGGCCCGCACCCACACCCCGTCAGCCGTGAGATACCGGTCCACGGTCAGTCCCGCCGCCTCCAGGTGCCCCTCGAACTGCTCCTTCGTCAACTCTCGCGACAGGAAGGTCTGGGTCCACCGCGCATCGTCGAAGACGTACTCCGCGCGCACCGCGTTCACCTCGTCGCCGACGGGGTCCGCCGAGACGATCCGCACGATGCAGCCGGACGCATCGACACGCTCCCGCGGCAGATCGGTGTGGTAATCGAGACCCTCACGCTGCAGCAGCACGACGCCGCCTTCCCCGACGTGCTGTCGGCAGGCGCGCAGCATTCCGTCGCGCACCCGGTGTTCGCTCGTGTGCACCAGATAGGACGCCAGCATCACCACGTCGAAGGTCTCGTCGCCGAGATCGAGGGACTCGATGGGGCTCTGCACCGCACGCGCGCCCCGTACGTGTTCCAGCATCTGCGGCGACTCGTCCACAGCCGTGACCTCGAAGCCGCGCTCGACCAGCGCATGGGTCACACGGCCCGCCCCGCAGCCGAGTTCGAGAATGCTCGCACCGGCGGGCACCGCCGACGCGATCACCTCCGGTTCGTCGCCGACGGAAAGCCGTCTGTACAACTCGACCGCGCAACCGTCCGGAGTGATCGAGCCGGGTCCCGTCCCCGAATATCCCTCACGCACCCGTCGTCCGCTCATATGCAGCCGAACGAACGGCCGTTGGGCACGGTTCCCGGCACGCGACGCCCTGCCGCACCGGGCTCCTCGACGTCCGGCGTCCGTCAGCACACCGGATAGCGCTCCTGCGGCCATGCCACGGCCTGCTCGAACTCCAGGCACAGATCATCCGCCAGCTCGGCGATCACGGCCCGTCCCTCCGTCAGCACGAGCCAGGAGGGCGGAAGTTGCACGTCACCGTGGTGGGCGCCGAGCAGATTGCCGCAGACCGAGCCGGTGGAGTCGCTGTCGCCCGAGTGGTTGACCGAGAGCAACAGCGACTCCGCCACGTCGTCGGCGCCGGGCAGCACCAGGGCGCAGTACACGGCGATGGCGAGGGCCTCCTCGGCCACCCAGCCCGCCCCCAGCGACTCCACCTTCTCGGCGGTCGGCGCCCCCTGCGCGGCCAGGTCGACGGCCGCGCGCAGCACCGCCGTCGTCTCCTCGTGCCCCGGGTGGCGGGCCAGCAGCTCCATGGCGCGCAGCACGGCACCCGCCATCGAGTCGCCCTCCAGCAGATGGGCGATGATCGCGGCGAGGGCCCCGGCGGCGAGCGCACCGGTCGGATGCCCGTGGGTGATCTGGGCGCAGCGGGCGGCGAGCGCGAAGCCGGTCGCCGCTCCCTCGCCGATCAGGCCGAAGGGTGCGGACCGCATCACCGTGCCGCACCCCTTGGACCCGGTGTTGACCGGGCCCGGCAGGCCGATCGGTCCCGTCGGGTCGGGTGTGTGGCCGGCCGCGAGTCCGGTGAGGCAGGCGTTGCCGGGGGCCCGCCGGGCGTACAGGAAGCGCTGCTGCCGCAGCCACCCGGTCCGTACGAGGTCGTCCCTGCCGCGGGCGGGCGGTGACGGATGGTTCTGGGTGTCGAGCCAGCGCAGGTAGGCGTTGCGGACCATCGCGGTCTCGGCGCCGCCGATCCCCTTCGACATGGCCCGGGAGTGCGCCCTGATCAGCCCTTCCGCGGTGAACAGGGTCATCTGCGTGTCGTCGGTGACCCGGCCGACGACCCCGTCCCCGTCCGCGACAGGTTCCCGGACGCCCTGCTCCCCGTAGGTCCGGCGGATACCGGAGAGCGACAGGAATTCCACCGGGTTTCCCAGGGCGTCCCCGATCGCACCGCCGAGCAGCGACCCGCGGACCCGGGCCCGGCGGGTGGCGCTGTGCCCCCATGGTGTGCCGTTCACGGACGGTCCCCCACATTCTGTCGTCGTCGTTACTCAAAACCGCGGCCGCGGGTCCATCCTGGGAGGAGAGGCGATCACTATGCGTACCGGCAATGAACCAATGACTGCACGTAGCCCGCTGCGCCTGCGGCTGTGCCTGAGTCTATGGGGCATGGCCTGGGCGCTCTTCGGCCTGACAGCCTTCAGCCTGGTCGACCGTCCGGGCTGGGCCGCGGCCTGCGGCCTGCTGCTTCTGCTGACGCTGGTGGATCTGGCAGTGATCGTCCACCACATCCACCAGGGCCCGCACTACCAGCCGGGCCGCAACATCCCCCCGTACGAACCGGACCACGGTGGACGCGGCCGGTACGGGCACTGACCTCCGGGTCCCGACGCGGGGCTCCGTCATCAGGGACAGGAATCAGGGACGGGCCGGTGGGGGAAGACGTCGCCGCCGCACAGCCGGCCGGCCTACGGGCAGGTATGCATCACCGCTCCGCAGGACCGGGTCCGACCCCGATCGGATCCTCGGAGGGCCCGTCCTGAGAGCCGTGATCCTCATGAACGGACCGTGGCGTCAGCTGTCCGTGTCGAAGCGGGCCGCCCGCAGATACTCCGGGTTCGGGTCGAGTGCGGCGGCCAGCCGGAAGTGACGCACGGCCTGCTCCGAACGGCCGGACCGCTGGAAGGTACGGGCCAGTGCGAAGTGCGCGAACGCGTTGTCCGGTTCGCGCTCCAGGACGAGTTCGAATTCCAGCTCGGCCGGGCGCAGCTGGGCGGCGGCGAAGAAGGCGCGTGCGCGCAGCAGACGGGCAGCCGTGTTCTCCGGATGGGCGGCGATCACCGAGTCCAGCAGCTTGACCGCACCCCGCGGGTCGCGCGCGGCCAGCAGGCGTTCGGCCGCGCGGAAGTCGATGACATGGGTTTCCGGGGTCCTCTCGAGCACGGTCGCATCCTTCCCTTCGTCAACCCGTTTCCAACGTCCGGCCGGGTGCAGGTATTCCGGTCGGTGGACCGGCCCGGGGCGGCCCGCCGCGTCAGTCCCGCCCGGAGGCGGCAGCGGCCCGCTGCGCCAGTTCCTCCCAGACCTTGCGGACCTGCGGCTCCAGCGCCTCCAGCGGTCCGTCGTTGTCGACGATCAGATCGGCGACGGCCCGTCGCTGCTCGCGGGTGGCCTGCGCGGACATCCGGGCGCGAGCCTCGGGCTCCGTCATGCCGCGCAGCCGTACGAGCCGGTCGAGTTGGGTCCCGGGGGCGGCGTCCACGACAACGACCAGGTCGTAGAGGGGGGCGAGTCCGTTCTCGGTGAGGAGGGGGACGTCGTGGACGACGACGGAGTCGGGTCCCGCCGCCCTCTCCAGTTCGGCGGAGCGGGCGCCGACCAGTGGGTGCACGATCGCGTTGAGCGTGGCGAGCCGGTCGGCGTCGGAGAACACGATGGAGCCGAGCTTCGGCCGGTCCAAGGTCCCGTCGGCGGTGAGGATGCCGTCGCCGAAGGCCTCGACGACGGCCGCGAGCCCGGGGGTCCCTGGCTCGACGACCTCGCGCGCGATCCGGTCGGCGTCGATCAGTACCGCTCCGTACGAGACGAGCAGTCGTGACACTTCGCTCTTGCCGGCGCCGATTCCGCCGGTCAGGCCCACTTTCAGCATGGTCGAGAGATTAGCCCCGCCTCCGGGCGCGGTCATGGCCCGGTCACGCCGCCCGCGCCGGCGGTCAGCCGTCGCCCTCCCGCTCGGCGAGGAAACGTTCGAATTCGAGGCCGATCTCATCGGCGGACGGCAGGTCGACCGGCTCCGCGACCAGGTTGCCTCGCGTCTCGGAGCCCGCGAGCGCGTCGTACTGGTGCTCAAGCCCCTCGACGAGCGAGACGAGCTCCTCGTCCCCCTGGTCGATCTGGCGGTCGATCTCCGTCTGCGTGCGGTGGGCCTCCGTGCGCAGGGAGTGCGCGATGCCCGGCAGAACCAGGCCGGTCGCGGCCGTGATCGCCTCCAGTGCCGTGAGCGCGGCATCCGGGTACGCGGAGCGGGCGACGTAGTGCGGCACATGGGTGGCGACGCCGAGGACGTCGTGCCCGGCCTCCATCAGCCGGTACTCCACCAGTGCCTCGGCGGAGCCGGGGACCTGTGCCTCGTCGAAGGGGCTGCGGTGGCCGGGCATCAGGTCCGTGCGGTTGCCGTGCGGCGTGATGCCGACCGGCCGGGTGTGCGGGACGCCCATCGGAATGCCGTGGAAGTTGACGGCGAGACGCACCCCCAGCCGCTCGACGATCTGCTCGACGGCGGCGGCGAACCTCTCCCACTCCACGTCCGGCTCGGGCCCGGACAGCAGCAGGAAGGGCGCCCCGGTGGCGTCCTGGACCACCCGGACGTCCAGCGTCGGGGTCTCGTACGCCGCCCAGCGGTCACGCCGGAAGGTCAGCAGCGGGCGCCGTGCGCGGTAGTCGACGAGCCGGTCGTGGTCGAAGCGGGCCACGACCTGGTGCGGCAGAGTCTCGAGGAGGCCGTCCACGATCTGCTCGCCGGTCTCACCCGCGTCGATGTACCCCTCGAAGTGGTAGAGCATGACCAGGCCGGCCGACTCCTGGGCGAGCGCCATGTCGACGACGGCCAGGCCCTTCGGCTCCCATTCGTACAAACTCTGCGGATCAGGCACGGTTACCGCTCCTCCTCGTGTTCCTGGGAGAGAACGCCCGGCGGGGCACAGGCATTCCCAGCCTGTGCCCTTTCACAGGGTGGTTATGCCAGAACGCGCGCGTGCAGTGCGGTGACCGCCTTCCGTGCGGAGGTGAACGCTCCGTGCTGCCAGGCATCGGTGTGGCTGAGGTAGTCACCGGCGAAGTAGACGCGGCCCGCAGCCTGGTTGAGGGGTGCGAAGGCAGGGGCGTCGGGGCCGCCGGACAGGGAGTGCCAGGCGGCCTCGAGGTGCGGGGTCTGCCGCCAGTGGTGGGAGAACGACGAGGCGAGTTCCGTACGGTACTTCTCGCCGTGGATCTTCACGCCCTGGGCGACGGCGCGCGCCTCACGCTCGCGCGGGGTGAGCGCCGCGTACGCGTCGGCCTGCGCGCCGTAGTTGTAGTACCCGATGAGGGTGCCGCGCTCCCCGTGGTGCCCGTACGACGGGTACCAGATGTGCGCGAGGTCCATGTCCGTCTCGGTGATGCCGCCGTAGATCCGATGATCGGTCTCCCACCAGCGGCTGCGGTACTCCAGACCGATCTTGCCGGCGGAGGACGGCTTGCACGCCTCCAGGGCGGCCTGTACGGCGGGGCCGAGGTTGTGGGCGGTCTTGGCGAGGATGTTGGGCGGCAGGGCGGCGATGCAGTAGTCCGCATCGATGGTGCGGGTGCGCCCGCCCTGGGTGTACGTGACGGTGACGCCGTGGGTCGTGTCGGTGATGTCGCCGACGACGGCGCCGGTACGGATCCGGCGCTCTCCTATCGCCCGGGTGAGCGCGGCGGGTATCCGGTCCATGCCGCCGACCGGCTGGAACATCAGCATCGCCTGGTCGTACTCGAACTCGAAGGAGAAGTAGCGTCCGACGCCGCTGGCGAAGACCTCGGAGGCGGACGGTACGGAGCCGAGTTCCTCGCCGGGGGTTCCTGCGGCCGCCGGGTCGATGCGGTAGCCGCGCCGGGCGCTGCCGGTGTAGTCGAGGGTGTCGCCGATGTCGCCGAAGTCCTTGAGGAATTCCAGGAGTCGCTCCTGGTCCTCGGCGGTGATCTGCCGGTCGAGGGCGCCCTTGTCGGTGGCCTTGGCGAGGAGTTCGGCGACGTAGCCGTACACATCGGCCTTCGCGGTGCGGTAGCGCACCGGGGCCTTCATGCCTGCCTTCTCGTTGAAGATATACGCATGGGCGTTCACATTGGTGAACACCTCGATGGGGACGCCGAGTTCGCGGCAGTAGTCGAGGGTGACCATCCACTGCGGGATCCGGGCGGGACCCGCGTTCATGTACTGCCCGTCGGTGAACCGGGCGGTCTGCGTGTTGCCGTAGTCGTCGGTGGTGGAATCGCCGCCGCGCACGGTGAAGTTGCGGCCGCCGGTACGGCTCCGGGCCTCCAGGACCGTACAGTCGTAGCCGGCCTTGCCCAGTTCGTACGCGGCGGCGAGTCCGGCGATGCCGCCTCCCACGACGACGACCTTGGCCGCGGCCTTCCCCTTCAGCGTGAAGTCGCCCTTGCTGGGGGCATGGAAGGCCGGTTCGCGCTGTGCGGCCCGGGCGGTGGGGGCGAGGCCGAGGGCCCCCATGGTCGCGAACATCGCGCCCGCCCCACCGGTGATCCCGACCTGACGGAGAAAACTGCGACGGCTCGCGCCCGTGACGACGGGCGGGTTGTACGACGTGTACGTCATGTCCCTGCTCCCCTTCGGATCTTGAGGTTGCCGGGATCCTGGCAAGCGTGTGTTACGGCCCGTCAGTTACTCGTGTATCTCGCACGTTTCTCTCCGTTCACGGCAGCGCGACCACCGGAGATCAATGATCCAGACCTTGACCGGGGCACACTCCACGCCTGTCGCCACAAGGCGGCATGTTCAGATATGCGTCCCATATTCATGCACAAGAACGACTTGAATCCTTCGATACGAACGACGCCATCGGCGGCAGGGGCCTGACCACCATCACGGTCACCCCCCTGGAACCGGACGCCGGACACAAGTGAGGCCCGCTCCCCGAAGGGAGCGGGCCTCACTTGTCAGCTACTGCAGTCGATGACCGACCGGAGGGTCAGAGCGTCAGCTCTGGCCGCCCGCCAGCTTCTCGCGCAGGGCAGCCAGGGCCTCGTCCGACGCCAGGGCGCCGGAGTTGTCCGCGGACTCCGAGGAGTACGAACCGCCACCGGCACCGCCGGAGGCAGCCGGGGCACCGCCGGCCGGGGCAGCAGCGCCCTCGGCCGCAGCGGCCTCGTCGGCCTCGCGGGACTTGATGACCTGGGCCTGGTGCTGCTCGAAGCGCTGCTGCGCCTCGGCGTACTGCGTCTCCCACGCCTCGCGCTGGGTCTCGTAGCCCTCGAGCCAGTCGTTGGTCTCGGGGTCGAAGCCCTCGGGGTAGATGTAGTTGCCCTGGTCGTCGTAGGACGCGGCCATGCCGTACAGGGTCGGGTCGAACTCGACCGAGGCCGGGTCGGCACCGAAGGACTCGTTGGCCTGCTTCAGCGAGAGGCTGATGCGACGGCGCTCGAGGTCGATGTCGATGACCTTGACGAAGATCTCGTCGTTGACCTGGACGACCTGCTCCGGGATCTCCACGTGGCGCTCGGCCAGCTCGGAGATGTGGACCAGACCCTCGATGCCCTCGTCGACGCGCACGAACGCACCGAACGGAACGAGCTTCGTGACCTTACCGGGAACGACCTGCCCGATCTGGTGCGTACGGGCGAACTGCTGCCACGGGTCTTCCTGCGTCGCCTTGAGCGACAGCGAGACGCGCTCGCGGTCCATGTCGACGTCGAGGACCTCGACGGTGACTTCCTGGCCGACCTCGACAACCTCGGACGGGTGGTCGATGTGCTTCCAGGACAGCTCGGAGACGTGCACGAGACCGTCGACGCCACCGAGGTCCACGAAGGCACCGAAGTTGACGATCGAGGAGACGACGCCGGAGCGGACCTGACCCTTCTGCAGGGTCGTGAGGAAGGTCTGACGGACCTCGCTCTGGGTCTGCTCGAGCCAGGCACGGCGGGACAGGACCACGTTGTTGCGGTTCTTGTCCAGCTCGATGATCTTGGCCTCGAGCTCCTTGCCCACGTAGGGCTGGAGGTCACGGACACGACGCATCTCGACGAGCGACGCCGGGAGGAAGCCGCGGAGGCCGATGTCGAGGATGAGACCACCCTTGACGACCTCGATGACGGTACCGGTGACGATGCCGTCCTCTTCCTTGATCTTCTCGATGGTGCCCCAGGCACGCTCGTACTGAGCGCGCTTCTTCGAGAGGATCAGGCGGCCTTCCTTGTCCTCCTTCTGGAGAACCAGGGCCTCGATCTCGTCGCCGACCTTGACGACCTCGTTCGGGTCGACGTCGTGCTTGATCGAGAGCTCGCGGCTCGGGATGACACCTTCGGTCTTGTAACCGATGTCGAGGAGAACCTCGTCCCGGTCAACCTTGACGATGACACCGTCAACGATGTCGCCGTCGTTGAAGTACTTGATCGTCTCGTCGATCGCCGCGAGGAACGCGTCCGCGTCGCCGATGTCGTTGACCGCAACCTGCGGAGTGGTGGCGGTGGTCTCGGTGCTGCTCGTCATGTGGGAAAGGGCTCCGGTACGGACAGTGAGTCGTAGGTACTGCTACGCCGAGAGCCCGTATCGCCTCTGCAGAAGCCGGACAGCCTGGGAGGCACCCGACCCGCGGGACGGGAGGCGCCTCGTGAACCGAGGGGACATACAACAGATGCAAGCGCAGCCTGCTAGGTCTGAGGCGCGCAGGCTCGCAGCGCAACTTGTAGCATACGGGGGCAGCCGGGCAGGGTCAATGCGCGAAGGCGCACACGAGGGACACAGGGGCCCAAACCCGGCACAGTTCATGTTCTCCGAGGCCACATCGGTCCCGGCCGTGTTGCGTGACTACGGTTCCGTACTCACAGGTACCCCTAGGTACGTACCGCGTGCGGTGGGGTGAAGGCAAACTACAACGACGGACACGATGAGCCAAGAGATCTACACCACCGAACCGGAAGCGACCCGCCGCAGCGCCGGGGAGGCGGAGAGCAGCCGGGCAAGTCGCGGCTGGTGGGACCGGAACGCCGACGAGTACCAGAGCGACCACGGCGCGTTTCTCGGCGACGACCGTTTCGTCTGGGGCCCGGAGGGTCTCGACGAGGCCGAGGCCGGCCTGCTCGGCCCCGCGGAGTCGCTCAGCGGCCTGGACATCCTGGAGATCGGTGCGGGCGCGGCACAGTGCTCGCGCTGGCTGGCCGCCCGGGGCGCCCGTCCCGTCGCCCTCGACCTCTCCCACCGCCAGCTCCAGCACGCGCTGCGGATCGGCGACGAGGTCCCGCTGGTGGAGGCGGACGCCGGGGTGCTGCCGTTCCGGGACGGCTCCTTCGACCTGGCCTGCTCCGCCTACGGCGCGGTGCCGTTCGTCGCCGACCCCGTGCAGGTCTTCCGGGAGGTGCACCGGGTGCTGCGCCCGGGGGGCCGCTGGGTCTTCTCGGTGACGCATCCGATCCGCTGGGCGTTTCCGGACGAGCCCGGGCCCGAGGGCCTGTCCGTCGCGGCCTCCTACTTCGACCGCACCCCGTACGTCGAGCAGGACGAGCAGGGCAACGCCGTGTACGTCGAGCACCACCGGACCGTGGGCGACCGGGTGCGGGACGTGGTGGCCGGCGGGTTCCGCCTGGTCGACCTGGTCGAGCCGGAGTGGCCCGCCTGGAACAACCAGGAGTGGGGCGGCTGGTCCCCGCTGCGCGGAAACCTGATCCCGGGCACGGCGATCTTCGTCTGCGTGCGGGACTGAGCGCGGGCCAGAAGCACCGGAGTACGACACTGGGGGCGTGATCCGTACCGACGCCCTCGACCGGCTGCCCGTCCGTACCGCCGTGCCCGCGCTCCGGCAGGCGCTCGACGACCGGGGTGTCGCGGTGCTCTGCGCACCGCCCGGCACCGGCAAGACGACGCTGGTCCCGCTGGTCCTCGCCGGACTGGTCGGCGACGGCCCCGCGCGCCGCGTGGTGGTCGCCGAACCGCGCCGGATCGCGGCCCGCGCGGCGGCCCGGCGCATGGCGTGGCTCCTCGGGGAGCGGACCGGGGAGCGTGTGGGGTTCACGGTCCGCGGGGAGCGTGTGGTGGGGCGCGACACGGTGGTGGAGGTGGTGACCACCGGTGTGCTCCTGCAACGGCTCCAGCGCGACCAGGAACTCGCCGGGGTCGATGCGGTGATCATCGACGAGTGTCATGAACGGCATCTGGACGCGGACACGGTCGCCGCCTTCCTCCTCGACGTACGGGAGGCGATCCGGCCCGATCTGCGGCTGGTCGCCGCGTCGGCGACGACGGACGCGGAGGGGTGGGCGCGACTGCTCGGCGATGCGCCGGTGGTCGAGGCGCAGGGCGTGTCGCATCCGGTGGAGGTGGTGTGGGCGCCGCCGGTGAGACCGGTCGGGCCGCCGCACGGGATGCGGGTCGACCCGGCGCTGCTGACGCATGTCGCCTCGGTGGTGCGTCGGGCGCTCGCCGAGCGGGACGGCGACGTGCTCTGCTTCCTGCCGGGCGTCGGTGAGATCGGCCGGGTGGCGGGACAGCTGGCGGGGGTGCCCGCGGAGGTGCTGCAGGTGCACGGGCGGGCACCAGCGGCGGCACAGGACGCCGTGCTGGCGGGCTCGTCCGAGGGGCGCCGGGTGGTGCTGGCGACCTCCGTCGCGGAGTCGTCGCTGACGGTGCCGGGGGTGCGGATCGTCGTCGACTCGGGCCTGGCCAGGGAGCCGCGTACCGATCATGCCCGCGGACTGAGTGCGCTGACGACCGTGCGGGCCTCGCAGGCCACCGGAAGGCAGCGGGCGGGCCGGGCGGGCCGTGAGGGCCCGGGGGCGGTGTACCGGTGCTGGGAACCGGCGGAGGACGGGCGGCTCGCCCGGTTCCCGTCGCCGGAGATCAAGGTGGCCGATCTGGCGGCGTTCGCCCTGCAGGCGGCCTGCTGGGGCGATCCGGACGCGTCGGGGCTGGCGCTGCTCGACCCGCCGCCCGCCGGGGCGATGGGGGCGGCCCGCGAGGTCCTGACGGCCGTCGGCGCGGTGGACGCGGTCGGCCGGGTGACCGACCGGGGCGTTCGGATGTCGCGGCTCGGCCTGCATCCCCGGCTCGCCCGTGCGCTGCTGGACGGCGCGGACGAGGTGGGCGGGCGCCGGGCCGCGGAGGTGGTGGCGCTGCTGAGCGAGGAGCCTCCCCGGGAGTACGGGGACGACCTGGCGGCGGCGCTGCGTACCGCCAGGCGGGGCGGCGACGGCTACGCGGCGCGCTGGCGGCAGGAGGCACGGCGGCTGTCGTCGTCCCTGGAAGGCGCCCGCGAGGGTTCCGGCACGGATGATGCCGCCGTCGGCCTGGTGGCCGCGCTGGCGTTCCCGGAGCGGGTGGCACGGGCCCGCGGCGAAGGAGCGTTCCTGATGGCGTCGGGGACGGGCGCGGAGCTGCGTGACGGATCGCGGCTGCGCAGCGCACCCTGGCTGGCCGTCGCGGTCGCTGACCGCCCGGCGCACGCGGCGTCCGCACGGGTGCGGCTCGCAGCCGTCATCGACGAGGACACGGCGCGGCTGGCCGCCGGGCATCTGCGGTTCGCGGGCGAGGAGGTCCGGTGGGACGGCCAGGACGTGGTGGCCCGCTCCGTGGAACGCCTCGGCGCTGTCGAACTGTCCGTGCGGGCGCTGAAGCAGCCGGACCCCGCGCTGGTGCGGGCAGCGCTCGTCGACGGGCTGCGGCGCGAGGGACTCGGCCTGCTGCGCTGGACCCGGGAGACCGGGCAGCTGCGTGAGCGGCTCACCTTCCTGCACCGGGAGCTGGGGCTCCCGTGGCCCGATGTGTCGGACGATGCGCTGCTGTCGCGTACCGAGGAATGGCTGGAGCCCGAGTTGTCACGGGCCCGCCGCCGCTCCGACCTGGCCCGCATCGACGCCGGGCAGGCGTTGCGGCGGCTCCTGCCGTGGGCGACGGGCGAGGCGGCCCGGCTGGACGAGCTGGCACCCGAGCGGATCGAGGTGCCCAGCGGGTCCCGGATCCGGGTCGAGTACGGCGGGGCGCAGCCCGTACTCGCGGTGAAGCTCCAGGAGCTGTTCGGTCTCACCGAGACACCGAAGGTGGCCGGGGTGCCGGTTCTCGTGCACCTGCTCTCCCCCGCCGGCCGCCCGGCGGCGGTCACCGCCGATCTGGCGTCGTTCTGGCAGGACGGATACCGGGCGGTGCGGGCGGAGCTGCGCGGCCGCTATCCGAAGCATCCGTGGCCGGAGGACCCGACGACGGTCGCGGCGACCCGGTACACCTCGGCGCGGCTCAGGCGGGAGTAGGCGCCGGATCCGGGGCGGGTGCGGTCGCCGCCTCGGGCTCCCGGCCGCCCGGCCGCCGGGACCGTGCCTCCAGCCACAGCGCGAGCGCCAGCAGCCCGGCGGCAAGGATCAGGAATCCCCGAGGCAGGTACGACGTGAGCAGCAGGATCAGCACACGCTGGGACGTGACCAGCGCGACGGTGGACTCGATGTAGTCCTCGCGCATCTTCACGTGTCCGGCGAACGCGGTGACCGTGTCCTCGGACATGCCCATCGCCTTCGCGTTGCGCAGCTCCTCCTTGTGGATCTCCTCGCCGTTGACGGGCGCGCCGGTGACCGGGTCGACCCAGAACATCCGCTTGGTGGTGTACCAGCGCGTCATGCCCGTCTTGGCGACCTGCGCGGCAGTCACGCCCGCGATCGGCATCTTCTTCGGCATCGGGACCTCGGTCCACGGGATCGTCTGCTCGAAGTAGTACACGTCCATGCCGCGGAACGTCCGGGTGCCCCTGTAGTGGATCGGCGAGCTGGTACGGGTCTGGGCGTCGAAGTACTCGTAGTCGCGCTTCTCGGTGAGGAACGGCCATTTGAACTCGATGCCCTCGCGCTCGACGGGGTCGCCGTCGACACTCTCGCCGGTGGCGTGGACGGGGGCCTGGCTGTGCGCGTCGAAGATGTAGCGCTCGGGGATCTGCGAGACCATCGCGCCGTTCGGGTCGACCACGTAGCTGAGGGCGTCCCAGACGACGACGTCGCGGCCGGCGCTGCGCTCGATCTTCTCGGACTCCTCCACATTGCCCTTGAGGGTCTGCACGATGGTGACCTTGGGGACCTGCTTGACCTTCATGCCGTCGTTGTAGTCGAGGAGCGTGGCGGGCTTCGCCTCCAGAACCACCTCCTGGTACTGGCTCGGCGGGATCTTCGCCAGCCTCGGGAAGGCGTACCAGCGCAGCAGTGGCGACAGGGCGGCGAAGAAGACGGCGAAGGCCAGGAGTACGAGTCCGGCTCGGCGGCGCATGGCGCCCTCCCTCCTACTTCTTGGGTCCGGGGACGGTGGTCAGCAGGGGTTTGGGCGAGGTCTTGCCGGGTGGTGCGCCGATCGCGGTGACCGTGAACACGAGGGCGAGGGCCGCGGCCAGCCCGATGGCGGCGGCGATGACGGCACGCATGCTCGGCCTCCCGGTGAGCGCAGATCTGACAGGTCGTCAGGGTTGGGGCACCGTAGCAATGGAGACGCGAGATGAGAACACGCGGGACCGACCGGCAATGGGGGGGGGGTGGGTGAAGGAGCGGGGCTGGGGTGCGTGCATCGCACGGCGGAGGGTCGTCCTCGTACTGGACGTACTTGGAGGAGCTCACACGCACACCCTGAAGCAGCCCCTGTGCCGGGTGGTGGCACAGGGGCTGCTTGAGGGCGCGGTACGGCTCCGGGGCTGCCGTCAGGCGGCGGGCGCCTCGACGTCGAGCTCGATGACGACGGTGGCGCCGCCCTCGGTGGTCAGGCGGAGCCTGTACGTGCCCGTGGTGTCGTCGGCGTAGATCTTCGGGAGCGTCAGCGTGCCGTCGGCGCCGGTCTTCAGGTCCGTCAGGGTGCGGACGGTGTTGCCGTCCGCGTCCTTGAAGTACGGGCCCTTGTCGTTCTCCACCGGCGCGTCCCCGTCGGTGATCATCGTCGCGGTGACGGCGACACCGGACGCGACCGCACCCCGGTACGTGGCCTTGACCGCGACGGTGTCGGCGAACTCGGCTCCGGGGGCGGCGGTCAGTGCCTTGTCGTCGGTCCTGGCGATCGCGTCGGCCTGCCGGGCCGTCACGGTCGCGGTGTACGGGACAGCCGGCAGCGAACGTCCGGTGGCGATGGCCCGGACCGTGAACCGGCCCGTCTTCTCGCCCGCTTGCAGCACCGGAGCCGTCACCGTGCCGTCGGCACCGGTGGCCAGGGTGACCGCGCTCTTCCCGCCCTCGAAGCGGGTGTCGGTGTCACCGGCGATGGTGAAGGTGACGGACACCTTGGCGAGCGGGCCGCCCAATTTGTTCTTCGCCCGCACCTTGATCCGTTCGGCGAACGCGTCGCCCGCGGTGGCGGTCAGCTTGCCGGTGCCCGCGTTCTCCACGGCGCCGAGAGTCTGTGCCGGTGTCGGCTTGGGAGTCGGCTTGGGAGTCGGCTCGGGGCTCGTCGAACCGCCGCCCGGTTTCGAAGGCTTCGGGTCCGGCTTCGGGTCCGGCTTCGGCTTCGGACTCGCCGGCGGGGTCGGCGACGGCGAGGTGCCGGGGTTCCTGCTCGGATCCTTACCACCGTCGAGGGGCGGCGGGACGGCGCCGCTGCCGTCGGGGACCTCGTGCGTGCCGCGCTTGTAGTAGTCGAACCAGGAACGGACCGTACGGAGGTATTCGTTCGAGTGGTTGTAGCTGAGGACCGCCCGGTCGAGATCGGCCGCCACCGTCAGGTCGCGCGAGCCGGCGCAGAGATAGTGCCCGGCGGCGAGCGCCGCGTCGTAGATGTTGTTGGGGTCCTTGCGGCCGTCGCCGTTGCCGTCCTGACCCCACGTCGCCCACGTCGACGGGATGAACTGCATCGGGCCGACCGCACGGTCGTGCGTCGAATCGCCGTCGTACGCCCCGTTGTCGGTGTCCTTGATCATGGCGAAGCCCTGACCGTTGAGGACCGGGCCGAGAATCGGGGAGAACGTGGTGCCGTTCGCGTCGACCCGGCCGCCGCGGGCCTGGCCGGACTCGACCTTCCCGATCGCGGCGAGGAGCTGCCACGGCAGCCGGCAGGCCGCGTCGGTGTCCGCGAGGGACCGCTCGGCCTTCTTGTACGCGGCCAGAACCGAAGCCGGTATGCCCGATTGCGCGCTGCCGGTGATCGGCAGATTCGTCGACGTTCCGGGTTTGTTGGGGCTGACCAGCGGAGGCAGGTCGGTGTAGTACGGCGAATTGCCGGTGGCCGGGGAGTCGTCGGACGGTGTGGAACCGGCGGCCGGCTGGTCACCACCGGCGCCGCCGCCGTCCGATGCGAGTACTGCGCCGGGGCCCTGCGAGGCGGCGAGCGCCGCCACAGCAACTGCGGCCACCGCAGTGGTGGTCGCCCCTCGGCGCAGTCGGCGGCCGAATTGCGCTGCCATACGTCTGGTCCCTCCCCGTCGACGGCTGCCCGCGCTCCCCAGCGCGAGGACTCAGGCGACCCTACGGCAACTTGTGCCGCTCGAACACAGGGACCTGACCGCTTCTCACCGGTATTTCACGTTGCAGACCGCAAGTTGTACAAGGGGCGTCGACTGTGCATCGGACGAGCACCGGATCCTCGTCCGGCGCACACTCGCGCATACTTGCCGCCATGCCGTTCACCCTGAGCCATGCCGCCGCCGTCCTCCCGGTGATCCGCCGGAACGGCACCGGGCGCGGGCCGCTCCTCGCCTCGGCGCTGGTCGCCGGTTCGTTCGCCCCCGACATGACGTACTACGCGGACACGGCGATCCCCGGTGCGATGGAGTTCGGGGAGGTCACCCATGCCGTGTGGGGTGTGTTCACGGTGGACGTGCTCATCACGGCGGCGCTCGTGGCGCTCTGGCTGCTGCTGCGCGAACCATTGGTGGCACTGCTCCCGCAGCCCTGGCAGGGGCGCGTGCACACCTTCGTACGGGGAGAGCGGCAGGGCCCCCGGGACACATGGGAAGGTGCCTGGTTCGTCCTGTCTGCGGTCCTCGGGGCGGGCAGCCATGTGGTGTGGGACGCGTTCACCCATCACGACCGGTGGGGCACCCGGCTGATACCGGTACTCAGTGAGAGCGCCGGCGGATTCCCGGTGTTCCAACTGGTGCAGTACGGCAGTTCGGCCCTGGCGCTGACCGTCCTCGGCTGGTTCACCGTGTCGGGGCTGCGGCGGACCGGGACCCGGCCCGCCCCGCGGTCCGTACCCGTTCTCGACCACCGGGACCGGTGGTACGCGGGCACCCTGCTGAGCCTCTGCGTGCTGCTCGGCATCGTCCACCGGTGCGCCCGCTGGTACGCGTACTTCGGGCACATCGACACACCACTGGACATCATCCCCACCGCCTGCTTCGGCGCCGGAGCAGGGCTCGCCGTCGGACTGGTGCTGTACGCGGCGTGGATACGGCTCCGGGAACGGAAGCAGAACCGGCCGCCGACCGGGACCGGGGAGCCCGGCCGCCGGACGGGCCTGGTGTCGAGCCCGCCCGGCGACTGAGCCCCGTACGACCGCCGGGGCCGCTCCGCTCACGTCAGTGCGCGGCGGACTCCCAGTCCGCACCCACGCCGACCGACACATCCAGCGGGGCACGCAGCTGCACCGCCGTCGACATCTCGTGGCGCAGGATCTCCTCCACCTGCTTCCGCTCGCCCTTGGCGATCTCCAGCACGATTTCGTCATGGACCTGGAGCAGCATCCGGGACTTCAGCCGCGCCTTCGTCAGCGCCCGGTCGACCTGGAGCATGGCGACCTTGACGATGTCCGCCGCCGTGCCCTGGATCGGTGCGTTCAACGCCATCCGCTCGGCCATCTCACGGCGCTGCCGGTTGTCGCTGTTCAGGTCCGGGAGGTAACGGCGGCGCCCGAACACCGTCTCCGTGTAACCGGTGGACCGCGCCTCCTCCACCACCCGGTGCAGATAGTCACGGACCCCGCCGAACCGCTCGAAGTACGTGTCCATCAGACCGCGCGCCTCGCCCGCCTCGATGTTCAGCTGCTGCGACAGACCGAACGCGGACAGCCCGTACGCGAGCCCGTAACTCATCGCCTTGATCTTGCGGCGCATCTCCGCGTCCACCGCGGACTTGTCGACACCGAAGACCTGCGAAGCGACCGTCGTGTGCAGGTCCTCACCGGACGTGAACGCCTCGATCAGCCCCGCGTCCTCCGACAGGTGGGCCATCACGCGCAGTTCGATCTGGCTGTAGTCGGCCGTCATCAGCGTCTCGAACCCGTCGCCGACGACGAAACCGCGGCGGATCGCCCGGCCCTCGTCCGTCCGGACCGGAATGTTCTGCAGATTGGGGTCGGTCGACGACAGCCGGCCGGTCGCCGCGACCGTCTGGTTGAACGTGGTGTGGATACGGCCGTCCGCCGCGATCGTCTTGACCAAACCCTCGACCGTGACCCGCAGCTTCGCCTGCTCGCGATGGCGCAGCATGATGATCGGCAGCTCGTGCTCCGTCTGCACCGCCAGCCACGCCAGCGCATCCGCGTCCGTCGTGTAACCCGTCTTCGTCTTCTTCGTCTTCGGCAGCCCCAGCTCACCGAAGAGAACCTCCTGGAGCTGCTTGGGCGACCCGAGGTTGAACTCCCGGCCCACCGCGGCGTGCGCCTCCTTCACCGCCTGCTGCACCGCGCCGGCGAACTGCTGCTCCATGCCTTCCAGATGCTCCCGGTCCGCTGCGATGCCGTACCGCTCCAGGCGGGCCAGCAGCGCGGACGTCGGCAGCTCCATGTCGTGCAGCAGCTCGGCGGCGCCGACCTCCTGCAGCCGCACGGTGAACGCCTCGCCCAGATCCAGGACCGCACGGGCCTGCGCCATCAGCGCCTCGGCCTCCGCCTGATCGTCCGCACCGAACGCCAGCTGCCCGTCGGACGCCGCCGCGGGGGCCAGCTCCCGGCCCAGATACTCCACCGACAGGGCGTCCAGCGCGAAGGAACGGCGGCCGGGCTTGACCAGATACGCGGCCAGCGCCGTGTCCATCGCGACGCCGTCGACCTGCCAGCCGTGCTCGGGGAAGACCCGCATCGCACTCTTCGCGTTGTGCATGACCTTCGGCTGCCCGGCGTCCGCGATCCACGCGGCGAACGCCCGCTCGTCCGCCTCGTCGAGCCGCGCCGGGTCGAACCACGCCGCCGCCCCGCCGCCGGCGGCCAGTGCGACCTCCGTCACACTGCCGGTGCCCAGCGCCCAGGTGTCGACCGTGGCGACACCGAGGGGCTGCCCGCCGTGCTCGGCCAGCCACGGCGCGAGCTCGCCCGCACCCAGCACCGCACCGTCCAGCTCGATACCCGCGGCCGGCGCCGGGGCCTCGGCCTCCGCGGCCCCCGGGTCCACGGCGAGCAGCCGCTCGCGCAGGCTCGGGTTACGGATCTCCAGAACATCGAGCACACCCGTGACCGCCGAGCGGTCGTACGGCGCACGCTCCAGGTCCTGCGGAGCCTTCGGCAGCTCCACGTCGCGGACCATCTCGGTCAGCCGGCGGTTCAGCTTCACCGACTCCAGATGGTCCCGGAAATTCTGCCCGGCCTTCCCCTTGACCTCGTCGGCGCGCGCGACGAGGTCGTCGAACGAACCGAACTGGTTGATCCACTTCGCCGCCGTCTTCTCCCCGACGCCCGGAATTCCCGGCAGATTGTCCGACGGGTCCCCACGCAGCGCCGCGAAGTCCGGGTACTGCTGCGGCGTCAGCCCGTACTTCTCCTCGACCTTCTCCGGAGTGAACCGCGTCAGCTCCGAGACACCCTTCGTCGGGTACAGCACCGTGACGTTTTCCGTGATCAGCTGGAACGAATCCCGGTCGCCGGTGACGATCAGCACCTCGAAGCCGGCCGCCTCGGCCTGCGTCGCCAGCGTGGCGATCACATCGTCCGCCTCGAAACCGTCGACAGCGAAACGATCGGCACGCATCGCGTCCAGCAGCTCGCCGATCAGCTCGACCTGCCCCTTGAACTCGTCCGGCGTCTTCGAACGGGTCGCCTTGTACTCCGGGAACTCCTGCGACCGCCACGTCTTGCGCGAGACATCGAAGGCCACCGCGAAATGCGTGGGCGCCTCGTCGCGCAGCGTGTTCGCCAGCATCGACGCGAAGCCGTACACCGCGTTCGTCGGCTGCCCCGCTCCCGTCGTGAAATTCTCCGCAGGCAGCGCAAAGAACGCCCGGTACGCCAGGGAGTGCCCGTCCATCAGGAGCAGGCGCGGTCGGTTGTCTGCCGTCTTCTTCGATGCCGTCTCAGCCACGTCCCCGATCCTGCCACGGACCACCGACAATCCGGACCGCAGACCACTCGCCCGGCACACGCCCGGCGCCGCGTGACACGATCGACGGCAGGAACAACCACAGGAACGCATGCAGCGGCGCCGCGCAGGTTCGCCGCCGGCTCAAAGGGGAGCAGACATGGCCACCAAGCCGCCCACCGGTGACCCGGTCCAGGACGCACCACACGTCGAACCGGCCCAGCACGCCGCCGCCGGACTGCCCGCCGTCGCCCACAGCCTGCGCATCGCCCAACAACAGATGGGCGTCCGCCGCGCCGCCCGGACCCTCCTCAAGGTCAACCAGAAGGACGGCTTCGACTGCCCCGGCTGCGCCTGGCCCGAGGGCGACAAACGGCACACCGCCGAATTCTGCGAGAACGGCGCCAAGGCCGTCGCCGAAGAAGCCACCCTGCGCCGCGTCACCCCCGACTTCTTCGCCGCCCACCCCGTGGCCGACCTGGCCACCCGCAGCGGCTACTGGCTCGGCCAGCAGGGCCGCATCACCCAGCCGATGTACCTGCCCGAAGGCGCCGACCGTTACGAGGCAGTGACCTGGGAGCACGCCTTCGAGATCATCGCCGGGGAACTGCGCGCCCTCGACTCCCCCGACGAAGCGCTCTTCTACACCTCGGGCCGCACCAGCAACGAAGCCGCGTTCCTGCTGCAGCTGTTCGCCCGCGAATTCGGCACCAACAACCTGCCGGACTGCTCCAACATGTGCCACGAGTCCTCCGGCTCCGCCCTCACGGAGACCATCGGCATCGGCAAGGGCAGCGTCTCCCTCGAGGACCTCCACCAGGCCGATCTGATCATCGTCGCCGGACAGAACCCCGGCACCAACCATCCCCGGATGCTCTCCGCCCTGGAGAAGGCCAAATCCGCAGGCGCCAGGATCATCTCGGTGAACCCGCTGCCCGAAGCCGGCCTGGAACGGTTCAAGAACCCGCAGACACCCCAGGGAATGATCAAGGGCACCGCCCTCAACGACCTCTTCCTGCAGATCCGCATCGGCGGCGACCAGGCCCTCTTCCGGCTCCTCAACAAGATGATCCTGGAGACCGAAGGTGCCGTCGACGACGCCTTCGTACGCGAACACACCCATGGATACGAGGAATTCGCCGCCGCCGCCCGCGCCGCCGACTGGGACGAGACCCTCACCGCCACCGGGCTCGACCGCGCCACCATCGAGCAGGCCCTCAGCATGATCCTCGCCTCGAAGCGCACCATCGTCTGCTGGGCCATGGGCCTCACCCAGCACAAACACTCCGTCCCCACCATCCGCGAAGTCGTCAACTTCCTCCTGCTCCGCGGCAACATCGGACGGCCCGGCGCCGGCGTCTGCCCCGTCCGCGGCCACTCCAACGTCCAGGGCGACCGCACCATGGGGATCTTCGAACGACCCGCCCCCGAATTCCTCGACGCCCTCGACAAGGAATTCGGCATCACCTCACCACGCCACCACGGCTACGACGTCGTCCGCTCCATCCAGGCCCTCCGCGACGGCGACGCCAAGATCTTCTTCGCCATGGGCGGCAACTTCGTCGCGGCCACCCCCGACACCACCGTGACCGAGGCCGCCATGCGCCGCGCCCGCCTCACCGTCCACGTATCGACCAAGCTCAACCGCTCGCACGCCGTCACCGGCACCCGAGCCCTGATCCTGCCCACCCTCGGTCGCACCGACAAGGACGTCCAGGCGAGCGGCAAGCAGTTCGTCACCGTCGAGGACTCCATGAGCATGGTCCACGCCTCCCGCGGCAACCTCGCCCCCGCAAGCCCCCACCTGCTCTCCGAACCCGCCATCGTCGCCCGCCTCGCCCGCGCCGTCCTCGGCCCCGGATCCACCACCCCCTGGGAAGAGTTCGAGAAGGACTACGCGACGATCCGCGACCGCATCTCCCGCGTCGTCCCCGGCTTCGAGAACTTCAACGCCCGCGTCGCCCACCCCGGCGGATTCACCCTCCCGCACGCCCCGCGCGACTCCCGCCGCTTCCCCACCGCCACCGGCAGGGCCAACTTCACCGCGGCACCCGTCGAATACCCCGAACTCCCCGAAGGCAGACTGCTGTTGCAGACCCTGCGCTCCCACGACCAGTACAACACCACGATCTACGGCCTCGACGACCGCTACCGCGGCATCAAGGGCGGCCGCCGCATCGTCATGGTCAACCCCGACGACGCCCGCGCCCTCGGCCTCACCGACGGCGCCTACACCGACCTCGTCAGCGAATGGAAGGACGGCGTCGAGCGCCGCGCCGCCGGCTTCCGCATCGTCCTCTACCCCACCGCCCGGGGCTGCGCCGCCGCCTACTACCCCGAGACCAATGTGCTGGTCCCCCTCGACTCCACCGCCGACACCAGCAACACCCCCGCGAGCAAGTCCGTCGTCGTCCGCTTCGAGAACATCAAGGGGTAGAACGTCCGCGAGCGGGACGTCCGGGAGCAGAACGTCCCGAGAGAATCCGCACACCCAACCCACTAAGCGTTCGCTCAGTCGTCTGATAAGAACGATGCACACAGCGAGAGAACGACGAACCACCGCAGACGATCGGAGCCGGACCCCATGGGCGAGCACACCGCACCCAAGTTCCCCCAGGAGATCATCGACGAGTACGCCGCCCTCGGCGTCGACCTGCCCGCACTCTTCTCCGCCGGACACCTCGGCGAACGCATGGGCATCCGAATCGTCGAAGCATCCGCGGACCGCGTCGTCGGCACCATGCCCGTCGAAGGCAACACCCAGCCCTACGGACTCCTGCACGGCGGCGCCTCCGCCGTCCTCGCCGAAACCCTCGGCTCCGTCGGCACCATGCTCCACGGCGGCGCCACCAAGCTCGCCGTCGGCGTCGACCTGAACTGCACCCATCACCGAGGGGTACGGAGCGGACTCGTCACCGGCACCGCCACCCCCGTACACCGTGGCCGCTCCACCGCCACCTACGAGATCGTCATCACCGACGAACAGGACAAGAGGGTCTGCACCGCCCGCCTCACCTGTCTGCTCCGCGACGCCCCCGAGGCCGCGGCCGCCTGACGCACCGACACCGGAACACACCTCTGCCCGACCGGACCGCAAATCCGGCCGGGCAGAGTCATATCCACCCACAACTACCCGTCTGCACAAGACCGTTGAACAACATCCACACCCAACACCCTTGACCGCGCAACCCCTTGTGTGGCCCACTCGGCAGCCACACACAGCCCACCGACACCACAGGGCGTGGACCACACACCCCCCGATGTAACACTGCGTAACAAGCGCGCAATACCGAAGCGCCACCGGGCCGCACACAGCACCCGGCCCCGCAGACACCGGGCACCTCGTCGCGCCCTCATGCCCCCGATCGCGCGACAGCACCAAGATCGCTTCAAGCCCCTTAGCAGAGCTGCGCGTTCTCAGAATGCGGTCACTTCACCGTCCAGCAAAAAGCCGTACATGTCGCCACAGCCACCTCAAGCCTTCCTCAACGGCATAACAAGACAGTCACATCCTCCGCCGACCCATCCCCGACTCCGCCACCTGCGCCTAGAGTCACGGCCAGTCACCGCGCCGCCGGGCGCGTCTGCAGCACGGCCCTGTACCAACCCAGTACGGCCCGGCGAACGACACGGCACCTCAAGCAGAGGAGGCCGCGCCAGGGAAAGGACTTTTCGTGCGACACCGTTCTTTGCTCATCCTCACCACAGTGCTCACCACCGGAGCACTGACGCTCACCGCCTGCGGGTCGCGCGACGACAGCAAGAACAGCAGCGGCGGCGGCGACAACCAGACCGTCGTCATCGGCGTCGACGCGCCCCTGACCGGCGACCTCTCCGCCCTCGGCCTCGGCATCAAGAACTCCGCCGACCTCGCCGCCAAGACGGCCAACAAGGACAAGACCGTCCCCGGCATCACCTTCGAGGTCCAGCCGCTCGACGACCAGGCGCAGCCCTCCGTCGGCCAGCAGAACGCCACCAAGTTCATCGACAACAAGAAGGTCGTCGGCGTCGTCGGCCCCCTGAACTCCGGCGTCTCCCAGTCGATGCAGAAGCCGCTCAACGACGCCGGCCTCACCCAGATCTCCCCCGCCAACACGGGCACCGAGCTGACCCAGGGCGACAACTGGAAGACCGGCGACAAGAAGCGCCCCTACAAGACCTACTTCCGCACCGCCACCACGGACCAGATCCAGGGCGCCTTCGCGGCGAAGTACCTCTTCAACAACGCGAAGATCAAGCAGGTCTACCTGATCGACGACCAGAAGCCCTACGGCGCCGGTCTCGCCGCCTCCTTCAAGGCGACGTTCACCGAGCTCGGCGGCAAGATCGCCGGTTCCGACCACGTCAACCCCGACGACCGCGACTTCAACGCCGTCGTCACCAAGGTCAAGAAGTCCGGCGCCAAGGCCGTCTACTACGGCGGTGAGTACCCCGCCGGCGCACCCCTGAGCCAGCAGCTCAAGGACAGCGTCCAGATCCCCCTCATGGGCGGCGACGGCATGTACAGCGCCGACTTCATCAAGCTCAACAAGAAGGCCCAGGGCGACATCGCCACCTCCGTCGGCAAGCCCGTCGAGGAACTCGACTCCGCCAAGAAGTTCATCGAGGACTACAAGGCGGCCGGCTACAAGGACGCCTACGAGGCCTACGGCGGCGGCACCTACGACGCCACCTGGGCCATCATCGAGGCCGTCAAGGCCGTCGTCGCCGCCAACGACGGCAAGCTCCCCGACGACGCCCGCGCCAAGGTCCTCGAGGCCGTCGGCAAGGTCAGCTTCGACGGCGTCACCGGCCCCGTCTCCTTCGACGAGTTCGGCGACACCACCAACACCATGATGACCGCCTACCAGGTCGACGGTGGCAAGTGGGTCTCCAAGCTCAGCGAGGCCTACAAGAAGGACTGACCAAGCCCTCCCGGTCAGAACAGAAAACCAGACCGCGCGGGAGCGCTACCAGCGCTCCCGCGCGGTGCCATATCCGAACCACTCCACGGAGGCCCTGCGGTGAACGAACTGCCGCAACAGCTGGCCAATGGACTCATCCTCGGCGCGATGTACGGTCTCATCGCGATCGGCTACACGATGGTCTACGGAATCATCCAGCTCATCAACTTCGCCCACGGCGAGATCTTCATGATCGGAGGCTTCGGAGCTCTCACCGTGTACCTCTGGATGCCGGCCGGCTCCAACCTCCTCGCAATCGTCCCCCTCATGATCATCGGCGGCGTCATATGCTCCGTCGCCATCAGCGTCGCAGCCGAACGCTTCGCCTACCGGCCCCTGCGCACCGCACCCAGACTCGCCCCGCTGATCACCGCGATCGGACTCTCCCTCGCACTCCAGCAGGCCATCTGGAAGTGGTACCCCAACGCCACGAAGGACCACCCCTTCCCCCAGTTCAAGGGCGACGCCTTCGACTTCCTCGGCGCCAACATCCAGCGCGGTGACCTCTTCGTCCTCATCGCCGCACCCGTCTGCATGATCGCCCTCGGCCTCTTCGTCTCCAAGACCCGCTCCGGCCGCGGCATGCAGGCAACCTCGCAGGACCCGGACACCGCCAAGCTCATGGGCATCAACACCGACCGCATCATCGTCATGGCCTTCGCCATCGGCGCCGCGTTCGCAGCCGTCGCAGCCGTCGCCTACGGGCTCAAGAACGGCCAGATCGGCTTCCGCATGGGCTTCATCATGGGCCTCAAGGCGTTCACCGCAGCCGTACTCGGCGGCATCGGCAACATCTACGGCGCCATGCTCGGCGGAGTCGTACTCGGCGTCGCCGAATCCCTCGCCACCGGCTACATGAGCGACGTCCCCGGCATGGACCTCTTCGGCGGCGGCGCCTGGAAGGACGTGTGGGCCTTCGTCCTCCTCATCATCGTCCTGCTGCTCAGGCCCCAGGGCCTGCTCGGCGAACGCGTCGCGGATCGGGCGTGATACGGATGACCACCCACACCACACCCGCCCGGGACACGCTCATCCCGCTGCCCGCCCCCGTCGCCCGCGCCCTCACCGCCGCAGGCGCCGCCATCGCCCTCGCCGGTACCTTCCTCGCCTGGACCTGGACCTCCGAATTCCCCGGCGACCTCACCGTCACCGGCTACCCCGGCGGCCTCCAGATCCTCACCCTCACCAGCGCCGTCCTCACCCTCCTCTTCGTACTCAGCGGATACGGCATCCGAGGACTCGGCTGGCTCACCCCCGGCGGCACCAACAGCCCCGTCCGGCTCCTCGCCCTCGGCACCCTCGGCACCACCGGCTACACCATGGGAGCCATCGCCTACGAGCTCGGCGGCGTCGTCAACCTCGAACCCGGCGCATGGGTCAGCGGCATCGGCGCACTCATCTCCACCATCGCCGCACTCGCACTCCCCAGCGACGAACCACTCCCCCAGCACGACCCCCGGCCCGGCACCTGGCAGCGCTTCCGCAACAGCCTCACCGCACCCGCGGCACCCCGCGCCAAAACACTCCCCGCCTGGGCCGAAATCCTCATCATCGCCGCAGCCTTCGGCGCCATGCTGTACGTCTTCACCTACGGCATCGACATCCCCACCGAGGACTCCGAACAGTTCATCGGCTTCCTCATCACCGCAGCCTTCGCGTTCACCGCAATCACCCGCGCCGGACTCATCTCCCGCATCACCGCGCTGACCACGAAGCACCGCAACGTCGCCCTCACCGCAGCCCTGGTCGCAGCACTCTGCTTCCCCTTCACCCAGGACACCGCGGAATACGCCCTCATCGGCGTCAACATCCTCATCTTCGCGACCGTCGCCCTCGGCCTCAACGTCGTCGTCGGCCTCGCCGGCCTCCTCGACCTCGGCTACGTCGCCTTCCTCGGCGTCGGCGCCTACACCGCGGCCCTCGTCTCCGGCGCACCACTCTCCGCCATCGGCGTCCACTTCCCCTTCTGGGCCGCCGTCCTCACCGGAGCCGCAGTCTCACTCGTCTTCGGCGTCCTCATCGGCGCCCCGACCCTCCGACTGCGCGGCGACTACCTCGCCATCGTCACGCTCGGCTTCGGAGAGATCTTCCGCGTCACCGTCAACAACCTCAACGGCAACAGCGGACCCGACCTCACCAACGGCTCCCAAGGCATCCCCAGCATCCCGGACCTCAACCTCTTCGGGATCGACTTCGGACTCAGCCGCGACATCGGCCCCTTCACCCTCAGCAGGCCCGCCAACTACTACCTGCTGATGCTCGTCGTCACCGCTGTCGTCGTCCTCGTCTTCCGACGCTCCGGAGACTCCCGCATCGGCCGCGCCTGGGTCGCCATCCGCGAAGACGAAACCGCCGCCACCGCCATGGGCATCAACGCCTTCCGGCTCAAGCTGCTCGCCTTCGCCCTCGGCGCCACCCTCGCCGGCCTCGCCGGCACCGTCCAGGCACACGTCAACTACACCGTGACGCCCGAGCAGTACCAATTCGCCGGCTCCGTACCCCCCAACTCCGCCTTCCTCCTCGCCGCCGTCATCCTCGGCGGCATGGGAACACTCAGCGGACCCTTCGTCGGCGCAGCCCTGCTCTACCTCATCCCGGCCAAACTCCAGTTCATGCAGGACTACCAGCTGTTCCTCTTCGGCATCGCGCTCATCCTCCTGATGCGCTTCCGCCCCGAAGGCCTCGTCGCCGACCGCAGGAAACAGCTCGAATTCCACGAGAACGACCCGATCGACGTACCGGAACCACGGCAGTCCGAGGAAACCGGCGCCGGCATCGCCAAGGCGGGGGCGTGACCACCATGACCACCACCACGAAAACCGCCACCACCGTCCTCGACGCAAGCGGCGTGACCATGCGCTTCGGCGGCCTCACCGCCGTACGCAACGTCGACCTCACCGTCAACGCAGGCGAAATCGTCGGCCTCATCGGACCCAACGGCGCAGGCAAAACCACCTTCTTCAACTGCCTCACCGGGCTCTACGTCCCCACCGAAGGCAAAGTCAGCTACAAAGGCACCGTCCTGCCGCCCAAGCCCCACCTCGTCACCCAGGCAGGCATCGCCCGCACCTTCCAGAACATCCGGCTCTTCGCCAACATGACCGTCCTGGAAAACGTCCTCGTCGGACGCCACACCCGCACCAAAGAAGGCCTCTGGTCCGCCCTCCTGCGCCTCCCCGGCTTCACCAAGGCCGAGAACGCCAGCCGGGAACGCGCCATGGAACTCCTGGAATTCATCGGCCTCCACACCAAGGCCGACCACCTCGCGCGCAACCTCCCCTACGGAGACCAGCGCAAGCTGGAAATCGCCCGCGCCCTCGCCAGCGACCCCGGACTCCTCCTCCTCGACGAGCCCACCGCCGGCATGAACCCCCAGGAAACCCGCGTCACCGAAGAACTCATCTTCGCCATCCGCGACCAAGGCATCGCCGTCCTCGTCATCGAGCACGACATGCGGTTCATCTTCAACCTCTGCGACCGCGTCGCCGTCCTCGTACAGGGCGAAAAGCTCGTCGAAGGCACCTCCGACGTCGTCCAGAGCGACGAACGCGTCGTCGCCGCCTACCTCGGCACCCCCTTCGAAGGCGCCCCCGGCGCCGAAGAAGTCGCCGAAGTCGAAGCAGCGGAAGCCGAAGCACACGCCGAAGCCCCCGCCGACGACACCAGCACCACCCGCACCGAAGAGGAGGACACCCAATGACCGCACTGCTCCAGGTCGAAGACCTCCGCGTCGCCTACGGCAAGATCGAAGCCGTCAAAGGCATCTCCTTCACCGTCGAAGCCGGCCAGGTCGTCACCCTCATCGGCACCAACGGCGCAGGCAAAACCACCACCCTGCGCACCCTCTCCGGCCTCCTCAAGCCCATCGGCGGCCAGATCCTCTTCGAGGGCAAACCACTCACCAACATCCCCGCCCACAAGATCGTCTCCCTGGGCCTCGCCCACTCCCCCGAGGGACGCCACATCTTCCCCCGGCTGACGATCACCGAGAACCTCCTCCTCGGCGCCTACCTCCGCAACGACAAAGCAGGCATCGAAAAGGACGTCCAGCGCGCCTACGACCTCTTCCCCATCCTCGGGGAACGACGGAAGCAGGCCGCAGGAACCCTCTCGGGCGGCGAGCAGCAAATGCTCGCCATGGGCCGCGCCCTCATGTCCCAGCCCAAACTGCTCATGCTCGACGAGCCCTCCATGGGCCTCTCCCCGATCATGATGCAGAAGATCATGCAGACCATCGTCGAGCTGAAGGCCCAGGGCACCACCATCCTGCTCGTCGAGCAGAACGCCCAGGCCGCGCTCTCACTCGCCGACCAGGGCCACGTCATGGAGGTCGGCAAGATAGTCCTCTCCGGCACCGGCCAGAACCTCCTCCACGACGAATCCGTCCGCAAGGCGTACCTCGGCGAGGACTGACCCGCACCCCTCCACACGCATGAGGCCCGCACCCCGATCGATCCGGGGTGCGGGCCTCAGCCGTACGTACCTACGCGGCTACTCGCCGTCCTTCGCTGCTTTCTTCTTCTCCTCGGCATCCTCGATCAACGCCTCGGCGAGCTGCTGCATCGACAGCCGACGATCCATCGACGTCTTCTGGATCCACCGGAACGCCGCCGGCTCCGACAGCCCGTAATCCGTCTGCAGAATGCTCTTCGCCCGGTCCACCAGCTTCCGCGTCTCCAGCCGCTGCGCGAGGTCCGCGACCTCGCTCTCCAGCGCCTTCAGCTCCGCGAACCGGGACACGGCCATCTCGATGGCCGGCACCACGTCGCTCTTGCTGAACGGCTTCACGAGGTACGCCATCGCCCCGGCGTCCCGGGCCCGCTCGACCAGGTCGCGCTGCGAGAAAGCGGTGAGCATCAGGACGGGCGCGATGGACTCCTCGGAGATGCGCTCGGCAGCGGAGATGCCGTCGAGGATCGGCATCTTCACATCGAGGATGACGAGGTCGGGCCGGTGCTCCCGGGCGAGCTCGACCGCCTTCTCGCCGTCACCGGCCTCGCCGACGACCGCGTAGCCCTCTTCCTCGAGCATCTCTTTGAGGTCGAGGCGGATGAGGGCCTCGTCCTCGGCGATGACGACGCGGGTCGTCAGCGGCGGGACGTGCGACTTGTCGTCGTCGGCGACGGGCTGGGGCGACTCGGGCGTGGTCACGGGGCTCCTCGTTGCGGGCCGGGCAGATGCTGCTGCTCCTGCAGCCTACCTAGCTGCGAGGACCTGCGGTGACCCGGTAGACTCGCCCGAGGTTGGCCAGCCGGGTTGGCGGAATGGCAGACGCTGATGTCTCAAACACATCTGTCCGAAAGGACGTGCGGGTTCGACTCCCGCACCCGGCACATCCCAAAGCGGATGTTCACGTTCTCGTGAACATCCGCTTTCTGCTACCTCTGGTGGCGGTCTGTAACTCATGGTGTCCGTATGAACTTCCACGGACCGGAGATTCGACACAAAGCGATCGCCCTTCTCCGAGCTGGCGCAAAAAATGCAGACGTTGCACGGAAGCTGAATGTGCCCGCAGGCACCATCAGCTACTGGAAGCACATGGACCGCGCCAAACGCGGTGAGTGCCCCGGAGCACATCGTTCGTTCTGCCCCCGATGCGACGGGCAGCTGAATCAGTCGGCGTACGCGTACCTCCTCGGCCTCTACCTCGGCGACGGACACATAATCCAGAACAGGGCCATGCGGACGCCCAGCCTGTCCGTCACCTGCGCCGACTCGTGGCCTGGCCTCATGGATCTGTGCGAAGGGGCCATGCGCGCCGTCTTTCCCGAGAACTCCGTATGCAGAGTCCGCCGGAAAGGCTGCCACGAAGTGAAGATGAACTCGAAACACCTTTGGTGCCTCTTCCCGCAGCACGGTCCGGGCAAGAAGCACGAGCGGCTCATCGCCCTCGAACCCTGGCAGCAGGAGATCGTGGACGCGTACCCCTGGGACTTCGTCCGGGGCCTGATCCATTCCGACGGGTGTCGCAACATGAACTGGACCACTCGCCTCGTCGGTGGCGAGCGCAAGCGTTACGAGTACCCGAGGTACTGGTTCACCAACGTCTCGGACGACATCAGGCAGCTCTACACCGACACCCTCGACAAGCTGGGCGTCGAGTGGAAGCACTGCACGCGCGCGGGCAGGAAATACAACATCTCCGTCGCCCGACGGGCGTCCGTCGCTCTCATGGACGCTCACGTCGGGCCGAAGCACTGACGACCGATCTACTTGGGGCTGTCGTCCTCGCCGATGTGGTGCACGCGCACCAGGTTCGTCGATCCGGGGACGCCCGGCGGGGAGCCGGCCGTGATGACCACGATGTCGCCCTTCTCGCAGCGGCCGATCCGCAGGAGCTCCTCGTCGACCTGGGCGACCATCGCGTCCGTGGAGTCGACGCGCGGGCCGAGGAAGGTCTCGACGCCCCATGTGAGGTTCAGCTGGGAGCGGGTGGCCGGGTCCGGGGTGAAGGCCAGGAGCGGGATGGGTGAGCGGTAGCGGGAGAGGCGCTTGACCGTGTCGCCGCTCTGGGTGAAGGCGACGAGGAACTTCGCGCCGAGGAAGTCGCCCATCTCGGCGGCTGCGCGGGCGACCGCGCCGCCCTGGGTGCGGGGCTTGTTGCGGTCGGTGAGCGGGGGCAGGCCCTTGGCGAGGATGTCTTCCTCGGCTGCTTCGACGATGCGGGACATCGTGCGGACCGTTTCGATGGGGTATTTGCCGACGCTGGTCTCGCCGGAGAGCATCACCGCGTCGGTGCCGTCGATGACGGCGTTGGCGACGTCGGATGCTTCGGCTCGGGTGGGGCGGGAGTTGTCGATCATCGAGTCGAGCATCTGGGTGGCGACGATGACCGGTTTGGCGTTGCGCTTGGCCAGTTTGATGGCGCGCTTCTGGACGATGGGGACTTGTTCGAGGGGCATTTCGACGCCGAGGTCGCCGCGGGCGACCATGATGCCGTCGAATGCGGCGACGATGTCGTCGATGTTCTCGACGGCCTGGGGTTTTTCGACTTTGGCGATGACGGGGAGGCGGCGGCCTTCTTCGTCCATGATGCGGTGGACGTCGTCGATGTCGCGTCCGCTGCGTACGAAGGAGAGGGCGATGACGTCGGCGCCGGTGCGCAGGGCCCAGCGGAGGTCTTCGATGTCCTTTTCGGAGAGTGCGGGGACGGAGACGGCGACGCCGGGGAGGTTGAGGCCTTTGTTGTCGGAGACCATGCCTCCTTCGATGACGGTGGTGTGGACGCGGGGGCCGTCGACGTCGGTGACTTCGAGGGTGACGCGGCCGTCGTCGACGAGGATGCGTTCGCCCGTGGTGACGTCGGTGTGGAGGCCTTCGTAGGTGGTGCCGCAGGTGTTGCGGTCGCCTTCGGTGGGTTCGACGGTGATGGTGAAGCTGTCGCCGCGTTCAAGGAGTACGGGGCCCTCGCGGAAGCGGCCCAGGCGGATCTTCGGGCCTTGAAGGTCGGCGAGGATCCCGACGCTGCGTCCGGTTTCGTCGGAGGCTTTGCGTACATGGCGGTAGCGCTGTTCGTGTTCGACGTAGGAGCCGTGGCTGAGGTTGAAGCGGGCGATGTCCATTCCGGCTTCGACGAGTGCCTTGATCTGCTCGTATGTGTCGGTGGCTGGGCCCAGGGTGCAGACGATTTTTGCTCGGCGCATGGTTTGAGCCTAGACCTTACCTACGGGTAGCGAATTGGGCCTGCGTGTCGTCTCAACAACCTTTGGGTGAAGGGTTATTGACAAGTGTTGAATTGTGCAGCGGGGTGCTCTGATGAGCATTGTTTTCAGAGTTTTGGGGGTTCCATGGTGAAGCGGGCGTCCACCTGGGCGTAGACGGTCTGTCGTTGGGGTTCGAGGTCGAGGGCGGGGAGTGTTTCGGGTTCTGCTCCGCCGTATGCGGCGCGGCCGCGGAAGCTGCCGGGTGCGGCGGGCGCGGGGGGGTGGCCGGGGGTGCCGCAGGGGGCCGGCGTGTGGGGCATGGGGCCACTGTCGCGTCGGGGTCTGACCCGTGTGGTCATCAGATAGAAACCTGCAGGGGGTGTTGCGGGGCGTGGCCGGTGGGTCATTATCTACGCGCGTTGTGTACTGCGAGATCTGATCTGTGGGAGACGAGATGCCGCTCAACCGTAGGACGTTCCTGGGCACTTCGGCTGCGGCCGGGGCCGGTGTGGCGATGGCTGGGGGTATGGCTGTGCCTGCCGAGGCCCAGGGTCGCGGGTCCGGGCGTCCGCCGAAGCGGTACTCGTTCACGGTGATGGGTACGACCGATCTGCATGGGAATGTCTTCAACTGGGACTACTTCACGGACAAGGAGTTCGACGACAAGGCGCACAACGATGTGGGTCTGGCGAAGATCTCGACGCTGGTGGAGCAGGTCCGTGCGGAGAAGGGCCGTCACAACACCCTGATGATCGATGCGGGTGACACGATCCAGGGCACTCAGCTTTCGTATTACTACGCGAAGATCGATCCGATCACGGCGGAGCGTGGTCCGGTCCATCCGATGGCGCAGGCGATGAACGCGATCGGGTATGACGCGGCGGCGCTGGGCAACCATGAGTTCAACTACGGTATTCCGGTGCTGCGGAAGTTCGAGGAGCAGTGTGATTTTCCGCTGCTGGGTGCGAACGCGCTGGATGCGAAGACGTTGCGGCCGGCGTTCGCCCCGTATGTGATCAAGCGGATGCGTACGCCGCACGGTCGGGATGTGAAGGTGGCGATTCTGGGTCTGACGAACCCGGGGATCGCGATCTGGGACAAGGCGAATGTCAGCGGCAGGATGGTGTTCCCGGGGTTGGAGGAGCAGGCGGCGAAGTTCGTGCCGCGGCTTCGGTCCATGGGGGCGGATGTCGTGATCGTGTCGGCGCATTCGGGGACCAGTGGGACGTCGTCGTACGGTGATCAGGTTCCGTACGTGGAGAACGCGGCGGCTCTGGTGGCGGAGCAGGTGCCGGGTATCGATGCGATTCTTGTCGGTCATGCTCACCTGGAGATCCCCGAGTACTTCGTGGAGAACAAGGAGACGGGCAAGAAGGTGGTGCTCTCCGAGCCGTTGAAGTGGGGGCAGCGGTTGACGCTGTTCGACTTCGATCTGGTGTGGGAGAAGGGCCGCTGGGTGGTGGAGGGTGCGGGTTCGCGGGTGTTGAACTCGAACGTGGTGGCAGAGGACCCGAAGATCACGGGGTTGTTGGCGGATGAGCACAAGAAGGTTGTGGCGTACGTCAATCAGGTGATCGGTACGTCGACGGCGGCGATGACGACGGCGGAGGCGGCCTGGAAGGATGAGCCGATCATTGATCTGATCAATGTGGTTCAGGCGGAGACGGTGAAGGCGGCTCTGGCGGGTGGCGCGTATGCGTCGCTGCCTGTGCTGTCGCAGGCGTCGTGTTTCTCCCGTACGGCGCAGATTCCGGCGGGGAATGTGACGATCAAGGATGCGGCGGGGCTGTATCCGTTCGAGAACACGCTTGAGGCACGGTTGCTGACGGGTGCGCAGATCAAGGATTATCTGGAGTTCTCGGCGCGGTATTACGTGCAGACGACTGCGGGTGCTCCGGTGGATACGTCGAAGTTGACGAATGCGGACAACACGCCGGACTACAACTATGACGCGGTGTCGGGTCTGACGTATGAGATCGATATTGCGAAGCCGAATGGTTCGCGGATTGTGAATCTGTCGTTCGAGGGCAAGGCGATCGATCCGGCGGCGGAGTTCGTGCTGGCGGTGAACAATTATCGGGCGAGCGGTGGGGGTAACTTCCCGCATGTGCCGGGTGCGAAGCAGCTGTGGGCGAATTCGGAGGAGATCCGGAACACGATCATCGGCTGGGTGCAGGCGAAGGGTTCGGTGGATGGTGCGCAGTTCGCTTCGGTGGACTGGCGGCTGACGCGGGACGGTGTGCCGGTGTTCTAGCGGTTGGGTGGGTGTGGCGGCCGTCTCCTCTTTGAGGGGGCGGCCGCCTTTTGTTGTGGGTGCGGGGGTCAGTTGCCTCGGACGAGGGGGATGAGGGCGGGGTACTGGTGGGGGATGTGGGGGGTGTTCCGGGGGGTGAGGCCGAAGGTGGTGAAGGCGGTGCGTTGTGGGAGGGGGTAGGCGGTGGTCCGGGTGAGGTTGTTGAGGATGGTGGCGCTGCGCCAGGCGGCGAGTCCGAGGTCGGGGGCGCCGACGCCGTGGGTGTGGCGTTCGGCGTTCTGTACGTAGATGTTGCCGGTGACGGTGGGGTCGAGTTCGAGGCGGAACTGGGCGTCGATGCGGGGTCGTCCGGCTGCGTCGCGGCGGATGTGGGGGGTGAGGCCGGTGAGGAGGCGGTCGAGGGGGCGTTCGCGGTAGCCGGTGGCGAGGACGACGGCGTCGGTGGTGAGGCGGGTGCGGGTGTTCTGTTGGGTGTGTTCGAGGTGGAGTTCGACGCGGGTGTTGGCGAGGCGGCCTGCGGTGCGTACGTGGACGCCGGGGGTGAGGGTGGTGTCGGGCCAGCCGCCGTGGAGGGTGCGTCGGTAGAGCTCGTCGTGGATGGCGGCGATGGTGTCGGCGTCGATGCCTTTGTGGAGTTGCCATTGGTTCGGGATGAGTTCGTCGCGTACGGATTCGGGGAGTGCGTGGAAGTAGCGGCTGTAGTCGGGGGTGAAGTGTTCGAGGCCGAGTTTTGAGTACTCCATGGGGGCGAAGGCGCCGGTGCGGGCGAGCCAGTGGAGTTTTTCGTGTCCGGCGGGGCGGGCGCGGAGGAGGTCGAGGAAGATTTCGGCGCCTGATTGGCCGGAGCCGATGACGGTGATGTGTTCGGCCTGGAGCAGTTGTTCGCGGTGGTGGAGGTAGTCGGCGGAGTGGATGACGGGGACGGATTCGGCTTGGGCGAGGGGTTTGAGGGGTTCGGGGATGAAGGGTTCGGTGCCGATGCCGAGGGCGATGTGGCGGGTGTGGGCGCGGCCGAGGGCTTCGACTTCGCCGTGGGTGTCGAGTTGGGTGAAGTCGACTTCGTAGAGGGTGCGTTCGGGGTTCCAGCGGATGGCGTCGACTTGGTGGCCGAAGTGGAGTCCGGGGAGTTGGTCGGTGACCCAGCGGCAGTAGGCGTCGTATTCGGCGCGTTGGATGTGGAAGCGCTCGGCGAAGTAGAAGGGGAAGAGGCGGTCGCGGCTGCGTAGGTAGTTGAGGAACGTCCAGGGGCTTGAGGGGTCCGCGAGGGTGACGAGGTCGGCGAGGAAGGGAACCTGGAGGCTGGAGCCGTCGATGAGGAGTCCGGGGTGCCAGTGGAAGGCGGGGCGTTGTTCGTAGAAGGCCGCGGCGAGGGGGTGGATGCCGTGGGCGAGGGCGGCGAGGGAGAGGTTGAAGGGGCCGATGCCGATGCCGACGAGGTCGTGTGGCTGGCCGGGGTCGGGGGTGGGTCGGTCGGTCATCGGGGTGGGTTGCCTTTCTGGAGTGTGTGGGTGAGGTGGGTGATGAGGTCGAGGAGGGTTTGGAGGTCGTGGCGGGTGGTGTGGGGGTTGAGGAGGGTGGCTTTGAGCCAGAGGCGGTTGTCGGCGTGGGCGCGGCCGAGGACGGCTTGGCCGGTGGTGAGGAGGGTGCGGCGGACGGTGGCGACGGTGTGGTCGGTGGCGTTGGTGGGGCGGAAGAGGACGGTGGTGATGGTGGGTGGTCGGTAGAGGTCGAGGGTGGGGTTGTGGGTGATGAGGTCGGCGAGTTGGTGGGCGGTGTTGATGGTGTGGTCGATGAGGTCGGCGAGTCCGTTGCGGCCGAGGGCTTGGAGGGTGACGGCGATCTTGAGTGCGTCGGGGCGGCGGGTGGTGCGCAGTGAGCGGCCGAGGAGGTCGGGGAGGCCGGCTTGGGTGTCGTCGTGGGCGTTGAGGTAGGGGGCGTGGTGGTGGAGTGGGTGGAGGTGGTGGTGGTCGGGGACGGCGAGGATGCCGGCTGAGGCGGGTTGCCAGCCGAGTTTGTGGAGGTCGAGGGTGACGCTGTGGGCGCGGTCGAGGCCGTGGATTTTGGTGCGGTGGGTGGGGCTGAAGAGGAGTGGTCCGCCGTAGGCGGCGTCGATGTGGAGTTCGGCGCCGTGGGTGGTGCAGAGGTCGGCGATGTCGTCGAGGGGGTCGATCTGGCCGGTGTCGGTGGTGCCTGCGGTGGCGGTGACGAAGAGGGCACGGTGGGGGTTGTGGAGCCGGGTGAGGGCTTCTTCGAGTGCCGTGAGGTCCATGACGCCGGTGGGGGCGGGGATGGTGTGGGGTTCGGGGAGGCCGAGGAGCCAGGCGGCGCGGGTGATGCTGTGGTGGGCGTTGGCGCCGGTGAGGGTCTGTACGGCGCCGTGGCGTTCGCGGGCGAGGAGGAGGGCGAGCTGGTTGGCTTCGGTGCCGCCGGTGGTGATGAGGGCGTCGGGGTGGGGTTGGTGGGGATAGATCTCGGCGGCGAGTGCGGTGGTGGTGTCGGTTTCGAGGGTTGAGGCTGCGGGTGCTTGGTCCCAGGAGTCCATGGAGGGGTTGAGGGCGGAGGCGGCGAGGTCGGCGGCTGTGGCGAGGGCGAGGGGTGGGGTGTGGAGGTGGGCGGTGCAGTGGGGGTGTGCGGGGTCTGCGGCGCCTTGGGTGAGTGCGGTGATCAGGGTGCGGAGGGCGTGGTGGGGGCCGGTGCCGTGGTCGGGGATGAGGGGGTGGGTGGCGTGGTGTATGTGGTCGGTGACGGTTTGGGGTCCGCCGGCGGGTAGGGGGCCGTGGCGTTGTTGGGCTCCGTCGTGGAGTGCGGTGAGGACGGTGTCGAGGAGGGGGCGCAGGGCGGCGGGGCCGGTGGTGCCTCCGGCGAGGGGTGGGGTGGGCATGGTGGTGGGGTCCTTCGGGCGCGCGTGCGTGGACGTGTCAGCTTGTCCGGGTTTCTGGTGGCGCGGCCGGTGAGCTCGGTGATCTGAACTCGAAAGGGGGACGGGTGGTGGCTGTGGGGGTGGTGGTGGGGGGCGGTGGTGGTATAGGTGTGCCCGGCTTCCCCTCGGTGGTGAGGATGGGCCGGGCACGGGTGGTGCGGTGTGTGGTTGTGGGGGTGGTGCGGGGTTGTGGGTTCAGTGGGCGTTGCGTACGGCGAGGGCGCGGCGGAGGTCGTCGATCTGGTCGGCGAGCTTGCGGCGCAGGGCGGGGATGAGGGTGTTGCCGTCCAGTGCTTGTTCGCCGAGGTGGAGGTTGTCGGCGGTGATCGCGTAGGTGGGGAAGGCGTGGTGTCCGGCGGCTTCGGCGATGGCGGGGCCTCGGCGGGTGGCGAGTTGGGTGGCGTCCGGGTAGTAGCGGGGGACGTAGTCGCTGGTGAGGTCGGTCTGTTCGGCTTGCCAGAAGCCTTGTGCGGTGGCGATGAAGAGGTAGTTGGAGAGGGTGTCGTCGTTGAACAGGGCGTCCCAGGCGGCGGCTTTGGCTTCGGGGGTGGGGAGGGCGGCGCGGCAGCGGGCGGCGCCTTCCTGTCCGGTGGCGCTGGGGTCGTCCTCGAGTTCGGCGGCGATGGTGGTTTCGTCGATGGCGCCGAGGGTGGCGAGGCGGGTGAGGATGCGCCAGCGCAGTTCGGGGTCGAGTTCGGGTCCGCCGGGGACGGTGCCGTCGGTGAGCCAGGTCTGGATGGTGTCGGGTTGGGTGGCGGCGTCGATGAGGTGGCGTACGGCGGTGAGTCGGAGGCCGGGGTTGGTGCCGTCTTCTGTGCGGCGGATGAGGTCGCGGCAGAGGGAGGTGAGGGTGGCGAGGGCTGCGGGGCGGTTTTCCGGGGTGACGTAGCGTGCGGCGATCTGGGTGCCGGCGAAGCCCAGGACGCCTTGGAGGAGGGCGAGGTCGGTTTCGTACGGGAGGTGGGTGCGGGCGGTTTCGAGGTAGGTGGCGGGGTCGAGTTCCCCGTCGCGGACCATGTCGCGGGCGCTGTTCCAGATGACGGCTCGGGTGAGGGCGTCGGGGATGCCGGAGAGGCCGCGTACGACGGTGTTCCAGGAGGGTGCGTCGGGGCGGATCTTGGCGTAGGTGAGGTCGCCGTCGTTGAGGACGAGGAGGGCGGGGCGGCGGCCGGGGCGGGTGGTGGGGGTGCCGTCCTGGGGGATGTCGAGTTCGAAGCGGTCGCGGAGGACGAGCTGGTCGGGGCCCGGCTGGGTGTCGAGGGTGTGGTCGTAGGCGCCGACGGCGATGCGGTGGGGGCGGGTGCCGTGGTGGTCGACGGTGAGGGACCAGGTGGTGTCGGTTTCCTCGACGTGGGGGGTGAGGGTGTCGACGCCGGTGGTGCGGAGCCATTGGTCGGCCCAGGCGTGGACGTCGCGGTCGGTGGCGGAGGCGAGGTTGTCGATGAAGTCGGCGAGGGTGGCGTTGCCGAATTTGTGGCGGGCGAAGTGGGTGTTGATGCCGGCGAGGAAGTCCTTTTCGCCGAGCCAGGTGACGAGCTGGCGGAGGGCGGATGCGCCCTTGGCGTAGGAGATGCCGTCGAAGTTGAGCATCGCGGATGCGGTGTCGGGGACGGCGGCGGGGTCGGGGGCGACGGGGTGGGTGGTGGGACGCTGGTCGGCGTCGTATCCCCAGCCCTTGCGGGCGACACCGAAGTCGACCCAGGTGTCGGTGAAGCGGGTGGCTTCGGCGAGGGTCTGGTAGCCCATGTATTCGGCGAATGACTCGTTGAGCCAGATGTCGTCCCACCACGCGAGGGTGACGAGGTCGCCGAACCACATGTGGGCCATTTCGTGGGCGATGACCATGCCGCGGACTTGGCGTTCGGTGTCGGTGACGGCGGAACGGTAGATGAATTCGTCGCGGAAGGTGACGAGTCCGGGGTTCTCCATGGCGCCGGCATTGAATTCGGGGACGAATGCCTGGTCGTAGGAGTCGAAGGGGTAGGGCTCGTCGAATTTTTCGTGGAAGCGGTCGAAGCAGGCGCGGGTGATGTCGAGGATTTCGTCGGCGTCGGCGTCGAGGTGGGGGGCGAGGGAGCGCCGGCAGTGTATGCCGAAGGGCTTTCCGGCGTGCTCGGTGGTGACGGAGTGCCAGGGTCCGGCGGCGACGGCGACGAGGTAGGTGGAGATCAGTGGGGTGGGGGCGATGGTCCACCGGCCGTTGCCGTTGTGTTGGGCGATGCCGTTGCCGAGGACGGTCGAGTTTTCGGGGGCAGTGACGGTGAGGGCGAAGACGGACTTGAGGTCGGGCTGGTCGAATGCGGCGAAGACGCGTTGGACGTCTTCCATGAAGAGCTGGGTGTAGAGGTAGGTTTCGCCGTCGGTGGGGTCGGTGAAGCGGTGCATGCCTTCGCCGGTGCGGGAGTAGCGCATGGCGGCGTCGATACGGAGTTCGTGTGCGCCGGGGGTGAGTGCGGTGAGGGGGAACCGGTTCTCGGTGAGGTCGGCGGGGTCGAGGGGCTGTCCGTCGAGGGTGATGGAGCGCAGAGTGGCGGGCTTGAGCTCGACGAAGGTGTCTCCGGCCGCGAGTGCGGTGAATTGGATGACGGTGCGGGAGTCGAAGGTGTCGTCTCCCGTGGTCAGATCGAGGTCGATCGTGTACTTGTCCACGTCGAGGAACTGGGCTCGGGTCTGCGCTTCGTCGCGCGTCAGTACGGACATGGATCCACTCTGCCGCATGGGATGGGGGGTGCACAGGTGGGTTCTCGCAGGGCTGAGCCGGTGCGGGTTCGCGGGGTGCGTGCGCGGGGCGGGGGCGGCGGGGTGGGTTCTGGGGCGGTTCCACGCGGCGGGTCCGCGGGGTCAGTGTCCTGGGGGGGTCTCCGGCGGGGCGGGGTCGGCGCGCCGGTGGTGGAGGAGGACGACTCCGTTGCCGAAGGTGCGGGTCCCGGCGAGACGGAGGCCGGTTCTGGTGTCGGATGCCTGGAACAGGGGTTTGCCGTGTCCGATGAGTACGGGGTGGACGTAGATCCGGTATTCGTCGATCAGGTCGTGCTGTCGGAAGGCCGCTGCGAGATCGGCGCCGCCGAGGGCCAGGTCGCCGCCGGGCTGTGCGGTGATTGCCCGGATCTGTTCGGGGTCGACTTCGCGTAGGACGGTGGTGTTCCAGTCGGTGGTTTCCAGGGTCCGGGAGAACACGGTTTTTGGCATGTCCCGCCAGATTCGGGCGTAGTCCGCGACGGGTCCGGCGTTGGCGGGGTCGGCGTCGGCGGTGGGCCAGAAGTCCGCCATGAGCTCGTGGGTGACGCGTCCGGTGAGGAAGCCGCCCATGGTGCTGAGCTCTTCGTTGAAGTGGTGGTGCAGTTCGTCGTCGACGAGGTGCCAGCCGATGTCGCGGTCAGGTCCCTCGCTGAATCCGTCGAGGGACACCGACGTCATCAGGATGATCTTCCTCGTCGCCTGTGTGCGGGATTCGGTCACGGGCCGGACAATACGCCTGCCCGTGAGCATGGGTCTGTATCAGGAAGATCCGACCGAAATCCACCCTTCCTGATCACGGTCGAGCTCCGGTCGGCCCCACTTTCAAGGCGCGGTACGTCGCGGGGCCCGCCTCACCACGGGTTGCGGCCGCGCAACGAAGCGTCAGGACGGTGAGAAGATGTGGTTGCTGATCAGCCGGGCGGCGCCGACGACGCCGGCGACCTGGCCGAGTTCGCCGAGCACGATCGGCAGGTTGCCGGTCGCCAACGGCAGCGACTGACCGTAGACCTGGGTGCGGATGCTCGCCAGGAGGTTGTGGCCCAGTCCGGTGAGCCCTCCTCCGATGACGACCAGGCCGGGGTTGAAGAAGCTGACCAGGCCGGCGATGACCTGACCAGTACGGTTGCCTCCCCAGCGGATCAGATCCAGGGCCGCGGCGTCCCCGGCGGCCGCGGCGGCCGACACGTCCTCGGGGGTCAGCCTGCCGGCCGATGCAAGCCGTCCGGCCAGCTCCGTCGAGCGGCCGGACTGGGCGAACGCGGTCGCGTCGCGTACGAGGGCGTTCCCGCCGAAGTAGGCCTCCAGGCAGCCCGTGTTGCCGCAGGCGCACCGCAGACCGTCCGGCTCCACCTGGATGTGGCCGATGTCGCCGGCACTGCCGGTCATGCCGCGGTGGACCTCGCCGCCGACGACGATGCCGCAGCCGATGCCGGTCCCGAGCTTCACGCACAAGAAGTCACGTACGGACCGGGCGACGCCGGCCTGCTGCTCGCCCAGGGCCATCAGGTTCACGTCGTTGTCGACGAGGACGGGGCAACCGAGCTCCTGGCTCATCGCCTCGCGGACGGGGAAGCCGTTCCACCCGGGCATGATCGGCGGCGCGACGGGGACGCCCTCCGGGAACCGGACGGGTCCCGGCACGCCGATCCCGGCACCGTCGAAGTGTTCCGTCGACGTCGCCTCGCGCAGCTTGCCGGCCAACGCCAGCACCCGTTCGAAGACCGCGACCGGGCCTTCGCGCACGTCCAGCGGCTCGGCCACGTGGCCGAGGACCTCCAACTCTGCGTTGGTGACCGCGACATCCACCGAGGTGGCGCCGATGTCCACGCCGAGGAACCGCAGCGACGGGGCGACCCGGACGTTGTGCGAGCGGCGGCCGCCGCGGGAGGCGGCGAGGCCGTCCGGGACGACCAGACCGGTTTCCAGCAGCCGGTCGATCTCGAACGCGAGCTTGGAGCGCGACAGCTCGACCAGGTCCCCCAGGGCGACCCGGGACTGCGGGCCGAGGTCGCGCAGGAGGCGGAGCAGCCGAGCCTGATGCATATTGGCCGGTCGAGCCGTCGTACTCCTCACGCCGCCCCCGTCGTGGTCAGAGCCGTTCGCATGCCCGGTGCTTGGGGGCGCGGCTTCTACCGGACCGTAGCACCGTGCAGTCGACGGCAAAAGAAACCGAGTCACAGGACTTTCATCAGCAGTTGGACAAAGCCGGTTCGAAGCAGAACAGTCTCGTTGCCGCCCAGGCTCTTGCGGAGGCGACCAGGCCCGATGGGGTGGAGCACGTCCAGCTCTCCACCCCATCGGTTTTGGTGCGTTGTCCGGTTCGCTCGGCGGGCCGCTGCCGCAGCCGGCCGAGGCACTCGGCTCAGGCGGCGTCACCGCCCGGCCGTGAACTCAGCGACCGGCGAGACTGTGGTTCGGTATGCCGACGTCGGACTGGCCGGCCGCCTTCTTGATCAGGGCGGCCTCCCGCTGGTCCAGGACTCCCTCCTTACGCAGCGTCGTGACGATCTCCCCGACGTGTGAGACGAACGCGCCGTGGTTCTTCCAGGCCCGGTGATCCTCGATCAGCTCGTTGACCGTGCAGCCGTTGGTCGTGACGCGGTTCGGGACACCGGTGTTGATCGAGCCGGTGAACACGGTGGAGCGGTTGTCCGTTTCAGGACAGTCGGTCGGCGGCTTGCTGTCGACGACGGTGAGGGACAGCGACTGCGGCGTGGAGGTGTTGCCGGCCTTGTCGCTGGCCCGGTAGAGCAAGGTGTGGCTCCCGGCTCTGTCGATCGCCACCGGGGCGGAGTACTGCAGGTAGGGGCCGCCGTCGAGGGAGTACTCGATCCTGGCCACACCCGACTCCGCGTCCGAAGCCGTCACCGTCACCGTCGCACTGCCGACGTAGTCACCGGAGTCGTTCTTCGTGCCGGATACGGAGGCCGACACCTGCGGCGGCGTCCTGTCAGCGGGCGGAGCCGCCACGACGGTGAACTCCACCGACTGCGGCGTGGAGGTGTTGCCCGCCTTGTCGGTCGCTCGGTAGCTCAGCGTGTGCCGGCCCACGGCGTCGACGTCAACGGGCGCCGTGTAGTTGCGATAGGACGCACCGTCGAGCGAGTACTCGATTCCCGCCACACCCGAATCGGCGTCGGAGGCGGTCACTGTGACCGTGGCGCTGGACACGTAGTTCCCGGCGGAGTCCTTGGTTCCGGACACTGTCGCGGAGGTGTCGGGCGGCGTGGTGTCCTTCGGCGGCTCGGGTGCCACGA